>NZ_JBEZHO010000033.1:0-100215 GCF_040650615.1 Streptomyces sp. NPDC048643
TCGCGGCGGCCGTGGTGCGCGACGGAGGGAACGCGGTGCTCGGCGCGCGCACGGAGGCGAACCTGGCGAAGTCGGCGGCCGAACTCGACCCGGAGCCCAAGGTCGGCGCACGATCCGGACCACGCGCCCTAGGTCGCCCGTGCGATGAGGAGTGCCACGTCGTCGTGGTCGTCGGAGTTGCGCAGGCCGTACAGGAGGAGGTCGCAGAGTTCCTCCAGAGGACGGCCGGGTTCGTCGAGGAAGCTCAGCAGGACGTTCAGGCGGTCGTCGATGGGGTGCAGGCGGGTCTCGACGAGTCCGTCCGTGTAGAGGACGAGGACGTCGTCGGCGGCCAGGTCGACCGTCGTGGTCTCGAAGGGGATCCCGCCGACGCCGAGCGGGGCGCCCGGCGGCAGGTCGAGCAGAACGGGCGCGGTGCCGGGGCGGGCCAGCGCGGGCGGCATGTGGCCCGCGTTGGCCACGCGGCACTGCCTTGTGTGCGGGTCGTAGACGGCGTACAGGCACGTGACGATGTAGTGCTCCAGATCGCAGGTGATCTTGTCCAGGTGCTGGAGCACGTCGCCGGGATCGAGGTCGAGGTCGGCGTAGGCGCAGGTGGCGGTGCGCAGCCGGCCCATGGTGGCGGCCGCGTCGATCCCGTTGCCCATGACGTCACCGACGACCAGGGCGGTCCTGTCGTCCGACAGCGGGATGACGTCGTACCAGTCGCCGCCCACCTCGCTGGTGGCCTGGGCCGGCTGGTAGCGAGATGCCACCTCCAGACCGTTGAGGTGCGGCGGGTGCTCGGGCAGCAGGCTGCGCTGGAGGGTCACCGCGGTGTTGCGGACGCTCTGGAACCAGCGGGCGTTGTCGATGGCGACCGCGGCACGGCTCGCCAGCTCCGTCGCCAGCACGACGTCGTCGTCGTCGAAGGGGACCGGGTTGCGGGTGCGCTTGAGGTCGAGGGCACCGAGCACCTCACCGTGCGCGATCAGCGGGACCGCGAGGTACGAGTGGACGCCGGCCTGTGCCAGCAGGGAGCTGGCCTGGGCGTCCCGGGCGATCCGCGGCAGGTCCTGCGCACCCACGTGCCGCACCAGCACCGGCCTGCCGGTGTGCACGCACAGCGTCACCATCCGGTCGCCCTCGTAGGTGGCCAGGTCACCGGGAGGGTCGGCGGCGCGCAACGCCACCGTGGGATGGGACGCCTTGAGCGCCAGCGCGCGGAAGAACTCCGGGCCGTTGTCCGGCCGGCGCATACGGCGGCACGCCAGCGCCGAGTCGAGGACGTCGACGGCGACCACGTCGGCCAGCTCCGGGACCGCGATGTCCGCCAGTTCGCGGGCGGTCTGGTCCACCTCCAGGGTGGTGCCGACCCGCGTCGAGGCGTCGGCGATGAGCGCCAGGCGACGCCGCGCCCGGTCGGCCTCGGCGGCCGCGCGGTGCCGCTCGGTGACGTCGACGACCGAGGCCGCCGCGCCCAGCACCCGCCCGCCCGGGTCCTCCAGTCGGTAGAACGACAGGGACCAGGCGTGCTCGTGCTCGGGATCCGCGGGCGGCCGGCCCACGTGGTACTGGTCGAGCAGCGGAGTGCCGGTGGTGAGCACCTGACGCAGCGCGGACTCGACGGTGTCGACGTCGGGGAACGGCAGCGTCTCCCGCAGATGCCGTCCGATGTGGTCCTCCGCCGGGATGCCGTCGATCCGCTCCAGCGCCGGGTTGACCATGAGATAGCGCAGGTCGGGGTCCATCAGGGCCAGCCCGATGGGGGACTGGTTGATCAGCTGCTCGCACAGCGCGAGGTCGGTCTCCACCCGTTGCAGCAGCGTGTGGTCCGCGGCGATGCCGAGGGCGTACACATCACCGAGGTCGTCCAGGAGCCGCATGTTGCGGAACTCCATCAGGCGGGTGCTGCCGTCCTTGTGCCGGATGGGGAAGGCGCCGGCCCAGCTCCGGCCGGTCGCCAGCACCTCGGCGAACAGCTTCGAGACGGACTGGAGGTGCTCGGGGTGGATGATCAGGCGCGCGGCGTACTTGCCGAGGACCTCCTCCGCCGTGTAGCCGATCAGGTCCTCGGCCTGCGGGGTCCAGAACACGATCCTGCCCTCGGCGTCGAGCACCATCGCGGCGACGCTGAGGACGTCCAGCAGCCCGGTCGGCCGGCTCGCGTCGGGGTCGTAGCCCCCGCTCTCGGACTGCAAGGAATCGGCTGTCATCCCTGGCCCTCCTCCACCGGCCGGCGCGGTGTGCCGGCTCTGACGCCGGTGTCGCGCACGTCGGCCCGTACCCCGGCCCTTCCATGCTGCGCCCTGACCCCGGTCATGCCCACTCCAGAGCGGCTTCTTGGCATGTACGGGACTGAGGGGGGAGCCCGGTTCCGGGTCGCGTGCGCTGACGCCGACGCGCGTTTCCGGGGCGGCGCCCCGGCGCCGGACGGCCCGCCGGCCCCACATGCCCGGGGCCCCGCACGGTGTCGTCCGTCGGGCCGTGCACAACACGCGGACTAGCAGGAACATGGCTGTAGAGGATGAGCTGCATGGACTCCGCGCAGGAAGGTTCCGACGCGTCCGTGTCCGAGGGACCGGGCGCACACCTCGACGCGTCGACCGACGCCGCGGTGGTGGTGTCCGGCGACGGTGTGCTGATCGGCTGGACCCGCGCCGCGGAAGCACTTCTCGGCTACCCGGCGGCCGAGATGGTCGGGACCTCCGCCGGACGCCTGCTCGCGATGGAGCGGGACCCGATCCGCGTGGCCGGCATCGCCGACCGATGCCGCGCCGGGATGGGCTGGAGCGGCTCCGTCCCCGTACGCCGCAGGGACGGGCGGCCCGTCGAGGTGGACCTGCGGGTGTCCGCCGCGTTCGGCATCGACGGCCATGAGTGCTTCCTGGTGTCGGCGCGGGACCAGCGCCGGCGATGGACGGCGGACCCCGCGTTCCTCGACCGGTTCGTGACCCGCTCGCCGGTCGGCATGGCCGTGCTCGACCTGGACCTGCGCTACGTGTGGATGAACGACACCCTGGAACACCTGGGCGGCGTACCCCGTGACCAGCGCCTCGGCCGCCGCCTGATCGAACTGCTGCCCGGCCTCCTGTCGGAGACCATCGAAGGCCTGATGCACAAGGTCCTGGCCACCGGCGACCCCGTCATCGACTACGAGTACCTGGGATGGAGTTGGGCCGACCCGTACCGCCGGCACGCCTACTCCACCTCCTTCTTCCCGCTGCTCGGAGCCGACAACTCCTTCACCGGCGTGTGCTACACGGTCCTCGACATCACCGAACGGTGGAACGCCCGGGAACTCCTGTCCCTGGTCAACGAAGCGGCGACCAGCATCGGCGGCACCCTCGACGTCCTGCGGACCGCGCAGGAACTCGCCGACTTCGCGGTACCGCGCTTCGCGGACTTCGTCGTCGTCGACCTTCTGGAGTCGGTGCTCAGCACGGAGGGGCACGGCGCCTGGCTGTCCGACGCGGGGCCGGCCTCCGTCACGCCGGAGATGCGGCGCGCCGGGATGAGCTCGGTGCGCGGGGGCTGCCCGGAGGCCGTCGCCCGGATCGGCGACCGCGCCGACTTCCTCCCGCCGCCGCACGACGTGCACCTGCTCACCGAGGGCGAACCGGTCCTCCTCTCCGTTCTCGACCCGTCCGACGAGCTGTGGCTCGCCGAGGAACCCGAGCGGGCGAAGAGCATCCGCCGCTTCGGCCTGCACTCCCTCATCTCCGTGCCGATGAGGGCCCGCCACACCGCCCTCGGCCTCGCCACGTTCGTCCGCTCCCTCAACCCGGTCTCGTTCCTGCCCGACGACGTCCTGCTGGCCCGCGAGGTGGTGGCGCGAGCGGCCCTGTGCGTCGACAACGCCCGCCGCTACACCCGGGAGCACACGGCGGCCGTCACCCTCCAGCACAGCCTGCTGCCCCACCCCCTGACCGGCGGAACAGCGCTGGAGATCGCCTCCTCCTACCTGCCGGCGGACCCGACCGGCGGGGTCGGCGGCGACTGGTTCGACGTCATCCCGCTGTCCGGGGCCCGCGTGGGCATGGTGGTCGGCGACGTGGTCGGCCACGGCATCACCGCCGCCGCCACCATGGGCCGCCTGCGCACCGCCGTACAGACCCTCGCCGACATGGAACTGCCCCCCGACGAACTCCTGGCCCATCTCGACGACCTCGTGCTCCGGCTGAGCGAGGAGAAGACCCATGACGAGGCGGCCGGACAGAACGCGTCCTCGTCCTCCTTCCTCGGAGCCACCTGCCTGTACGCCGTCTACGACCCGGTCACCCGACGCTGCACGATGGCGCGGGCCGGACATCCGCCGCCCGTCGTCGTCGGACCCGACGGAGAGGTCTCGTTCCCGGAGCTTCCCGCCGGCCCGCCGCTCGGGCTCGGCGGGATGGCCTTCGAGGCGCACGAGATCGAGCTGGAGGAGAACAGCCTGGTCGGTCTGTACACCGACGGTCTCGTCGAGGGCGACCACGACATGGAGCAGGGCATGGCCCGGCTCGGCGAACTGCTCGCGGGGCCGGATCGGGACCTCGAAACCCTCTGCTCGGCCGCGGTGCGCCAACTCGTACCCGTGCCCCAGCCCGACGACATCGTCCTGCTCCTCGCCCGTACCCACACCCTGGGAGCCGACCGGGTCGTCTCCTGGGACGTCCCCGTGGACCCGGCGGCCGTGTCCGACGTACGGGCCCGGGCCACCCGGCGCGTCGAGGAGTGGGGCCTCGGCGACCTGGCCATGACGACGGAACTCATCGTGAGCGAACTGGTCACCAACGCGATCCGCTACGCGGAGCCGCCCATCCGTCTGCGGCTGCTGCTCGACTCCCGGCTGACCTGCGAGGTCGTCGACGCCAGCAGTACCGCCCCGCGGCTGCGGCACGCCCGGAGCACCGACGAGGGCGGCCGCGGCCTCTTCCTGGTGGCCCAGCTCTCCCTGCGCTGGGGGGCCCGTCACACGCCCGAGGGGAAGGTCATCTGGGCGGAACAGGAGATCCCGTGAGCGTGTCTACCGCTCGACGCCGGTGGCCGTGGCGGTCGGCCCCTGATCGCTGACGACGCGGAACACGGTCGCGGTGGCGGGCACGATGTCGGGCACGATGTCGGGCGCGGTGGCGGGAGCGGACATGGACGGCGGCGTCGGGGAGGCGGCGCGTTCCCGCTCCAGGGCGACGAGCAGGTTCCGAGCCCGGCGCTCGACGAGGATGGGAACGTAGGTCCTGATCTTCGCCTGTCGGAACGCGTCGTGGGCAGCGGTGACCGTGTCGTCGACGACGGACGCCTCGATCGTGGGGTGGTCGGCCTTCAGCCGCGTGGCCAGGTGGAGGAGCGCGGACTTCTCGTCCTGCCGGCCGGCGCCCGGCCCGGGGTCGGCGGCGTGGCCTGCCGCGGGACTGACGTCGGTCGACGCTTGCGGAGTGCTCGGCGGGCCAGGATCGTCAGCCGGGCGGGTCTTCGCCGGCGGCTCGCTCTCCCCGGCCGCGGAGGGCGCGGAAGCCATGCATTTCTCGGCACCCATGGGTGCCACGGGAACCGCAGGTGCTCTGTCGGACAGGGGTGCCGAGTCGTCCGCCGTCATCGCTCAACCGCCCGCGCTTTCGCTCGCCGATCCGCCGCCTCCCTCATTCTCGGCCCGTCCGCCCGAATGTGCCTGACGGGCGACATCGGGCAGGCGGAGGGGGAGCGGGAGGGCGCTGAGAGCGGGGCCAGGGCACCCGACCACCGCATCAGCCGGCGAGGGGAGGGCCGGCTGATGCGGGTGGCTGGGGTCGGGCCGGAGCGTGTGACGAGGGCCGTCTCCGTCAGGGATCGGCATGCCGAGGCCGGCAGGGAGCCCATGAGACCTGACGAGATGTCATGGATGACTCGGCGGGCGGGGTTTGGGCCGTGCGATCAGCCGAGGGCCTTGACCGCCTGGTAGTAGGTCCACGCCGTGCTGGTGCAGGCGGTCTTCGTCGCGCCGCTGTAGCCGTTGCAGACCCGCTTGAGGTCCTCGTAGAGGGCGCTGTCGAGACGGGACTTGTTGGCGTCGAAGGATCCGGCGGCCTTGTAGTTGCGGTAACCGAAGTCGTGGCGGGCGCAGGAGGTGGAGAAGGGGAAGCCGAAGGGGTTGTCCGGCGAGGAGGAGCAGTAGTCGGTGGACCAGTCGAACGAGTACGCCGACCAGGCGGCCTGATTCGATCGCGCCGCGGTCCACAGGCTGTAGCTCGACGCGCTCGTCTGCGTCCAGCTGGACAGGATCTGGGGCTTGTCGGCAGGAGCGGCGGTGGCCGTGCCGGCGGTCGCGGTGATGGCGGCCAGAGCCATGGTCGAGGCGGCAAGGCCGGTGGCGAATCTACGGTGCATCCCACACCTCCACGAAGGTGCCGCCCGGTCGGGCAGCAGGTTCATGACAAGATGATCGATGGAGTGATCCTCCTTGCCTAGCCGTCGGCGCTCAACAATTAATGAATTCAAGTAGTTTTCGAGTCGCCGGCACCTGAACCACCCTTGTCCCGCTCACGGTTGGGTGGCGGGCCGTCCGGTGAAGCGGGCGAGTTCCTCGGTCGAGCCCCGGGGCAGTTCGGCGAGATCCGCGTCCGGCAGGGCTGCGATCTGGGCACTCAACCGCGTGCGCAGATCGGGCAGGAGAGCCCACGCCGAGTCCGGCGCTCCCGCGGCCGTGAGCAGCAGGTCCCCCGGGTAGAACGTCGCGTCCAGCAGGGGAGCTTCGAGCAGCAGAAGCGCCGCGAGCGGGAGCGTGCAGTGCAGAGCCACCTGCTGCGCCACCAACATGCGCAGGTCACCCGGGCGCAGGTCGCCCAGCTTCCTGTGCCGCAACGCGTGCACAGTCCGGATGAGCCGAGTGGCGTCCGCAGGGGGTGCCGGCCAGCGGGGAGGGTCTACCTCGTCGAGTGTGCGGCCGAGGTGGAGCAGTGGGTCCATGGGGTCATTCTCGTGGTTGCGGGGCGCCATCGGTCGGGGTGTGGAGCAGGGGGCCGTCGGCCGTGAAGTCGGCGTAGCCGCCCGGCTGTCCACGCCGGTGTGATCATGACCGAGGACGATCCCCCATCGGCACGCCGTCGTCCCGGTGGGGTCGCGCATGCCGTACGGGCCGGAGCGTGCGCGGCTCGCCTCGTGGCCCGGGTCGCGCGAGCCGAGCATCGTCCGCGGACGGCGTGTGGGTGTGACCGGATCGGTCCGGTGCCGGACCCGATGAGGCCTGTCGCCATCCTGTCCTGGCCCGTCAGAGTGGACCCATGACCCGAGCACTCGTCGTCATCGACGTCCAGGAATCCTTCCGCGCACGCCCGCTGTGGGAGACCATCTCCGATCCGAAGATCGCCCATCAGGTGGACCGGCTCGTGCGGCTGGCACGGCGGGCCGGCGACACCGTGGTGTGGGTGCTGCACTCCGAGCCCGGCAGCGGCGACGTGTTCGACCCCGCGCTCGGCCACGTCCGCCTGCTGGAGGAGCTGCATCGCGAGGAGGGCGAGCCGCTCATCCACAAGACCTCGCACAACGCCTTCACCACCACCAACCTGCAGCAACTCCTCACCGAACGCGGCATCCGCGAACTCGTCGTCTGCGGCATCCGCACCGAACAGTGCGTCGAGACGACCACCCGCGTCGCGAGCGACCTCGGCTACCAGGTCACCTTCGTCACCGACGCCACCGCGACCAACCCCATCGCGCACCGCGACGCCCCCGCCGACCAGAGCGTGGCCGATCTGCTGTCCGACCCGCGCACCCTGAGCGCCGACGAGGTCATCCGGCGCACCGAGTACGCCTTGGCCGGACGCTTCGCCACCATCGCCACCGTCGACGAACTGGAAGCAGCGGCCGGCTCTCGGGCATGATGACCGGATCGTGAGCCACATCGTCTTCTTCCTGGTGCCCGGAGTCCACCTGCTGGACCTCGCGGGACCCGCGCAGGCCTTCTCCACGGCCGCCGACTTCGGGCACCCCTACACCCTCCACTACGTCGCCGAGCAGCAGCAGGTCCCGAGCGCCCAGGGCCTGCCCCTGGTGGCCCGGCTCGACTGGCCCGAGCTGGGCCCCGAGGACCTGATCGTGGTCCCCGGCTGGCGCGCGCTCGACCTCACCGACGCCCCCGCCATCGGCGAACCGACCCTGCGCCTCCTGCGCGACCATCACGCCCGGGGCGGCACCGTCGCCAGCGTCTGCGCCGGAGCCGACGCGCTCGGCCGGGCCGGCCTGCTCGACGGCCGCCGCTGCACCACCCACCACGACGTCCAGGACGACCTCGCCCGCCGCTACCCCCGGGCGGTCGTCGTCCGCGACGTGCTCTACACCGCCGACGACCGGGTGGTCACCTCGGCCGGCATCGCCAGCGGGATCGACCTCGCCCTGCACATGGTCGCCACCCGCCACGGCCCCGCCGTCGCCGCACAGGTGGCGCGCGACATGGTGGTCTACGCCCGGCGCAACGGCCACGAACCGCAGGCCAGCGCGATGCTCCGCTACCGGTCCCACCTCGACGACACCGTGCACCGCGCCCAGGACCTGCTGGACACCCGGTTCGACCAGGCGCTGCCCCTGCCCGACCTGGCCGCCGCCGTGGGGGTGAGCGAGCGCACCCTCACCCGCCTCTTCACCCGCGCCACCGGCGGCCTCACCCCGCTGCGCTATCAGCAGGCCCTGCGCCTGGAACGCGCCGAGCACCTCATCAGCCACGGCCTCACCGTCGACGCCGCCGCCCACGCGGTCGGCTTCGAGGACGCGCGCATGCTGCGCCGCCTGCGCGCCCGTACGGCCTGAGACGTCGTCGCCCCCGTCAGGTCTTGCGGCCCGCCCCCGTCAGCGACGCCCGCTGGCGCGCCGCACGGACCGCCGCCGTCAGCGAGGCGATGTCGTAGGCGCCGTAGTGGCGGCGGCCGTTGACGAAGAACGTGGGGGTGCCGGAGACGCCGCTGAGGTCCGCCGACTCGACGTCCATGGCGACCCGGGGCGCACCCGCGCGGGCCCGCAGGTCGTCGCGGAAGCGGTCCGCGTCCAGGCCGATCTCGGCGGCGTAGCGCAGCAGGTCCTTCGGGCGCAGGTCGCCCTGATGGGCCATGAGGAGGTCGTGCATCTCCCAGTAGCGGTCCTGGTGGGCCGCGGCCTCGGCGGCCTCCGCGGCGAGCTGCGCGTTGGGGTGCACGTCGGTGAGCGGAAGGTGCCGCCACACGTAGCGGACGTCACCGAAGTCGGCGAGGAGTTCGCGCACCACGGACTCCGCCAGACCGCAGTAGGGGCACTCGAAGTCGCCGTACTCGACGAGCGTCACCGGCGCGTCGAGCCGCCCCCGCACATGGTCGCGCTCCACGTCGACGGGTTCGCTGAGGTCGACGATGGCCTCACCGGTGCCGAGCAGGGCCCGCGCACGGGATCGCGCGTTCAGGGCGCCGATCAGCAGCGTGACGATCCACGTGAGCAGGAACGAACAGGCCACGGCGGCCAGGATGCCGATTTTCGCCTGCTCCAGCCGGTCGCCCTCGAAGGCCAGGGACGCGATCAGCAGGGCCACGGTGAAGCCCACCCCGGCCAGCGTGCCGCCGGCCGTGATGGCACCCCAGCCCACGGGCGGCCGCAGGCGCCCCCGGCTCGCCCTCGTGGTGAGCCAGGTTGCGCCGATGATGCCGACCGGCTTGCCGAGCACGTAACCGAAGAGGATGCCGAGGGTGACCGGCGAGGTGAAGGCGTCGGCGAGCTCCCCGGCGCCGAGGGTGATGCCCGCGTTGGCCAGCGCGAAGAGCGGCACGATGACGTAGCTCGTCCAGGGATGGAACATCTGCTGGAGCCGCTCGTTCGGCGAGAGCGTCGAGGCCAGCCCGCGCCGCACGGTCCGTTCGAGTTCCGGGGTGGGCTGCTCCCGGAACCGCCGGAAGAGCCTGCTCGCGTGCTCCAGGTCGCCGCGGTCCGCCGCGTACGCGTAGGTCAGCAGACCCATGGCGAGACCCGTCACCACCGGGTCGATCCCCGACTTCAGCAGCGCCACCCAGATCGCCACACCCAGGACCCCGTACAGCGCGGGGACCCGCCTGCCGATGGTCTGGCGCACCAGCAGGACCACCACGAAGAGACCGAGTGCCGTCAGGAGCGCGGGCAGCGCGATGGCGTCGCTGTACGCGACGACGATGACGCCGAGGGCCAGGAAGTCGTCCACCACCGCGATGGTGAGCATGAAGACGCGGAGGTTGTTCGGCAGCCGTGACCCGAAGATGGCGAGCATGCCCAGCGCGAAGGCCGTGTCCGTGGACATCGCCGCACCCCAGCCGTGCGCGTCGGAGCCGTGGCCCGCCGTGACGGCCAGATAGATGGCCACCGGCACGATCATGCCGCTCACCCCCGCGAGCAGGGGCAGCGTCACCCGGCGGCGTTCCCTCAGCTCGCCCAGGTCGAACTCGCGGCGCGCCTCCAGCCCCACGACGAAGAAGAACAGCGTCATCAGCCCGCTGTTGATCCACTCCCGCAGGTCCAGCGACACCCCGCCCGACCCGATGCGCACGGACAGCTCGGTGCCCCACAGCGACTCGTACGAGCCGGGGCCCATGTTGGCCCAGGCCAGTGCCGCCAGGGTGGCGCCGAGCAGCACGGCGGCGCTGCCCGTCTCCGTCCGCAGAAAGGCGCGCAGCGGACTGCGCGGCTCCGTTCCGCACAGACTCTGGCCCGACAGGGACGACGACTCGGATGGCATGGTCACCCTCTGATTCTCACCCCGGACCGGATCCGACCACACGCCGCCACCCGGCAAGCGGCGCTCCCATGTGCGCGGACTGCCGACCGTGCGGACGTCGGCCGGGCGCGGGAGAATCGACGAGTGCGCATTCCGGACAGGAAGGGCGTGGCACTGTGGTGACCTTCTCACCCGGCTTCCGGGGACGGCCGAGATCCTCCGACGGGCGGCTGCCGCCCGGACAGTACGAGGCGTACGACTTCCCCGTACTGTCCGCCGGGCCCACACCCCGGGTCAGCCGCGACACCTGGCAGTTCACGGTGACCACCGAGACCGGCGCCGAGCACACCTGGTCCTGGAAGGACCTGATGGGGCTGGCCTCCGAGCGGCCGACCGTGGATCTGCACTGCGTCACCAAGTGGTCCAAGTTCGACACCCACTGGCAGGGCGTCTCTCTGGACCTCCTGCTCGCGGACGTCGAGACGGCCGCCGAGTTCGCCCTGGTCCACGCCTACGGCGGCTACACCACCAACCTCCCCCTGCAGGACCTGCTCGATGGCCAGGCGTGGATCGCCTACGGCTACGACGGCGACGACGTGCCGCCCGAGCACGGCGGCCCGGCCCGGCTGCTGGTGCCGCACCTGTACCTGTGGAAGTCGGCGAAGTGGGTGCGCGGGATCCACCTGCTCCTTGACGACGAACCGGGGTTCTGGGAGAGCGCCGGCTACCACGACTACGGAGACCCATGGCGCGAACAGCGGTACCAAGGCGACTAGGAGACCGGCTGCGCTGGCGGGCGGCCACGCTCACGGAGCGGCGGCAAGAGACAGCGGCCGCGAGCACCCTCCTCCTGGACGTTCCCGGCTGGCCCGGACACCTCGCCGGCCAGCACGTGGACGTGCGGCTGACGGCCGCCGACGGCTACAGCACCCAGCGCAGCTACTCGATCGCCTCCGCACCCGGCGCGGAGCAGGTCGAGCTGACGGTCCAGCGCGTCACGGACGGGGAGGTGTCGCCGTACCTCGTCGACGTGTTCGGTGCCGGTGACGCGGTGGAACTGCGTGGGCCGGTCGGCGGCTGGTTCGTGTGGCGCCCGGAGCAGACCGAGCCCGTGCTCCTGGTCGCCGGCGGCTCCGGACTCGTCCCGCTGATGGCGATGATCCGCGCACGCCGTGCCGTCGGCGGCCGGTCGCCGTTCCGGCTCATCTACTCGGTGCGCACCCCACAGGACCGGCTGCACCAGGACGAACTGCGCCACACCGACCCGGGGTTGGACGTGGCGTACGTCTACACGCGCACCGCCCCCGACGGTTCGCGGCGCCCGCCCGGGCGGCTGCGCGCCGAGGACCTCGTGACGTCCGGGTGGCCGCCCGACTTCGAGCCCACCGTCTACGTCTGCGGGCCCACCGGCTTCGTCGAGTACGCGGCCGACCAACTGGTCGGGCTCGGCCACGCCCCCGGACTCGTCCGCACCGAACGCTTCGGTCCCAGCGGAGGCTGACCATGACCACGCTCCCCATCGACGCACCGTACGACGCCTACGACGACGACGCCCACGAGGACGGCAACGTCCTGGCCGGTCCCCTCTCGGAGGTGTTCGCCGTCGACCTGACCGTGGCGGTCGCCACCTGCACCGGCTGCGGCAGCGCGGGACCCGTCGCCCGGCTGCGGGTCTACGGCCGTGGGCCCGGGCTGATCGCCCGCTGCCCGGACTGCGCCCACGTCGTACTCCGGCTCGTCCGCGGCCCCGGCACCGCCTGGCTGGACCTGCGCGGAACCGTCAGCCTGCGCATCGCGCTGCCCGACGCCGTCCCCGACGCGTAACGGGTCCACCGCCGTCGGCGGTCGGTCAGGATTCGAGAAGCGCCCAGCATCGGGCCTCGCCTAGTACTCCAGCCGTAGATCGTGATCTTCAGGCTGGAGTGGCCTGTCGTCGGTAGTGGCTGGCGTGGGAGCGGGCTTGATGGCGGCGTCGCCACTCGGACCACCGGAGTCGGTGCGTGGCTGCATGGCTGGTATGGGCGACGAGCGTCGTGAACAGGTGCTGGATCTCATTGCAGGTCAGCGGGATCAGGCCTTCCGGAGCCTGCTCTTGAGCACGTTCGTTAGCGGTGGCCGCGGCGAGGAAGGCGTGGGCGAGCATCGCGAGCGTGACCCAGCGATGCCATGGGGTCCACCGCCTGACCTGGCGTTCGTCCAGTCCGGCCAGTCCCTTTCCGGACTGGAAGGTCTCCTCGATCGTCCACCTGCGCCCTGCCACTTTCACGAGGGTGGACAGCGGCACCCGATCCGCCGAGTAGCAGCGGTAGAAGGCGAGTTCACCGGTGCGCAGGTTACGGCGGACGAGCAGGTGGCGATGGCCTGGCCGGTCGTCGGCGATGTCGACCAGGGCCCAGTCGTAGAAGCGGTGTCCCTTGGCTCCGGTGCCGGCGGAGAGCTTCTGCCAAGCCCGTTTCGGCAGCTGCTTGACCAGGGCATCGGCGCGGAACTTACCCGCGCGGGTGAGAATCTCGTGGTCGCAGGCGACGCCGAGGACGTAGCGGACCTCACGCCCCTCCAGCGAGGTCCGCAGAAGCGGGTTGCCTCCGTAGACCTCGTCACCGGCCACCCAGGACGCGGGGACGCCAGCGTCCAGCGCACGGCCGATCATACGGGCGGCGAGCGCGGGTTTGGTGGCGAAGCCGACCGTGTCGGGTATCCCGGCGGCTCGGCAGCGGGCGGGGTCCTCAACCCAGGAACGCGGGACATACAGCTCCCGGTCGATCGCCGCGTGCCCCCGCGGGGTCGAGTAGGCGAGGTAGACGGCGACCTGGCTGTTCTCGATGCGTCCCGCGGTGCCGGTGTACTGACGCTGCACCCCAACCGTGGCGGTGCCCTTCTTCAAATCGCCGGTTTCATCGACGACCAACACCGCGTCGTCATAGCGCAACTGCTCGACGACGAAGCTGCGGATGTCGTCGCGGACGGCGTCGGCGTCTCACCTGGCCCTGGACAACAGATGCTGCAGGCCGTCCGGGGACGCGTCCCTCGCGTGCTCCGCGAGCATCCAGCAATTCTTGCGTGGCAGGTCCGACAGCAACCCGAACACCAGCGCCCTCGCCCGACGCCGCGGTTCCACCCGGGCGAACCGCCCCGCGATACGGTCCATCAACACCTCGAGCAGGTCCCGCCAACGGTCAGGATCTATGCTGTGACCTGCGGCCACGGTCTGATCTTCTGTCTTCACACACCGATGATCACCGGTGGCCGCACGCCTCCCCGGACCAGCACCGGCCAGCACGATCAGGATCTGGTCCTGAGCACCAGTTCTGGAGTTGAACAGGCCGATGGACCTGCCCTCGAGAGAGATCTGCATGCCCCTCAACGAGGTCGTCGCAGTCTTGCAGGACCTGAACGAGTTCGTGGTCTCCCTCGACCGGCTCGGATCCCGCCAGGCATCCGGAACCGCCGACGAGCACACCGTCGGAACGTTCATCGCCGACTGGGATGTCGCGCGACGATTGTCCCGCGCCCGCCACGTCATCAGCGTCGCTCTAGATGAGCAACTGAGCGAGGAAGACAACCTCGCGATCGACGCGCTGTGCGAGCAGGGCCGCTTCTACACGGACAACGTCGGCTACCCCTCTCCCGACCAGCCCAGTTGATACGGCAAGCCCGTCAGGTCGGACCCATCAAGACGAGAATCAGTCCCACCGTGACCTGGCATCCGACCAACAAGATCACGATCTACGGCTGGAGTACTAGCCTTGCTCCCCGGGCGTCGTCACATCGCGCGCGTCGGCTTCGTCAGGGTGGTGGACGGAGGCTCCCGGCCGCGCCCTCGCGGACGGAGCCGACGCAACAGTGCCCGACCTCGCGGCCGGAACTGGTTGGATCGAGCCAGGCGATGCCGACGGAGACCGCGCAGGCGGCCCCGCCCGAGAGATGGAGAGACGATGAGCAAGGCCACGAGGACGGACCCGCAGCCGTCTGCGCCGCACGGTGCCGACAGCCACGATCTGATCCGCGTGCTGGGCGCGCGGGAGAACAATCTCAAAGACGTCAGCATCGAGATCCCGAAGCGCCGGCTGACCGTCTTCACCGGAGTGTCCGGCTCGGGCAAGAGCTCACTGGTGTTCAACACCATCGCCGCGGAGTCGCAGCGTCTCATCAACGAGACCTACAGCGCCTTCGTCCAGGGCTTCATGCCGACGCTCGCCCGGCCCGAGGTCGACGTCCTCGAAGGACTCACCACCGCGATCATCGTCGACCAGCAGCGGATGGGAGCCGACCCCCGCTCCACGGTCGGCACCGCCACCGACGCCAACGCGATGCTGCGCATCCTCTTCAGCAGGCTCGGCACACCGCACATCGGCCCGCCGAGCGCGTACGCCTTCAAC
Organism: Streptomyces sp. NPDC048643; assembly: GCF_040650615.1. Taxonomy (NCBI): domain Bacteria; kingdom Bacillati; phylum Actinomycetota; class Actinomycetes; order Kitasatosporales; family Streptomycetaceae; genus Streptomyces; species Streptomyces sp. NPDC048643. The sequence continues at coordinate 15,016 of NZ_JBEZHO010000033.1, forward strand.
GTCCCCTCGGTCCGCGCCAGCGGCGCCATCACCGTCGAACGCGGCAACAAGAAGGCGGTCAAGGCCACCTTCAACCGCACCGGCGGCATGTGCCCGCGCTGCGAGGGCCGCGGCACCGTCTCCGACCTCGACCTCACCCAGCTCTACGACGACTCCAAGTCCCTCAACGAGGGTGCGATCACCATCCCCGGGTACGGCTCGGACGGCTGGAACATGCGCCTCTACAAGGAGTCCGGCTTCGTCGACCCGGACAAGCCGATCCGCAAGTACACCAAGAAGGAACTCCAGGACTTCCTCCACCACGAGCCGACCCGGATGAAGATCGCCGGCATCAACATGACGTACGAGGGGCTGATCCCCCGCGTGCAGAAGTCGATGCTCTCCAAGGACAAGGAGGCGATGCAGCCGCACATCCGGGCCTTCGTCGACCGTGCCGTCGCCTTCACCACCTGCCCCGAGTGCGACGGAACCCGGCTCAGCGAAGGCGCCCGGGCCTCGAAGATCAAGCGGATCAGCATCGCCGACGCCTGCGCCCTGCAGATCAGCGACCTCGCCGACTGGGTCCGCGGTCTCCACGAACCGTCGGTGGCGCCGCTGCTCACCGCGCTCCAGCACACCCTCGACTCGTTCGTGGAGATCGGCCTCGGCTACCTCGCCCTCGACCGGCCGGCGGGCACGCTCTCCGGCGGCGAGGCACAGCGCGTCAAGATGATCCGCCACCTCGGCTCGTCCCTCACCGACGTCACCTACGTCTTCGACGAGCCCACGGCGGGTCTGCACCCCCACGACATCCAGCGCATGAACGAGCTGCTGCTGCGCCTGCGCGACAAGGGCAACACGGTGCTCGTCGTCGAGCACAAGCCCGAGACCATCGCGATCGCCGACCACGTCGTCGACCTCGGCCCCGGCGCCGGTACGGGCGGCGGTTCCGTCTGTTTCGAGGGCACCGTCGAGGGGCTGCGGGCCGCCGACACCATCACGGGCCGCCACTTCGACGACCGGGCCACCGTCAAGGAGAGCCCGCGGGAGCCCACCGGCACGCTGGAGATCCGCGGCGCGTCGGCGAACAACCTGCGGGACGTCGACGTGGACGTCCCACTCGGCGTGCTCGTCGTCGTCACGGGCGTCGCCGGCTCCGGCAAGAGCTCGCTCGTCCATGGGTCGATCCCGGCGGGCGAAGGAGTCGTGTCCGTCGACCAGAGCCCGATCCGCGGCTCACGGCGGAGCAACCCGGCCACGTACACCGGGCTGCTCGACCCGATCCGCAAGGCGTTCGCGAAGGTCAACGGCGTGAAGCCGGCCCTGTTCAGCGCCAACTCCGAGGGCGCCTGCCCCACGTGCAACGGCGCGGGCGTCATCTACACCGACCTGGCGATGATGGCCGGTGTGGCCAGCCCCTGCGAGGACTGCGAGGGCAAGCGGTTCCAGGCGTCGGTGCTGGAGTACCACCTCGGCGGCCGTGACATCAGCGAGGTGCTCGCGATGTCCGTGGACGAGGCCGAGGAGTTCTTCGGCGCGGGCGAGGCGGCCACCCCCGCGGCGCAGCGCATCCTCACCCGGCTCTCCGACGTCGGACTCGGCTACCTCACGCTCGGCCAGCCGCTCACCACGCTCTCCGGCGGCGAACGGCAACGCCTCAAGCTGGCCACGCACATGGCCGACAAGGGCGGCGTGTACGTGCTCGACGAGCCGACCACGGGGCTGCACCTCGCCGACGTCGAGCAGTTGCTCGCGCTGCTCGACCGGCTCGTCGACTCCGGCAAGTCGGTCATCGTCGTCGAACACCACCAGGCCGTGATGGCGCACGCCGACTGGATCATCGACCTGGGGCCCGGCGCCGGTCACGACGGTGGCCGTCTCGTCTTCGAGGGCACGCCGGCCGATCTCGTCGCCGCCCGCTCCACCCTCACCGGCGAACACCTCGCCGCCTACGTCGGAGCCTGAGGGCGAGCCCGGGCCCGGCAGCTCACTGCCGGGCCCGGTCAGGTCTCCTCCGGAACTCTGCGGAGCACGAAGAGGAGGCCCTCGCCGTCCGGGGTCCCGGGACAGCAAGCAGGTGAAGAGATCGGGTGGGTACCGAGATTCCGAGCATTCAAGCACCTCGTCGGCGGCCTGAGAAGTGGGCCATTGGGGACGTTCACGGGCGAATGTGGTTCACCAGTTCCACGCCGGCGGGGTAGGGGAGCCCCGCCGACAGCGACTCGGCCGTGTCGAAGGCCTGATGAGCCTCAGCGGTGCGGCCGAGCACGGTCAGCGCCGCCGCGTGGGCGATACGGGCGTCCGCCTCCGCCAGCCGCTCGCCCGCCTCGGAAGCGCGGGCCGTCTCACGGGCCGCCAGCTCCGCGGCGCCCGGGCCGTCCCCCGCACGCAGCCGCGCCCAGGCGGTCAGTGGCGCGGCCCCCGTCGTGTCCGCGTCGGGTGCGGTCAGAAGTTCCAGGGCGTCCTCGGGACGCCCTCGCCGCAGATGCAGTTCGGCTCGTGCCAGCCGCACCTCGTGCAGGGCCTGCTGATCACCCTGCCCGTTCGCCGCGTCCGCGGCCCGGGCGAGCAACTCCTCCGCGGACGGCGCGGTTTCGGTGCCCGTGTCGGTGCTCGTCTCGGCGCCCGTTTCGGTTTCGGTGTCCCACCGCATCCGGACGCGGGCGAGGGCGGCCAGCGCGTAGGCCGTCGACCAGGTGACGGCCCCCTGCTGACGGTCGTCCTCCACGGCGGCCTCGGCCAGCGCGGCCGCCGTCCGCGGCTCTTCGAGCAGCAGATGCAGCTCAGCGAGATTCGCGCGCTCGAAGGCCGCCGCGGTCGGATCGCCCGAGCGCTCGGCGAGTTCGAGCGCCCGGTGGCCCGTCGAGGTGGCCTCCCTCAACCGGCCGGAGCGGCGGGCGTGCTCCCGCAGAACGGAGAGGACCGACGCCAGCACCTGCGGATCGCCGTACGCCTCCGCGTGCGGCAGCGCCTCGTCGGCCACCGGCCGCGCGTCACTGAACCGGCCCGCCAGCGCGAGCGCGGTGGCCTGCGCGGTGAGCGCCCTGGCCAGCAGACCCCGCCGTTCCGGCCCCGTCACCCGCTGGGCGGCCTCGTGCGCGGAGCGCGCCGCCTCGACGGCGTCCGGGTAACGCCCGGTGACGAAGCACAGCACGGACCTGCTCAGGTGATGGGCCGCCGCCGCGTCGGCGGCGGTGCCCGGAGCGGGCGGTGACGCGTCGAGGAAGGCGAACCCCTCCGCGGCCGAACGCGACTTGGCGAGCACCTCGGCCAGCCGCGCCGCAGCCAGCACCCGCCCGTCGCCGTCCCCGCGCCGCCGCATGTCCTCCAGGGCCTCCCGAAGGATCAGAGCCGCGTCGTCGTAGCGGGCCATGCGGCGCAGCACGGCGGCCCGGTCGATCCTGATCCACGCCGCTTCGGCCGCCGCGGAGTCGAGCCGCTCCGTCAGCTGCACGTAGTAGTGGTCGGCCGCGTCGTTGGCGCACAGCGCGGCGGCGCGTTCCGCCGCCCGGCGCAGGAACCCGGTCGCACGGGGGTCGTCGGCCAGCGTCAGATGCACGGCGAGGGTGTCCACGGCCTCGGGCCTGCGCCGCAGTACGGTCTCGGCGTACGCCGAGTGCAGCAGCCGGCGCCGGGCCGCCGACAGGCGTTCGTAGCAGGTGAGCCGGATCAGCGGGTGCCGGAAGGCGAGCCCGGGCGCACCCTGGCCGTCGGTGACCACGTCGCGTTCGGCGAGCACGGAGGCCGCGATGGCCGCGTCGGCTCCCGCGGTGGCCTCCGCGGGGGACAGCGGCGGATGCAGTCCACCGCCCGCGACGTCCAGGACGTCCGAGAGCGCCGCGTCGCCGCCCGCGGCCGCGACGGCCTCCACCACGCGGCGCGCCGCTGGGCCGAGCCGCGCCAGCCGCTCGGCGACCAACTGCCGTACACCTTGCGGTGTTTGACGGCCGGCGTCGTCGGGTGCCGAGGCGAGTTCCAGGGCGAACAGCGGGTTGCCCAGGGACAGTTCCCATACGCGTTCGGGCGGCTCGTGTCCCGGCGGCAGGCCCAGGGTGTCGGCGGCGAGGGCGAGACAGTCGGCGCGGGTCAGCCGCTCCAGGCCGACGTGCTCGGCCAGTTGCTGCCGTACGAGGGTGTCCAGGACGGTCAGCCGGGGGTCGAACTCCGCGAGTTCCTCGGACCGGTAGGTCACGAGGAAGCGCCAGTCCGCAGGGGCGGTCGCGGCACGCCGGGCCAGGTGACTGAGGAGCTGCCAGGACCCCACGTCGGCGGCGTGCAGGTCGTCGAGGACGACGAGCACCGGTGCGGTCGCGGCGAGATCGTGGAGCATCGCGGCCGTCGAACGGAACAGCCGCTCGCGTTCCTCCTCCGGGCTGCGCTCGGCGACGGCGCCCACCTGCCCCAGTGAGGGGAGCAGCGCGGCCAGTTCGGGATGCTCGGTTCCGGTCCGGGCCCGTTCGGCAGGCGGCCGCTCCGCCAGCCATCCGTCGAGCGCCTCGACGAACGCGCCGAACGGGGTGTGGCCCTCGGCGTCATGACCCGCACCCCACAGAACGGCCGTCCCGGAGGCGAAGGCCCGTCGTGCCGCTTCGAGGGCGAGCCTGGTCTTGCCGAGCCCCGCCTCCCCGCCGATCAGCCGTACAGGCGGACCGCTCGGCCGTAGCAGCGCTTGGAGCGCCCGGCCGCGTCCGCGCAACGGCGCGGGCGCGGTGCCCCGCAGGGCGGCGGGCGGCAGGAAACCCTGCCCGGCCGCGGAGGCGGGCCCGGCTGGGCTGTCCGTGTCGAGCGCCTGGAGGTGTAGCTGCTCGGTCACGGGTCCCGGGCGGATGCCGAGTTCGCCGTCCAGTGCCTGCCGGCAGGCGTGGAACTGGCGTATCGCCTGACGGCGCAGTCCCTGCCGCAGACTGGCCCGCATCAGGAGCTGGTGGGCACGCTCCTCGGCGGGATGGTCGTCGAGGACCTGACGCGCCGTGGCCGCGGCCTCCTCGGCGGCGCCGTCGTCGAGGAGCGCCCGGGCGAGCGCGAGACGCAGTCGGTCGCGCAGCCCGGTGAGCCGTTCACGCAGCACCTGGGCCCAGTCCGCGTAGCGGTCCTCGGGCAGGAGCTCGCCCGAGAACGCGTCCAGGGCGGCGGCCAGTCCGGAAGCGGTCGGCGTGCGCAGCGCGTCCTCGGCCAGCCGTTCGGCGTGGTCGGTGTCGATCCACACGGTCCCGGGGTCGAGGCGCAGGAGAGCGCCGTCGGAGACGAGGTAGGAGGAGGCCGTACGGGGGGCGAGTTCGGGTTCCAGAGCACGGCGGGCGGCGTGCAGGGCGACCCTCAGGCTCCCCAGGGCCTGCTGGGGGTCGGCATCGGGCCAGCAGACCTCGATCGCCTGCTCACGGTGCAGGCTGTGCCCGGGCGCGACGGCGAGGAGCTTCACCAGAGCCTGCGCGCTGGGTCGCGGCCAGCGCTCCGCGAGGGCGGGCCCACCGTCACGTGTGACGTGAAAACCGCCGAAAAGGTGCAGGCGCAGCAGCGGGGGAGTGCCGGTCGGCCCCTCGGCGGGGTGACCTGGCGGCTGGTTCGTGTAGTGCGCACCCATGAGCGCGCCACTCTAGACGGCGTGGCACGGGAGGTCTGCGGGTACCCCGGGTGACGGCTCAGGGACGATCGTGCAGATGGCGCCCGGTGCGGGGCCGCCGCGGTCGACCGCCGGCGGCCTCAGGTCGTCGGCCGGCCGGGCCGGGAGCGCCGGTCGCGCCCCGTCCAGTCCGGGCGCACCGGAGTGGGGGCGTCGCGGCCGGCCGCCGCTCCGTCCCGTGCGGGTTCGGCGCGGTCAGGGATCCGATCGCGCCGACACGCAGCCCTGCCGCCCGTGCTACCCGGTCACCGGGTCGAAGACCACCGGCAGCGACCGCGGGCCGCGGGTGAAGACGCCCTGCTCGGCCGGGTCGAAGCCGTCGGCGAGGCGGAGGCCGGGAAGGGCGTCGAGGAGCTGGTTCACACCGGTCTCGACCTCCGCCTTGGCGAGGAGCGCCCCCACACAGAAGTGCCGCCCGAGGGCGAAGGCGAGATGGTCCGCGGCGGCGGTGAACGCGGACGTCGTGCTCAGGTCGTCGCGGAAGATGTCGAAGCGGTCGGGCTCGCGGTAGCGGTCCCCGTCACGGTTGGCGGAGCCGATCAGACACGTCACGGTGGCGCCCGCCGGGATGACACCGCCGGAGACCTCCACCTCCGTGGCGGACTGCCGCATGATCATGTGAACCGGAGGGGTGTAGCGGAGGGTCTCGGCGAAGGCGGCGGCGATGAGAGCGCGGTCCGCCCTGACGGCCGCCAACTGGTCCGGATTGCGCAGGAGGTTGGCGAAGACGCTCGCGATCGCCTTGTCGGTGGTCTCGCCCCCGGCCGCGAGCAGCAGACTGCAGAACGCCTTGATGTCCTCGTCGCTCATCCGCACACCGTCCACCTCCGCGGCGCAGAGCACGGACAGCAGATCGTCCCCCGGGTTCTCCCGCCGCTCGCGGATCACGGGGATCATGTACTCGGCGAACTCCACCCGCGTGCGCTCGCCCGCCGCCGTCACCTCGGGATCGCCCGCGAGGTTGCCGAGGAACGCGATGACTGCCGTGTACCAGCCGTGGAAGCGGGTGTGGTCGGCCTTGTCCAGCCCCAGCATGTCGGTGATCACGTTGACCGGGAGCCGGGTGGCGTAGTCACTGACGAGGTCCGCGGAGCCGGAGTGCCGGAAGGCGTCGATGAGGTCGCGCGAGTTGCGCTCGATGACGGGCAGGAACTTCTCCTGCAGATCGCTGCCCCGGAACGCCGGCGCCACCAGCGCCCGCCGCACCGCGTGTTCCCGCCCGCTCAGCTGAAGGATCGTCCGGCCGTGCACCGGCTCCAGCTGCCAGCTGTAGTTGTCGGTCGTGAACTCGGCCTTCTTGTCCTTGAAGACCCGCTCGACATCCGCGTACCGCGAGACGATGTAGCTCTGCATCGCCTCGTGCCAGGTCAGCGGCTCCTCCTCCCGCATCACCCGGTAGGCCTGATAGGGGTTCGCGGCGAACTCGGGCGAAAGGATGTCGGGGGCCTGCCGTGCCGTGGACATGAAACTCCTCGAACTGGACGCCGGGGTCACTCCGAGCGTACTGATCACCCGACGAGTCGGACAGTCAACGAGTCCTCGAATCAACGGTGTTGAAGAGACCCATACGCGCTTCATCGCTCGGTCGACGGCCGGCTGGACGAGGGCGCGTCACCACCCATCACCTGCACGCACCGGTCACGCCGGCCCCCGCTCCCCACACCGCGGCCGTCCGCGGCGCCTCCCACCTCCTGAACGCCGCACACACACCGCTCCCTCCTCGGTCGTACGCCGCCCACCGCCACCGCGCGGGCACCGGTGAGCACCTCGCGCGGGACGCGACTCGGAGTGCCGTCCTGGACGCAATGCCGTTGCGTTACGGGTCCGGGTCGGGTGGGTCCGCCGGTTGCCGGGTCCTCGCAGGGCTGGCGGAGCAGGAATCGCGTGGTCACGCGCTCATGGGGTATCGGATCTGTCAGGAGATCCCGGAAGGGGCCCTTGACTGGAAGGACTGTCACGTGGAACGCGCCGACTGGCTGCTCACCTCCGCTCAGCGGGGGAATCCGGCGTCTCGGGTGGACCGCCGTCATGCCGACGGTGCGGCGTGGTCCACCGGCAACGACGTCCGCCCCCTGGTACACGGGGCGGTGTACTTCGCCGAGCTGCTCGCGGCCGTGCGGGCGCAGCGGGCCGGCGACATGTTGATGTTCACGGACTGGCGGGGTGACCCTGACGAGCTGCTGGACGGTCCGGACAGCGCTATCGGAGACGTGTTGTGCGACGCCGCACGCCGCGGTGTCGTCGTCAAGGGACTGGTGTGGCGCTCGCACCTGGATCGGTTCCAGTTCAGCGAACAGGAGAACTACCACCTGGGGGAGGAGATCGAGGAGGCGGGAGGCGAGTGCCTGCTCGACATGCGGGTGCGGCCGGGCGGCTCGCACCATCAAAAGTTCGTGGTGCTGCGCCACCCGGGTCGGCCCGAGCTGGACGTCGCCTTCGTCGGCGGGATCGATCTGTGCCACAGCCGGCGGGACGACGCCGCCCATCAGGGTGACCCGCTGGCGCAACCCATCGCCGACGCCTACGGTTCCCGTCCACCTTGGCACGACATCCAGCTGGCTGTGCGCGGGCCCGCCGTCGGCGATGTCGAGGCCACGTTCCGTGAGCGGTGGACGGACCCGGCTCCGCTCAGTCGCAGCCCGCGCAGCCGACTGCGGGCGGCACTCCGGGACGAGGACACGCGGGCGGATCCGCTCCCGGTGCAGCAACCCGACCCGGGCCCGCGCGGTTCCCACACGGTCCAGATCCTGCGCACCTACCCGAACCGCCTCTGGGGCTACCCGTTCGCTCCCGACGGTGAACGCAGCATCGCCCGCGCCTACACGAAGTCCCTGCGGCGGGCACGCCGGCTGATCTACCTGGAGGACCAGTACCTGTGGTCGGAGAGTGCCGTCCAGCCATTCGCCCAGGCTCTCGCGGATCATCCGGGACTGCGGATGATCGCCGTCCTGCCGCCACTGCCGGACCAGGAGGGGCGGATCAGCACACCGATGAACCTGCTGGGCCGGATCCGCGCCCTGGAAGTCCTGCGACGGGCCGGCGGCGACCGGGTGGCCGTCTACAGCCTGGAGAATCACGCCGGGACACCCGTGTACGTCCATGCCAAGGTCTGTGTCATCGACGATGTCTGGGCCTCGGTCGGGTCCGACAACGTCAACCGGCGCTCCTGGACGCACGATTCGGAACTCAGCTGCGCTGTCCTCGACGAGACCCGTGACTCCCGTGAACCGATGGACCCCGGCGGCCTGGGTGACGGCGCCCGCGTCTTCGCCCGCGAGCTGCGGTTGTCGTTGAATCTCGAACACCTTGACCGCGACGGGGACGGGGAAGCGGCTGCACTCTGCGAACCGGACCGCGCCTTCGCGGCCTACGCCGACTCGGCCGCCGCTCTGGACGCGTGGCACGACGACGGCCGCCACGGTCCGCGACCGCCGGGACGGCTGCGCACCTACCACCCGCCGCGCCTGTCCCGCATCACGCGGGCCCTGACCGAGCCCCTCTACCGGGTCATCGCCGATCCCGACGGCCGCCCGCGCTCCCTGCGTCGGCACGGTGCCTACTGACCGAGCACCGGACGGGTGAGATGACCCCCATGCCGCGAGGGCAAGTCCACGTTCTCTCTGGTACTGCCGTTCGGACTCGGCAGGTGAAAGGTAGTTGAGAGGACGCTTTCCCCTGTTGTTTCATCCCGGATCGCCTGGTCGGGGTTGGTTCAGGTGCCGCGCCGGCTCGAGGTGGATTCCGCGGTCAGGCGTCGTGTCATGAGGTTGATCATCGAGAGGTGGACCCTGGCTTCGGAGCCGGCTTGGCCTCGTCGTCACGTGCCAGTCGGCGGTGGTTCATCGGCCGGCCCAGGGTGCGTCCGACCGTCCACCGGCGGGGTAGGACGGTGAAACCCCTGGTGGCGGGGTCGCGGCGGACGATGTGCATGTCGAGGGCGGTGGTGGCGGCGTGTTCGACGAGGTGCCGGCGGTAACCGCACCGTCGACCCGCCCGACACCGCCGCCGCGACGACCTACTTCGCCACCTACCGCGTCGACGGCCACACCGAAGGCACACTGGTGCCGCCCCGACCGCCCGCGAACGTGGGTCACTACGAGGACACGTTCCGCCGGGTCGACGGCCGGTGGCTCATCGCGACCCGTCGGCTGCACCTGGCTTTCGGCGGCCCCACGGAGCGTCTGGACGCTCCGGATCAGCCGTCCTGACCGTGGTGGTCGACGACAGGGCGCTTCAGGCCGCTTCAGACCTGTGAGCGGCGGAACGGGCGGAAGAACTCCCTGAGTTCCTCCGCGTACAGTTCCGGCTGCTCGAAGGGGGCGAAGTGGCCGCCGCGTGACGGTTCCGTGGCGCGGGCGAGGTTCGTCGTGCGTTCCAGCCAGGCGCGGGGTGCGCGGACCAGGTCGCCGGCGAAGATCGAGAAGCCGGACGGCACCTCGACCCGGCGGGCGAGCTGCGCGGGCGGGATCGCACCGTTCGCGCGGTACATGCGCATCGACGAACCGATCGTCTCCGTCAGCCAGTAGAGCGTGACGTTCGTCAGGATCTCGTCCTTCGTGAAGCACCGCTCGACGTCACCGTCGCAGTCGCTCCACGCCCGCAGCTTCTCGACGATCCACGCGGCGAGCCCGGCCGGCGAGTCGGTGAGCCCGACGGCCGCCGTCTGTGGCTTCGTGCGGTGCATGGCGGCGTAGGCGCCCTCGGACCCACCCCATGCCGCCGCGCCCTCCATCCACGCACGCTCCTCGGGCGTGAGGTCGGCGGGGTCGCCGCCGAACACGGGCAGGCCCCCGTCCATGCGGTGGACGGCCACGACCCGGTCGGGGTGGTCGAGCGCGAGGTACCGGCTCACATGGCTGCCGATGTCACCACCGGCGGCGCCGAAACGCTCGTAGCCCAGCACGGACATCAACTCGGCCCACAGACCGGCGACGGCGATCGAGTCGAGCGGGGCACCGGTGGGGCGGTCGGAGTAGCCGTAGCCCGGCATGTCGGGCACGATCACGTCGAACGCGTCGGCGGGGTCCGCTCCGTGGGCGCCGGGATCGGTGAGGAGCGGGATCACCTTCGTGTAGCGCCAGAACGAGTCAGGCCAGCCGTGGCTGAGCACCAGCGGCAGCACCGGACCGCTCGGCGCGACGGCCCGCGCGTGCACGAAGTGGATGCCGAGGCCGCCGAGCGGGACCCGGAAGTGGGGAAGCCGGGCGAGGGCCGCCTCCTGGGCCGGCCAGTCGAAGCCGTCCGCCCAGTACGCGACGAGCTCGCGGAGATAGTCGAGATCGGTGCCCAGCGCCCAGCCGGCGTCCTCCGGCGCGTCCGGCCACCGCGTTCCGCGCAGCCGCGCGCGCAGGTCGTCGAGTGCGGCGGGTGCTGTCCGCGGAGTGAACGGCTCGGGGCGAGGCGCGACATCAGACATGCGGCGCATCCTACGGAGCGCGCACGTTCGGTCCGTCGACCTGCCGTCCAGGCGACCGCGCGCCGCACGTCCCGGCCCACGCGTCCCCGGCGCTGCACCCCAGACCCCGGGCACCGCGCCAGACACCGCCCGGGCCACGCGCCCAGCGCCGGACACCGTGGGGCCACCCGCCGCGCGGAACCCGTCCTCGGGGCCAACTCAGCCCCGCTCTACGCGTCCCCGGCCCGGCCCGCCGGCATGCGGACGACCGCTGTTCCGCCGTCCAGATCCACCATGGTCCTGTTCGGCGGGGCGCCGTCCTCCTCGTCGTCCCGGAGGATCAGCGCCGACTGCCGTTCCTTCAACTCGCTCTGCTTGCCCGGCGAGAAGGTCGCGTGCAGTTGCTCGAAACCGGTAGCCGATATCTGCCCGTGCCGGACGCTGTTCCGCCAGGGCAGCAGGCCGGCCCGGCCCAGCCGCAGGACGAGCTGGTCGGCGAAGGCGACCGCCGTCAGCAGGATGACCAGCCCCGGCAGCGTCATGAAGACGACGAATCCCATGGGTCCAGTATCCGCCCAGAGCATGTGCGGCGTCCGGCCCACGCTCGGTTGCCCGACGACGGGAGAGCGATCTGCCGGAACGCCGTCCCGACGTCGGGTCGAATCAGCCGGTTCGTTCCTCGTACGCGGCCCTGCTCGCCTCGATGTCCGCGATGTGCTCCATCGCCCAGCCGGCCAGCGCGAGCGCCGGTGGGATGAGGCTCCGGCCGTTCGGGGTCAGCGCGTACTCGACCCGGGGCGGAACCTCCGCGTACGCCGTCCTCGACACCAGACCGTCGCGTTCCAGGTTCCGCAGTGTCAGCGTCAGCATCCGCTGCGAGATCCCGGGGACCTGCCGCTGCAGGTCGGTAAAGCGCAGCCGGCCCTGGTCGAGTGTCGTCACGATCAGCAGGGTCCACTTGTCGCAGATGCGGTCGAGCACGGCGCGGATCGTCCGCCCGCCGTCCCCGCGGATCATGCATGTGTGCTCGTACTCCGACATGACAGCTCCCTGTGCGTGACGCACACCCGTGTGCCTTTTGTGAGCCCCTCGACGGTGACTCATCATGGGGCAACTTACGCCGGGTAACTATTGTGCGAGGGAATGACCATGGACGTCGCGTACTGGATCGTCGCGGGGCTGCTGGCGCTGTTCTACGTCTACGCCGGGGGCATGAAGGTCCTGCGGAGCCAGGAACAGCTCAGGCCCATGATGGGCTGGGTCGACCGGGTGCCCATGGCGCTGGTCAGAGTCATCGGCACGCTGGAGGTCCTCGGCGCGGCGGGGCTGATACTGCCGCCCCTCACCGGGATCGCGCCCGTCCTCGCCGTCGCCGCCGCGGTGGGCCTCGTCCTCATCCAGGTCGGGGGCATCGCCGTCCATGTCTCCCGCGGCGAGGCGCGGCTGATCGGCCTCAACATCGCCCTGCTGGTCGCCGCGGCGGCGTCCGCCTGGCTCGGCACCACCTGGCTCTGACGTCCGGAGGCGCCCACGGGTCGGATGCGGTCGGGCGGCACGCAAAAGGGCGGGAGCCCGGCACTCGGCCGACTCCCGCCCCGTTCCGCCGACCGTCAGGTGCGGTAGGCGTAATACGCGGCGTTCGGGTACGACGCGATGATGCTCGCCACCGACCTGTTGTAGGTGTTGGTGGAGTGGTACGACAGGTACGGCACACCCTGCGGGCTGCGGTACGTGACGATCATGCTGTGGTCCTTGGACCCGTCCTTGTTGAAGTCCATCTGCAGCACGTCGCCGATGTCCAGCTGGTAGACGTTGGCGAGGCTGGTGACACGCTTCGAGGACAGCGCGAACCACGAGAACTCGTTGACACCGATGAACGAGTCCGACTGGATGTCCGCGGTACCGAACCAGTTGTGGAAGTCGTTCGTGTAACCGGGAACGTGCTTCCAGCCACCGGCCTTCAGGGACTGGCTGACGAAGTTGGTGCAGTCACCGCCGGCACCCTCCCCGTTGAAGTCCGGGTACGCCGGGTTGTACGTCTTCCAGTACTTGGCCGCGTACGCCGCCATGGCCTTGTAGTCGTAACCGGAGGCCGTGAGGTTCTTCGGCTTCGCCGCAGGGTTCTTCGTGATCGCCGAACGGGTCGCGGTGGGCGGCCCGTCGTCGGCGGTCTTCGGAGCGGCCACGAGCGGGGTGGTGGCGACCTGGTTGACCGCGACACCGTCGTCGGTGTCCCGGACGCCGGTCAGCTGCCAGTCACCCTTGTGGTCGGCCTTGAACGTCAGCTGGTGGTGGGCCTGGAAGCCGGTGGTCTTCGGCTCGTTGACCTTGGCCTCGTCGTACGTCAGCGTCGTCGTCTCGGTGACGGTGACGGTGGCGTGACGGCCCTTCACCTGCGTGCGGTCCAGCGACACGGTCGTGTTGCCCGCACGGTACTTCTCGCCCAGCGTCGCCAGGCGGGCCTTGCGGCTCTCCAGCTGCGACAGCGCCGACTTCTCCGCGCGGGTCTGGGTGGAGGACAGACGTACGTCGCCGGAGAACCGCGACGTGGTCCGCTTGCTCTTCCCGTTGTCCACCAGGGCGTCCGTACGGTCGGTGAAGACCGCGTCGGCCAGCTTCTGGAAGGTGGCCTTCGTGGACGCGTCCACCTTGGGGTCGGCGGCGACACTCGCCGCGCCCGCGGACCAGTTGGGCAGCAGCGCCGCTCCGGCGACGACCGATGCGGCCGCCGCCGTGACTATGGTCGCGCGTTGCCGCTTACGGCTCAGTTTCCTTGATTTCAATGGTGTTCCCCTCTACGCCGGTATTCGATACCGGAGGCCGCATCCTCGCACGGCATGTGTGGCTCCCGTGAAGGGGGTTGTCGAAGTGATATGGCCGTAATCTGCGGACAGCGCGGCGCCGTTGAGGCCTCGGTCCCTCGCGGAGGCGCGTCCCGTCCCCCGGGCGGACCTCCGCACGGCCCGGCCGACCGGCCCGCGAGCGCAGGCCACGTACGCTTTCACCGTGTCAGGAAGCCGTCTGCATCGCGTCGCCGTTCTCGTGCTCGAAGGGGCCAAACCGCTCGATGTCGGAATTGCCGCGCAGGTGTTCACGACCCGCGCGAGCATGCCGTACGAAGTACGGGTGTGCGGCGCGGAACCCGGACTCGTGACGGGCGGCGACGGACTGTCCTACCACGTCGCCCACGGCCTCGACGCGCTCGCGTGGGCCGACATCGTCTTCGTCCCCGGCTACCGGTCTCCCGACCGCGAGGACCCGCCGCGAGCCGTCGTCGACGCGCTGGTCGCCGCCCACGAGCGAGGGGCGCGGCTGGCCGCCATCTCGACCGGCGCCTTCGCGCTCGCCGCGACGGGACTGCTCGACGGCAAGCGCGCCACGACGCACTGGCACTACACCCGGGCGCTCGCGGCGAAGCACCCGCTCGTCCACGTCGACGAGAACGTCCTCTTCATCGACGAGGGCAGCGTGCTGACGTCGGCGGGTGCCGCCTCGGGGATCGACCTCTGTCTCCACATCCTGCGCGGCGACCTCGGTGTGGCCGCGTCGAACCACGCGGCCCGGCGCCTGGTCGCCGCTCCCTACCGCAGCGGCGGTCAGGCCCAGTACGTACCGCGCAGCGTGCCCGAGCCGCTGGGCGAACGGTTCGCCGCCACCCGCGAGTGGGCGCTGCACCGGCTCGGTGAACCCCTCTCCCTCGACAGACTCGCCGAGCACGCGGCGGTGTCGCCGCGGACCTTCTCGCGTCGCTTCGCCGACGACACCGGCTACACCCCGATGCAATGGGTGATGCGGGCCCGGATCGACATGGCGCGTGAGCTGTTGGAGCGCTCGCAGTGGAGCGTCGAGCAGATCGCCGCGGGCGTCGGCCTGGGCACGGGCGCCAATCTGCGGCTCCACTTCCAGCACATCCTCGGCACCAGCCCGAGCGAGTACCGGCGCACCTTCACCCAGGGCGAGTAGCCTCCGCCGTCGGCTGGCGCGATCCTTGCGGACCATGGCGATCTCGCCGGTGTCACGGCGGCGGCGCGCGAGCGAGGCTGGGAGGGAACCCGCAGGGACCGGAAGGACAACACCCATGACTCGCATCGCCATCAACGGATTCGGCCGCATCGGACGCAACGTGCTGCGCGCGCTGCTCGAACGCGACACCAAGCTGGAGGTCGTCGCCGTCAACGACCTCACCGAGCCGGCCGCGCTCGCCCGGCTCCTCGCCTTCGACTCGACGTCCGGCCGCCTCGGCCGCCCCGTGACCGTCGACGGGGACACCCTGGTGGTCGACGGCCACCGCATCAAGGTGCTCGCCGAGCGCGAGCCGGCTCAGCTGCCCTGGGCGGAACTCGGCGTCGACGTCGTCCTGGAGGCGACCGGCCGCTTCACCTCCGCCGAGGCGGCCCGCGCGCACCTCGACGCCGGCGCCAGGAAGGTCCTCGTCAGCGCGCCGTCCGACGGCGCCGACGTCACGCTCGCGTTCGGCGTGAACAACGACGCCTACGACGCGGCCACGCACACGATCGTCTCGAACGCGTCGTGCACCACCAACGCGCTCGCTCCGCTGGCCGCCGTCCTCGACGAACTCGCCGGTATCGAGCACGGCTTCATGACGACGGTGCACGCCTACACGCAGGAGCAGAACCTCCAGGACGGCCCGCACCGCGACGCCCGCCGCGCCCGTGCCGCCGGCGTCAACATCGTGCCGACGACGACCGGCGCCGCCAAGGCGATCGGCCTGGTGCTGCCGAACCTCGAGGGCAAGCTGTCCGGCGACTCGATCCGCGTGCCCGTCCCGGTCGGCTCGATCGTCGAGCTGAACACGACCGTGGCCCGTGACGTGACGCGCGACGAGGTGCTGGCGGCCTACCGGACCGCGGCGGAGGGTCCGCTCGCAGGCGTCCTGGAGTACTCGGAGGACGCCCTCGTGTCGTCCGACATCACGGGCAACCCGGCCTCGTCGATCTTCGACTCGGCCCTCACCCGCGTCGACGGCCGCCACATCAAGGTCGTCGCCTGGTACGACAACGAGTGGGGTTTCTCCAACCGCGTGATCGACACGCTCCAGCTCCTCGCCGCGAGCTGACCGAACGCGAAGGACATCCCGGCAGGCCCCGGTGGACAGGGGGACCCGGCGGACGTCAGGCGCGCGCCGGGGTGCCGTTCGGGGGTGCGGCGCGGGCGAGGAGCGCGGCGACCGCCGGGCCGGGTGAGGGACGTTTGCCCGGTCCGTCGGCCGGGTGGAGGGACGCCTGCGTCAGTCCACCGGCCAGGTGTGGACCGGGGCGTTGAGGTGCATGTACTCGATGTACTGCCGCGTCATGAGCCGTAGGGCCTCGTGGCGGTCGTGGTGGCCCGAGGCTTCGAGGCGGTGCAGCATCTCCTTCTGCCAGACGGCGCCGTTGCGCGCGGTGACGCACCGCTGCTCGATGATGCCGAGCAGCGGTTCCCGCCAGGCCGCGTCCATGCCCGAGCGCTCCAGGCCCTGGTGGGCCAGCGGCAGCAGCCTGCGCAGGACGAGTTCGGGCACCGGGACCTCGCCTGTTCCGGGCCAGTACAGGCGGGCGTCGATGCCGTGCCGTGCCGCCGCGTGCAGGTTGTCCTCGGCGGCGGAGAAGGACATCCGTGACCAGACCGGCCGGTCCTCGTCGACGAGCGCGCGGGTGAGGCCGTAGTAGAAGGCGCCGTTGGCGAGGGTGTCGGCGACGGTCGGACCCGCGGGCAGTACGCGGTTCTCCACCCGCAGGTGCGGTCTGCCCTGGGCGACCGCGTAGACGGGACGGTTCCACCGGTAGATCGTGCCGTTGTGCAGGGTGAGTTCGCCGAGGTCGGGAATGTCGCCGCGGTCCAGCGTCTGTGTGGGGTCCTGGTCCTCGCACAGGGGCAGCAGGGCCGGGAAGTAGCGGAGGTTCTCCTCGAAGAGGTCGAAGACGCTGGTGATCCACCGCTCCCCGAACCAGACCCGGGGCCGTACGCCCTGTGCCTTGATCTCCTGCGGACGGGTGTCCGTCGCCTGCTCGAAGAGCGGGATACGGGTCTCGTGCGCCAGCTCCTTGCCGAACAGGAAGGGCGAGTTGGCGGCGAGCGCGACCTGCACCCCGGCGATCGCCTGCGCCGCGTTCCAGTAGCCGGCGAACTCCTCGGGTGACACCTGGAGATGGAACTGCGTGCTGGTGCACGCGGCTTCCGGCGTGATGGTCTCCGCGTAGGTCCGCAACCGGTCGACGCCGTCCACCTCGATGAGCAGGTCCTCGCCGCGTGCCGCGAAGACCTGCTCGTTGATCAGCTGGTAGCGGGCGTTCTCCGACAGTGCCTTCGGGCCCACGTCCTCCTCGCGCAGGGTGGGCAGGATGCCGACCATGATCAGGTGGACGCCCACGCTCCTGGCGCGTTCGTCCGCGTGGTTCAGCGCGGCGCGGATCTCCTCCTCCCAGGCGTCGGGGCCGCCCGCGGTCAGCCTCCGGGGCGGAATGTTGATCTCGAGGTTGAACCGGCCCAGCTCGGAGTCCCAGGCGGGATCCGCGATGGCGTCGAGCACGTCGCTGCTGCGCATCGCCGGGTCGCCCTCGGCGTCGGTCAGGTTCAGTTCTATCTCCAGGCCCACCTGGGGCCGCTCCGCGTCGAACCGTGACTCACGCAGCATCTGCGCGAAGGCGTCGAGACAGTCCTGCATCTTGATCCGGTACTGGCGTCGGTCCTCGCGGGTGAAGACCAGCGCCGGAACATCCCGTCCCATCGGTCCTCCCGGGTCACTCACCCCACGGATACCTCACCCCTCCAGCGTCGCACCGCCGAGCGGGTCCGACCATGCGAGCAGCGGCCGGCGCCGTCGGCGGGGCGGATGACCGGAGACCTACGTCAGCCGCGCCGACCCGGTCACCGCGCCAGGCCACTGCCTACCGGCCCGACCGCACCGGGCCGGAAGGCCTACGCCTCGAACCGGGCCCGGGGATCGGGTCGTTCAGAGCCAGGAGGTGACGCGGCCGCCGGTCCTCATCCAGCGCCGTACCAGCCGGACGGCCTGGATGACGGTGAGCGGCCACAGGATCGCGAAGCACCAGAGGACGGCGGGTTGGGATGTGCGATAGCCGACGACGGCGAGGAACACCGAGCAGATCAGCATCAGCACGACCGAGAGCGGGAGCCACGGCCGTCGGGCGGGGGTGGGGGGCGGGTCCGGTTCGACATGGTCGTGCCGCAGCCCTTCCTCGATCTCCGCGAGCGCGGCGCGTTCGAGCGGAGACAGCCGGACATCGTGCCGGTGGTCCTTCTCGTCCACGGCGACACACCTCCTGAGGATTCTTCGTTCGAAGCGGGCTCTCGGGTGCCCGGCGAGGGCTGGGCCGGACCGTCGGTGAGGGCGGGCGGGTTCCTCAGCCGCGCCCGTCGTGGTGACCGGCCGGGGGGCGGCGGGTCACGTCACGCGGCTCTCCGACTGTGGTGTGTCGTCCTCTTCGTCGGGCAGATGGACGTCGTCGACGGCGAGGTTGACCTCCACGACCTCCAGGCCGGTCATCCGTTCCACGGCCGAGATCACGTCGGTGCGTACCCCTGTGGCCACATCGGCGATGGGGTATCCGTAGTCGACGACGAGGTCGAGGTCCACGGCCGCCTGACGCTCTCCCACCTCGACGCTCACTCCACGGGTGGCTCCGGGACGTCCGACGGGCACCCGGTCGCGGACGGAACCGAGCGTCCGTGCCATGCCGCTGCCGAGGCTGTGCACGCCGATGGAGTCCCGTGCGGCTGCCGCGGCGATCTTCTCCACCACGCCGTCGGCGATGGTGGTCCGTCCCCTGCCGGCCGGATCACCCCTGCCCCGGTCGCTGGACCGCGTCGACTTGTCCGTCTGGTTCTTGCTGGTCGCGGGGCTGCTGGTCAGGTCCGTCATCGAGACCTCCTCGAGGTGGAGATGTGCGAAGTGCCCGGCGATACAGCGGGCACGCCCTAGTGGCTATCGTCACACAAACGGAGTAATTCGTGCGATGGGAGGGAAAAGGTGCGAAACGGAAATCGACGTGCAGGGGCGTTCTGGACGGACCGATTCTTCTGTGGCTTGCCCTACCTCAAGTAACAAGATCAAAATGCGGGTGGGCGCCTCGGGCAACTATGCGGGGCGCTCTTCCCTCTCGTGCGCCGCGTGCGCTCGGCGTATCCCCCCGCGGCAGGAGCCAAGGATGCAGACCCCCACCGACTCCCTCGACCAGGCGCGCATGGCGTACGAAGGGCACCTGAACACCTGCCGTCAGTGTGCCGTGGACCGGGCGCCCTGCGCCGTGGCCAAGCACCTCAGACGCGTCTACAACAGCCTCAACCTCGCCGCCAGGCGTGGCGTTTCGGGAGGTCCCGCCCCGCGGATGCGATGAGCGGGGCGGCCGTATCGCCGCGGTCCTGTCGCCGTGCGGCAGGATGGGGGCATGAGCGTAGTCAAGATCAACGTACTGACCGTCCCCGCCGAGCAGCGGGAGACGCTGGAGAAGCGCTTCGCCTCGCGTGCCCACGCGGTGGAGGGCTCCGACGGGTTCGAGTGGTTCGAGCTGCTGCGGCCCCTCGAAGGCACCGACAGCTACCTCGTCTACACCCGCTGGCGTGACGAGGAGTCCTTCCAGGCCTGGATGGAGGGCCCGATGAAGGCCGCCCACCAGGGCGGGGCCGCACCGAGCGGTGAGCGTCCCCAGCCCGCCGCGAGCGGGTCCACGCTGTGGTCCTTCGAGGTCGTGCAGCAGGCCGCTCCGGCCAAGCCGTAGTCGGGGTTCGCTCTCGTATGGGGGCGAGGCCTCCCGCGTGAGGGTCAACTGCTCTGCTTGTGGGAGCAGTTGACCTCTCTACGGCACTCCCAGCTCGAACAGGGCGTATCCGGCGTACGAACCGGAGGCGAGTGCCGCGATACCGAGGACCGTGCACAGCACCGGAGTGCTGAGGCGGCGCATCGCGGTGGCGCAGGGGATCAACAGCGGGAAGGCGGGGAGCAGATAACGGGAGACGTTGCCGAAGATCTGCTGGCTTCCCAGGACGAGCGCCATGGTCAGCACGGTGTGGACGATCAGGACCGGCGGCGGGCGCAACCGCAGGAGCAGCGGCAGGACGAGCAGCGCGAGCAGGACCGTGGCGGCGCCGATGAGGTCTTCGTAGGGGTAGGCGAAGAGGTAGTCGAAGTGGCCGACCGGGAGTGACGTGAAGACGTCGAAGGTCTGCCGGCCGTAGTCGAACGTGTGGGCCCAGGCGCCCTTCTGGAGCGCGAAGTACCCGCCGTGGTCGCCCATCCGGTGTCCCACCCAGCCGAGATAGCCCGCCAGGCCGAGCGGAGCGATCGCGACGGCCGCGAGCGGTCGCAGGACCGGGCCTCGGCGTCGCCTCCCGTCGGGGGCCGGAAGGCTGCCCCAGCGGCGTACTTCGCGGTGGTGGCGGCGCAGTTCCAGCAGTGCGGCGAGTGCCAGTGCGGCGATGAGCGCGGTGGCGGTCGGTCGCGTGAGGCCGGCCAGACAGGTCAAAAGGCCCGCGGTGAGCCACGCGCGGCGCATGACGGCGTGACAGGCCCACGCGGCGAGGGCGATGTAGAGCGATTCCGAGTAGCCGGACCATTCCATGCCGGATCCGGGCCACACGGCGAAGAGCCCGGCGGCGGCCAGTCCGGCGCGTCTGCCGCTGACGCGGGAGGTCACGGCATGGATGCCCAGCGACGCGACGAACGAGGCGACGATCGAGACCGTCAGCCCCGCGCCGAACAGGCCGAGCCCCGTGCCCGAGGAGACCAGGCGCATGAGCGCGGGATACAGCGGGAAGAACGCGGCGGAGTTGCCCTCCAGGGTGATCAGGCCGGTGGCGCCGGGTACCGGGACGAGCGCCGGGTGGTAGCCGTGCGCGGCGATCTGCTGGTACCACCAGCCGTCCCAGGTGGCGAGTACGTCCCAGGCGTGGGCGCCGCCCCCGAAGCGGGGGTGCTTGCGCCGGAAGTCCCCGGTGGAGTCCAGCAGGAACATGAAGACGCAGAAGCCGGTCAGCTTCAGCGCGCCGTACAGGGCGAGGACCGGAACGTGGGGCCGCACGGACCGGCACAGTCCCTCCCACGCCTCCTGGACGCGGAACCGGAGCGGGGTGGCGCCCTCGTGCGGTCCGGCGGCGTTCGGTGCTCCGTGTGGTTGAACTGCTCCGACGGGCAAAGGAGTTGTCCCGTCCTGTCGCCGGGCGGCGAGGGGCCGATCTCCTCCGGCGACGGGGGAGGCGCCGTCCTCGCGCGGTGAAGTCCCCACGCGAACAGGGTGGTCGCTCATCGCGGACCGCCCTTCGTGCCGTCGTCGTGGGCGGTCGCGGGGAACACCCAGGTGCGCAGGAGGGCGAACCGCAGCAGCGTCGCCGCCAGGTTGGCTCCGACGAGAACCGCGATCTCGGCGGCCCGTCCGGGAGCCTGCGTCCAGCGGTGCAGGGCCGCCAGGGAGCCACTGGTCAGCGCGAGACCCAGGCCGAAGACGGCCAGCCCCTTCACCTGGTGGCGCACCGCACCACCGCTGCCGCGCAGGCCGAAGGTGAGCCGCCGGTTCGCGGCGGTGTTGGCGAGGGCGCACACCAGCAACGCCCACGCGTTCGCGGGCTGCGGCCCCGTCACCGGACGCAGCGCCGCGTAGAGGAGCACGTACCCGATGGTGCTCACCACGCCGACGGCCCCGAACCGCAGCAGCTGCGCCGTGAGGGAGTCGGGGGGCCCGCCGCCCGCCGACCGCCCGAACCGGGCCGTCGGCAGGGTGCCGCGGGCCAGCGCGCGACCGATCCTGGCGATGCCCCGCAGGTCGGCCACGGCTGTGGAGACCAGATCGACCCGGCTGTCGGGGTCGTCCACCCAGTCGACCGGTACCTCGTGGATACGCAGCCCGGCGCGCTCGGCGATCACCAGCAGTTCGGTGTCGAAGAACCAGGCGGAGTCCTCGACCAGGGGCAGCAGCCGTTCGGCGACGTCGCGCCGCACGGCCTTGAAGCCGCACTGCGCGTCGGAGAAGCCGACCGCGAGCGCGGAACGCAGGAGGGCGTTGTAGCAGCGGGAGATGATCTCGCGCCGGGGACCGCGGACGACGCGCGAGCCCCGGGCGAGACGGGTGCCGATGGCGATGTCGGAGTGCCCCGAGATCAGTGGGGCGACCAACGGGAGCAGCGCGTTGAGTTCGGTGGACAGATCCACGTCCAGGTACGCGAGTACCGACGCCCGCGACGCCGACCACGCGGTGCGCAGGGCCCGGCCGCGCCCCTTCTCGTCGAGCCGTATCCACCGGGCCTCGGGCAGTTCGGCGGCCAGCCGGGCGGCGATCAGCGGCGTGGCGTCGGTACTGGCGTTGTCGGCGACGGTGATGCGGAAGGGGTAGGGGAACGTCTCGCGCAGGTGGGCGTGGAGCCGCCGCACGCCGGGCTCCAGGTCGGTCTCCTCGTTGAACACGGGGACGACCACGTCGAGGACGGGCTCCGTGTGGTCCGCGCGGACGGGCCGGCGGTCCACGGACCGCCGCTCCCCGTGCGGCCGCTCGTCGCGGCGTCGGTTCATGGGCGGGCGCTCCTGAGGGGGTCCGTGCACGATCGCCTGCGTGGGGAAGCCCACGGGAGCGGAACTCGGTGCCTTCATCACGGTTCGTCCTGTTCTGTGCGCTGCCGCCGGGCAGGCGGAAGCGGCTCGTGGCCCGACGGCGATCACGGCGTCCGGGTCCGAGTGCGGTGGCTACGGGAGAGGGGGCGTGGGGTGCGGGAGCTACTCGGTGCCGTCCGTTCCGGCGAGGTACGAGGACGTGACGTTCGACGTGGTGGTCGACTGCGTCCCGCTGGGTGGCACCGGGGTGGTGGCCGGCGGGCTGGTGGTCGCCCCTCCGGTCGGATCGGTGGCGACCGAGGTCGAACTCTCGGGCGCGGTGGGGCTGTCGGGTGTGACGGAGGTCCCCGCGCCGTCCTCGGCCGTGGAAGTGGCCGAACCGCTGGGCGTCTCGCTGGGGGACAGGGTCGGTGTCGGGGTGACGGTCGGGGACGTGGGGGTGGTGGCGGGGCGCGGGAGAGGTGCCTGCGGGCGCTCCTGGTCTTGGGCGTGCGGCATCAGGAAGAGACCGACGCTGATCCCGGCGACCGCCAGCACCGAGCCGGCCGCCTTCTGCGCCGCGCGGATCCGGCGCCGTACGCGGATGCCGGACCTGAGGCCGTCCTGCTGCGCGGGCCCGAAGGGGGTGTGTTCATGGGCGTCGCGCATCATCCGCGCCAACTCCCGTTCGAAGTGGTCCATGGATTCCTTCACCCCACCGGCTCGATGACGTCCGCCAGGATCTGACGCAGGCGCGCCACACCCCGTGACGCGTGGGAACGGGCGGTGCCCAGCGGGCAACCGAGGACCTCCGCGACCTGCCTCTCGGGCAGGTCCTGGTAGTAGCGCAGCACGACCGCCGCCCGCTGCCGGGGCGGCAGTTGGGCGAGTGCCGCCTCCAGCCGCGAGCGTTCCACGACGGCGGCGGACTCGTCCCCGGTCTGCGCCAGGTCCGGCAACTGCTCGACGGGGCGTTCGCCCCACCAGCGGCGGCGCGCGGAGCGTGCGGCGGCACGGGCCAGGATCTTGCGCACGTACGCCTCGGGCGCCTCGTCGGCGACCTTCGGCCAGACGGACCAGAGTTTGACCAGTGCCTCCTGGAGCAGGTCCTCGGCGCGGTGCCGGTCACCCGCGCAGAGCAGGCGCGCGAGGTGGAACAGCGCCGACCAACGGGCCGCGACGAATCC
Source organism: Streptomyces sp. NPDC048643 (assembly GCF_040650615.1). Classification (NCBI taxonomy): domain Bacteria; kingdom Bacillati; phylum Actinomycetota; class Actinomycetes; order Kitasatosporales; family Streptomycetaceae; genus Streptomyces; species Streptomyces sp. NPDC048643. The sequence continues at coordinate 38,733 of NZ_JBEZHO010000033.1, forward strand.
GTCGAACCCGTCGGTCCCCTCGCTCTTTGCCTGTCCCATCCGCACCGTCCCCGCACTTGCCGCCTTCGTACACCTGGAGAAAGACGCCGGGGGGCGCTTCGCTATGCACTACGGGCGCGTGATCTGGGTCACGGCATGCGGGGGTGGTGCTGTGACGACGCGCTGGTCAGAGCGTGCCGCGCATGTGTTGCGTGAGGCGGTCGCGTTGTTCGTTGAAGGCGACGCGGGCGCGCTGCAGCTCCTCCGCGTCGAAGGGGAGGCCCTGCGCGACGGTGTCGCGGTAGGTGCGCAGCAGGGCGACGGTGTGGGTGGCCTGCCGGACGACGTGGTCCTCGGCCACCAGGGAGAGCTCCAGCCGGCGGGGCAGGACGTTGCTGTCGCGCAGGACGGTCGCGGCCCGGGCGAGCGCCATCTCGTCGCGGTCGTGGCCCCGGGCGATGTTGACCAGGATCTCGCTGGCCTCCGCGGTGGCGTTCAGGAAGGCGACGTAGGAGGCGCGGCGGTCGTCCCGGGTGCGCTGCTCACTCTCCCGCAGCCAGCGGCGCCGTTCGGCGAGCGCGGAAGCGGCAAGGGCGATGAGCGCACCCATGGTGGTGCTGAGAAGGCTGGTCCATTCCACACCCCTACTGTGCTCAGCCGGTGACTCGCCCAACCCGGGTGCGGTGTGGTCTCGTCCCCAACTCTGCTGTCCGTGGGTTCCGTTGGGGCGGGTGAACACGTGAACGGGCCCGTCCCTGTGTCCAGGACGGGCCCGTTCACGGCCGGGGCCTCGGGTTCACGGCGTGCGTGCGGGGGAGCGGACGGGTCAGGAGGCCGGGACCTCGTCCACGAACGCGGTTCCCGCGGTGCGGTACGCGGCCACCTTCGCGGACACCTGGGCCGGGGTGAGGACCTGGTCCTTGACGTGCAGCACGTAGTCGACCTGCTCGTTGTAGGCCCGCGATGTCGTCGACGTCTGTCCGGCGAGGTCGATCAGCCACTGGTTGAAGTTGATCGACATCGGCCGCTCGGGCAGGTACTGGGCGTCATGGGTGCCGAAGAGCTGTCCGTCGATGTAGTACTTGATGCTGCTGTTGTCGATCGTGAGCACCAGGTCGTGCCAGCCCGCGTAGCTCTGGCGCGACTCGGTGTGCTGGTTGACCGCCTGCCAGGGATCCGGGTTGTACGTCTCCCAGGACGTCGTGTACAGGATGTTGCCCGACTCGCCCCAGCCGCCGTTGGGCAGGTACTCGAAGTCGTACTCGGCGTAGTCGTCGGCCATCGGGGCCTTGAGGTCGTTGATGGTGAAGAACGTCTGCACCAGGTGGTCCCCGTCGGGGCCCGACTGGGGGGCGTCGGCGAACTTCACACGCGCCGCGTAGGTGCCGTTCTTGAACTTCGTGCTCTTGGAGACGACCTCGGTCTGCTTGGTCGACTCCGCGGTACCCGCGGTCGACGTCTCCAGGTTCATCACCTTGTTCCCGGACACCGTGGGGAAGGTGACCTTCGAGGGGTCCCAGTTGGCGCCGGGGACCCCGGGACCGCCGGAGTTGGAGCGCACGTTCCAGCCGTGGGCGGAGATCGCCGGGTCGGTGTACGACGCGTAGCTGAAGTCGTCGAACAGGGACTGGCCGCCGCCGGGCGGGTCGGTGGGATCCGTCGGGTCGGTGGGGTCGGTCGGATCCGTCGGGTCGTTGCCGGCCGGAGCGGTGCCCCAGACGGTGGCTCCCGCGAGCTGCGCGGTGACCTTGTTCCAGTCCGCGTACGAGGTCTGCGCGCCGCTGAAGGAGTAGTCGTCCGCCTGGTTCAGGGTCTGCCAGTTGGCCTGGTAGAAGCGCAGCTGCATGTCACCGGTGTCCGCCCCGGACGCCAGCGTGCCCGCCGAGGAGGTGAAGCCGATCTCCAGATAGCGGTCCGCGGTCGCGGTGGGGTTGGCCAGCGTGCCGAACGTGCCCGTGACGTTCGCGCAGCCCTTGACCGCCCACGAACACGCGAAGCGGTAGGTGGTGCTCGCCGAGTCCGCCTTGAAGTAGTAGCGGATCTTCACCTGGCTCAACTGGACCGATGTCGAGCCCGTGTTGCGCACCTTGAGCCACGGTTCGCTCTGATCGGCGGTGGCTCCGCTCGCGCTGGTGCGGTACTGGACGGCCACACCGCCGTCGGCGGCGCCGGCGGTCGTCGGGAGGGCGATCAGGGCACTGCCGCCGAGGAGGACGGACAGGGCGAGGGCCAGACGGCGGCGGCCGGTCGGCGGACGGTTTCTCATGTGAGTTCCTTTCGGGGGCTCCCGTTCGGCGCGGGAGGGTGGGGGTGCGCAGGAACACGGTGGGGAGAACGGCACTAGACGCTTGACCAGTTGCCCCATGGGCTTTACCAGTTGACGTCGCATGAAGGTGGCATAGACCATTGCACGCGTCAACCCCCCTGGAATGAAGGGGGACTTGGCGAAGAGGGGTGTGGTTGCCGTCGAATGGAGGGGGAGGTCCGGGCGGCGCGATCTCAAGGGCCGCCCTTGTCCAGCAGACCAGTTATGGTCAGGGGCCATACCAGTTGCCCGGTAACGACGACGAACGAGAGCACCGCATGGAGATCGATCCCGCCGCCTCCCGCGCGGTCCTCAAGCGCGAGAGGGTCCGTGACACGATCCTCGAACTCATCGAGGAGCGCCGCCCCGGGGACGCCATCCCCTCCGAGCGTGCGCTCTGCGCCGAACTCGGCGTCTCCCGACCGACGTTGCGGGCCGCCGTCGACCAACTCGTCGTCGCCGGGCTGCTCGTGCGCGAGCACGGCCGGGGCATGTTCGTGGCCGCCGAGAAGATCACCCAGGAACTGGTCTCGGGCCGGGAGAACTTCAGCCTCCCGCAGGCCGCCGGTACGTGGACCAGCAGACTCTTGGAGTTCAGCACGCTTCCCGCGGGCGCCCGGGTCGGCCGCAGACTGCGCCTCTCGCCCGCGGCCAGAATCCGCTACGTGGCGCGCCTGCGACTGGTCGACGGCTCGCCGATGGCCATCGAGTACCTGCACGTCCCCGCCGACCTGGTGCCCGACCTGACCAGTGACGAACTGGAGAACGGCGACCTGTACGAGCACCTCGGCGAGCGGCACGGAATCCAGGTCAGCGAGGCGGTCCAGTCGATCGAACCGACCGTGGTGAGCCGTGACGAGGCAGGCCTGCTCGACGTGCCGGAACTCTCCCCGGCCCTCCTCTTCGAGCGCCTCACCTCGGACTCCGCCGGCCGGCCCGTGGAGTACGTCCACTCGATCTACCGGGGCGACCGCTACCGCATCGTGTCCCGGCTGGCGCTGGGCCCGCGCTCCGGGCACGCGTCACCGGCGGACGGCCACCACCCCGGCATCCCGCCGGGGGACTTCCTGCCGGGCGAACCCGTCACGTTCTCCACGCGCGGCGTGGTGGCCGGCGACCTCTTCGGACGCGCCGGCGACCGGGGCGACGGCCGGCCCGCCGGGTGACAAAGGACGGGCCGGCCGGCGACACACGTCGTGTCACCGGCCGGGCCGTCCTCGCGCCTGCTGTCGCCTGCTGTCGCTTCCCGTCGGACGGCCCCGTTGTCCGGGAAGGTCAGGACCGATCCCCGTTCGCGGTCCTCAACAGGCCCGCGATCACCGTGAACCCACGTCGCTCGGCATGCTCCAGGGCGGTCACGCCCTCGGCGTCCGGGAGTCCGGGCGTGGCACCCGCCGCCAGGAGCAGTTCCACGATCTCCTGGTGCGCCCGCCCGCCGTCACCCAGGATCACCGCCTCCAACAGAGCGGTCCAGCCGAGGCGGTTGACGTGGTCGACGTCGATGTCCGTCTCGTCGAGCAGCGCGCGAACGTAGTCGACGTGCCCTCGTTCCGAGGCGGGGATGAGCGCGATGCCGCCGAAGCGGTTGCGCACCGCCAGGTCCGGCCGTGCCGGGAGGAGCGCCCGCATCATGGCGACGCTGCCCGTGACACCCGTGGCCAGCCAGGCGCTGTCCTCACGGTCGTCCTGCGCGTCCGGGTCCGCACCGGCGGCGACGAGCACCTCCGCCGCCGGCACGTGGTCGCCGAGGGAGGCGAGGAGCAGCGGGGTGCGACGGTGCGCGTCGCGCGCCTCGGGATCGCCGCCCGCGGCGAGCGCGGAACGTACCGAGTCAGCGTCGCCCTCACGGGCGGCGTCGAGCAGGGCGAGGTCGTGCGGGTTCATGTGGCCGTGCTCCTTCGTCGTACACCTGCGGGCGCGCCGCGCGCCGGTCGCCGCCCCTGCGACGGGACACCGGTGAGGTGGTGGGCCGCGGAGGTCATCATGCGTTCAGGGGTGCGCGCCGGGCTCCGCCGGGTCGGCATCGGACCGGCCTTCGGGCGGGACCCCGCCGGACCCGGTGGAACCCCACCCGCCCCGGCCCCCGAGCGGGGTCCTCCCGACCCGGTTGGACCCCGTCGCGGCCCGGCGGGTAGGCGCACCGCTTCCGGGTCAGTGGCCCAGCGCCGCCACGCCCGCCGCCGCGAACTTCTCGTCCAGGTCACCGGAGGGGGCCCCGGCGACACCGATCGCCGCGACCGGGGCACCCTTGACGTCCACGGGCGCGCCACCGGCGAGGAACAGCGTGCCGGGGATGTCCTTCAGGTTCGGCGTCTGCGCCAGGCGCTTGGCCAGCTCCGACGTGGGCGCGTTCCAGGAGACGGCCGTGTACGCCTTGCGCTCCGCGGACTCGTACGACTGCGGGCCCGCGCCGTCGCCCCGCAGGGTGACCAGCGTGTTGCCGTTGCGGTCGACGACGGCGACGGTCACCTTCTGGTTCTCCTTCTCGGCGGCGTCGAGCGCGGCCTGCGCGCCCTTCGTGGCGGCGTCGATCGAGAGGTGGGTGGACGTGACCGTGCCGCCGCCCTTCACGCTCGCCACGGGAGCGGCGCCGGTGGAGGCGGGCGACGAGGCGTTCGCGGACACCGTGCCGAACGTGCCGGCGGCGACGGCGGCGAGGACGGCACCGCCGGTGGCGATACGGGCACGGCGGGAGAGCTTCTTCATGAGGTCGACTCCAGGTCTGGGAGGGCGGTTCGCTTCTTCCGCTCTCCAGCCTGGTGCCGTCAAAGGCCCGTCACCGTCGGCGTTCCGGCTCGCCGCGCGCTGCCGACCGGCCCACACCGGGGCCAACCGATCGGATGACCCCGGGCCCGTCCGGACGGGTCACCATGGAAGGGTTCGGGCAGGCCGGAGGCGCGAAGGGAAGCGGTGAAGGAGGTGGACGGCATGGGCGCGGAAACGGGCCGGACGGACGACCGGGACCTCGGCGCGGACCGCGCGGACGGCACGGGCGAGGTCCGGAGCGGCGGCACCGACGAGCGGACGGACCCCCGGTACGCGGCGGACACCCGCCTGCTCGGCGTCGTGATGCACGTGGCGTTCTTCCTGCTGCTGGGCGGCGCCCTCGCGCGCTTCCTGCTGCGCCACCCCGGAGAGACCCGCACACCGTGGATCATCGCGCTCTCCGTCGCCCTGGCCGTCCTCTACGCCGTCCCCTCCGCGGGAGCCGTTCGCGGTCACGCGGGACTCTCCGGCCGGGACACCGCCCGGAACCGTACCGGCGGGCCGCTGCCCGCCGTCCCCGGGCTCGGCTGGCTGGCCACCGTCGTCGCGGTGTGGGTGGTCCTCGTGCTGCTCGCACCCAGCTTCGCCTGGTGCGCCGTGCCGCTCTTCTACACAGGTCTGCGCATGCTGCCCACCCGGGCGGCGCTCGTGCTCGTCGTGGTGCTGACGGCGTTCGTCGCCGCCGCCCAGCTCCGCCTCGCCGGCGGCTTCGACCCGAACCTGCTGCTCGCACCGCCCGCCGTCGCCGCGATCGCCACCGCCGTCTTCCTTCAGATGGAACGGCAGACCGCACGCCAGCGCGCCCTCATCGACGACCTGATCCGCACCCGCCGCGAACTGGCCGCCGCCGAGCGCCGCGCCGGCACCCTCGGCGAACGGCAGCGGCTGTCCATGGAGATCCACGACACGCTCGCCCAGGGACTGTCGAGCCAGCAAATGCTGCTCCAGGCCGCCGACCGCGTCTGGGAGTCCGACCCCGGCAAGGCGCGCGCCCATGTCCGCACCGCCGAGGCCGTCACCGAGCACAACCTCGACGAGGCCCGCCGCTTCGTCCACGACCTCGGTCCCGCCGACCTGGCCCGCGGCGCAGGCATTGAGCAGGCACTGCGCGCGCTCGCCCGGCGCGAGTCGGGTGAGCGCCTCACGGTCCGCGTCCACGTCGAGGACGCCGGACGCGTCCCGCACGTGCCGGAGCGGGTCCGCTCCGCCCTGCTGCGGATCGCCCAGGGCGCCCTGGCCAACGTACGGGAGCACTCCGGGGCACGGACGGCCACGCTCACGCTCACCCTGCTGGACGACCAGGTCGTCCTCGACGTCGCCGACGACGGCCGCGGTTTCACCCCCGGGGAGCCGCCCGCCCCCACGTCCGGGGTGCGCGGCCACGGAATGCCGGCGATGCGCGCACGGGCGAGCCAGCTCGGCGGCACCCTCACCATCGAGTCCGCGCCCGGCGAGGGCACGGTCCTGTCCGCAGCGATCCCCCTGGAGTCCCCCCGATGACAGCCGTGCCCGGCGCCTCACGCCACCCCGTCCGCATCCTGCTGTGCGACGACCATGCCGTCGTCCGGGCCGGACTGCTCGCCCTGCTCGACAGCGCGCCGGACATCGAGGTCGTCGGAGAGGCCGGTACGGGCGAGGAGGCGCTGGCGCTCAGCGCGAAGCTCGCCCCCGACGTGGTCCTCATGGACCTCCAGCTCGGCGACGGCATCGACGGCGTGGAGACAACCCGCCGTCTCACCGCGGCTCCCGGCCGCGCACCGCACGTCCTGGTGCTGACGACGTACGACACCGACGCCGACATCACGCGGGCCATCGAGGCCGGTGCGACCGGCTACCTGCTGAAGGCCGAACGCCCCGAGGAACTGTTCGCCGCGATCCAGGCCGCCGCCCAGGGCCGCACGGCCCTGTCGGCGCCGGTCGCGAGCCGGGTGATGGCCAACATGCGCAGCCCGCGGCCCACCCTCACCGACCGCGAACGCGACATCCTGACCCAGCTCGCCCAGGGCCTCGGCAACCGCGAGATCGCCAGGGCCCTGTTCATCAGCGAGGCGACGGTCAAGACCCACCTCGGCCGCATCTACGACAAGCTCGGCGTCGACACCCGGGCGGGCGCGGTGTCGGTGGCGAAGGAACAGCGCCTGCTGCCGTGACACCCGGCGTGCCACCCGGGGCCCCGGGGGTACGAGGACGCCAGCCCTCACGGACCGGTGCGACCTACCCGTCCTGTCGCGCGCGGTCGGCCTCCGCGAACACCTGCAGCGCGATCTGGTAGCTGTCGAAGGCGCGGGCGGCCCCGGCGTACGCCTCGACGTGGATGAACAATTCGACGATCTCCTCCGGCGTCACACCGTTGTTGAGCGCGATACGAAGCTGTCCCCGCAGCGGTTCGAGCGTGCCCAGGGTCGCGGCGATCGTCACGGACACCAGGGCGCGCGTCCGGGTGTCGAGCACCTCGGTGCGCGGCCACGCGTCGCCGAAGGTGTGGACGGTGGCGAGACGCTTGAAGTCCGCGCCGTTGGCGGGCTCACCGGGGCCGGGTTCGAGGAACCCCGTCAGCGGAACGCCGAGCAGCCGCCCGGCGGTGTCGAGGGCTGTGGTGTAACGCCCCTCTTCGTCTGCGTCGGCTGTCACGTGTGCCCACCTCCGTGGGGATCCGGCCTCAGAACCCGAGTTCGGTGAGCCCGGGGTGGTCGTCCGGCCGACGGCCCAGCGGCCAGTGGTACTTGCGGCCGGATTCGGTGATGGGCACGTCGTTGATGGAGGCGTGCCGCACCGCCATCAGGCCGTCCGCGTTGAACTCCCAGTTCTCGTTCCCGTACGAACGGAACCAGTTGCCGTCGGCGTCGTGGGACTCGTACGCGAAACGCACCGCGATACGGTTTCCGTCGAATGCCCAGAGTTCCTTGATGAGGCGATAGTCCAGCTCTCTCGACCATTTACGGGTCAGGAACTCGACGATCTCGTCCCGCCCGTCGACCCACTCGTCGCGGTTTCTCCACCGAGAGTCCTCGGAGTAGACCAGCGAAACCTTGTGCGGATCACGGCTGTTCCAGCCGTCCTCGGCCAGACGGACTTTCTCCAGGGCGGATTCACGGGTGAACGGCGGGAGGGGAGGGCGTTCCGTCACAGTGGCTCCTGAAGTGGGGGATTCTACTGCGGTGCGTCGGCCGGTCCTCGTGTGGCCGGTGACACCGGACTATTTTAGAGTGGATGAATGGCTTGCTCATCCGGGGCCCGGAAGGCGTGCCCACCGTGAACGCGCCCACGTCCGTCCGCCCGGAATTCACCACCGTCGACGGCCTCTCCGTCCGCTTCGCGCGGAGTGGAGACGCGGACGGCGTGCGGCAGGACGCCCTGCTGCTGAGCCCCTGGCCCGAGAGCGTCTTCGCGTTCGAGCAGGTGTGGCCCCGGCTCTCCCGGAGCGCGCGCCTGATAGCCGTGGACCCACCGGGATTCGGCAGGTCGGAGTCCCGTGACGCACTGCGGTCACCGCGGGCGATGGGCGAGTTCGTCGTGCGGCTGGCCGACGCCTTCGGGCTGGAGCAGCCGCACCTCGTCGGCCCCGACATCGGCACGGCGTCGACGCTCTTCGCCGCAGCCGCGCAGCCGGGCAGGTTCCGCAGCGTGGTCGTGGGCAGTGGGGGAGCCGTGGTGCCGCTTCAGCTCACGGGACCGCTGAAGGAGTGGGTGGAGGCGCCGGACCTGGAACCGTACCGGCGGATCGATCCGCGACGGATCGTCGACGCCGCGCTGTCGACCATCGACGGCTTCACGCCGTCCGACGAGATCCGAGACGACTATCACGCGTCCTACGTGGGCGACCGCTTCGTGGAATCGATGCTCTACGCGCGGGCGTACCCGGCGGAACTGCCCGTCCTCGCCGACCTGTTGCCCGGCATCCGGACCCCGGTGCGGATCATCGCCGGTGTCCGGGACGCGGTCGTGCCGCAGGCGAACGCCGAGTTCCTGCACGACCGACTGCCGCACAGCCGACTGGACTTCATCGACACGGGCCACTTCTGCTGGGAGGAACGGCCGGAGTTGTACGCGGAACTGGTCAGCGACTGGTGGGACGAGGCGAAGTGACCCAGTGGGACGAGGAGAGGGGACGGACATGACCTGTGTGACACGCCCGCTGCTCTACGGAGCCGCGGCAGGCGCCGCCGGCACGACCGCGCTGAACATCGTCAGTTACGCCGACATGGCCTGGCGGGCGAGGCCCGCGAGTTCGACGCCCGAGGTCACCCTCCGCAAGCTCGCGGACAAGCTGCACGTGCGGATTCCGGGCGAGGGCGAGACGCTGAAGAACCGGATCGCGGGCCTCGCCCCCATGACCGGGTTCGCCGCCGGCCTTGGCATGGGCGCCGTGCTGTCGGTGGCCCGCGCAGCCGGCTGGCGCCCGTCGTTGACCACGGAGTACACGGTCGCGACACTCGGCGCGTTGATCGGCACCAACGCCCCGATGACCGTCCTCGGCGTCACGGACCCCCGCACCTGGTCGGCCACGGACTGGATCTCCGACGTGGTCCCGCACCTCGCCTACGCGGTGGTGACGGTGGGCGTCCTGGAGCGCATGTACAGGGTGGCCGGCGTGTAGCGACATCCGGTCCGGGAACCGGATATCGGGGAACGGAAGAATACGGGCGCCAGGGTAATAGGAGCCGCGCCCTGCCGCGCGGTGACGTGTTTGGGGAGTGGCCGGAATCCATTGTTCTCCGGTGTTTTTCCGGCTGTTCGCCCAACGCGCTGAAGGTCGGTGCCTCGGCTAGAGTGAGGTCGACGACGTGCTCATTCCGGTCGCCCTTCGCCGCCGACCTCTCCGTCGACTCCCTGTACGTCCGAAGCGGTTCATCGTGGCGTCGCCAGAAAAGCCGGATCAAGCACGGAAATCGTGCGACGCGTGGAGTTCCGAACCTGTTCGAGAGGAAAATTCACATGCCCTTCGCCACCGCCAAGGACGGCACGCAGATCTTCTACAAGGACTGGGGTTCGGGCCAGCCGGTCGTGTTCTCCCACGGCTGGCCGCTGATCGGGGACGCGTGGGATCCCCAGATGAAGGTGATGGCGGACAACGGCTTCCGCGCCATCGCCCACGACCGGCGCGGTGGCGGACGTTCCGGGCAGTCGTGGGAGGGCAACGACCTCGACACGTACGCCGACGACCTGGCGGCTGTCATCGAGGCCGAGGACCTGCACGACGTGATCCTGGTCGGCCACTCCACCGGCGGCGGCGAGGTCACCCGCTACATCGGCCGGCACGGCACCGGTCGGGTCGCCAAACTGGTCCTGCTCGGCGCGATCCCGCCCCTGATGCTCAAGACGGACGCGAACCCCGAGGGCCTGCCCATCGAGGTCTTCGACGAGATCCGCAAGGGCGTCGAGACGGACCGCTCGCAGTACTACAAGGACCTCAGCGCCCCCTTCTACGGAGCCAACCGTGACGACTCGACGGTCACGCAGGGAACCCGTGACGAGTTCTGGCTCTGGAGCATGACGGTCGGCATCAAGGGCGCCTACGACTGCATCAAGGCCTTCTCGGAGACCGACACCACCGAGGACCTCAAGAAGGTCGACGTCCCCACGCTGATCGTGCACGGCGACGACGACCAGATCGTCCCCAAGGTGGCCGCGGGCGACAAGTCCTCCAAGCTCGTCAAGGACTGCGTCTACAAGGTCTACCCGGGCGCCCCGCACGGACTGGCGATGGTTCCCAAGTTCGCCGAGATCTTCAACGCCGACCTCCTGGAGTTCGCGCGCAGTTGAGCCGAGCACGACCCGACGAGCGGTGACGGCGGATCCGGGCCCGTCGCCTGACGCCGGCACGATCCGCCGGCTTCCCGCCTTGCCACCGGGGGAGTGGGAGGCCCAGGCGGCCGACGGCCTCACGTCGAGCGGGCCCGGGGAAGACCGTACGGCCCGACGACTGCTCGGCGTCCGGTCGTACCCCGCTGAACGTCGACACCGCTCCCGACCGCCCGGACGTCAGCCGTTGTCCGCGCCCTCAGGGGTGAGCGCCGAGCGCGCGGGCACGGTGTCGGCGTAGCGGGCCCGCATGCCGTCACTCGCGGCCGGCCCCGCGGTGAACACGTACGCCTCGCTGTCGTCGAGACGACGGCCGGACCCGGCGTCGACGACCACCGGTTGCACCTCCTCGCCGCTCACGGCGTCGACGAGGATCATGCTGCGCCGCTCCGGCGCGAGCCGGGCGTTCCCCCAGGCAGCCAGCGCGACGATCACCGGGCGCAGGGAGCGGCCCAGTTCGGTCAGTACGTACTCGTGGCGCACGGGCTGCGTCTGGTAGGGCCGGCGTTCCAGCAGACCGTCCGCGACGAGCGTCTTCAGCCGGGCGGTGAGCATGCTGGAGGAGATCCCGAGGCTCTCCTGGAACTGGTCGAAGCGGGTGTACCCGTCGAAGGCGTCGTGAAGGATCAGCAGCGTCCACCACTCGCCCACGTGCTGCGCCGTCGTGGACAGCGGGCACTCCCGGTCCTCCAGCCTGATCCGGCCTGCCATGACTGCTCCCCAGAGTTACTGCTAAAGTGAAAGTTACTAGCTTCTATTTTAGCAGCAACCGGGGCCGGTGCGTTCTGCGCGCCCGCACCCGAGGAACGGAACCTTCCATGACAAGCCCTGTCAGTGACTCGCTCAAGGGCCGGCGCGCACTGGTCACCGGCGGCACCAGAGGGGTCGGCGCCGCCGTCGCCCGGCGCCTCACCCAGGCCGACGCCACCGTCCTGGTGACCTCCCGCAACCGGCCCGACGGTCTCAGCCCCGACACCTTCATCGCGGCGGACCTGTCCACCCCCGAAGGTGCGGCGACGGTGGTCTCCGAGGCACTCGACCGCCTGGGCGGCATCGACATCCTGGTCAGTAACGTCGGCGGCTCCGAGGCACCCTCGGGCGGGTACGCGGCACTGGGCGACGACGACTGGGCGCGTGAGCTGAACACCAATCTGCTGGCGGCGGTCCGGCTCGACCGTGGTCTGCTGCCCGGCATGATCGAGGCGGGCAAGGGCGCGATCGTGCACGTCACCTCGATCCAGCGCCGCATGCCGCTCTGGAACGGCACGCTCGCCTACGCCGCCGCCAAGGCCGCGCTGGCGACCTACAGCAAGGGACTGGCCAACGAGGTCGCCCCGCACGGCGTCCGCGTCAACACGGTCTCGCCCGGCTTCGTCCGGACCACCGCGGCGGACGACCTGGTCGCCCGGATCGCGGAGAACGCCGGCATCGGCCGGGAGGCCGCGCTGGACCAGCTCATGGACTCACTCGGCGGCATCCCGCTGGGCCGCCCCAACCACCCCGAGGAAGTCGCCGAGTTGGTCACCTTCCTCGTCTCCGACCGCGCCGCGTCGATCGTCGGCGCCGAGCACGTCATCGACGGTGGCACCACCCCCACCGTCTGATCCGCCCTCTCCTCACCCGGGACCCCTCATGCCTCATGACCAGCACCCGCCCATCGACCCCGCCGAACTTCCCCCGGTGGTCACGCGCTACCTGGCCGCCCACCGCGACCGCGACACCGCCACGGCGCTCACCACCCTCACCGACGACGCGTCCGTCACGGACGACGGCACGACCCATGAGGGCACGTCGGCCATCGCCGACTGGCTCGGCCGGGCCGCCAGTGAGTACACGTACACCACCGAACTCACAGCGGCCCACCGCACCGACGCGACCCACTACACCGCCACCCACCACCTCGCAGGCGACTTCCCCGGCGGACAGGTGGACCTGCGGTTCCGGTTCACCCTCCGGGACGACCTCATCGAACGGCTGGTGATCGCACCCTGAACCACGAGCCCCGCCGTGGGGGCGCGCGAGCTGCCGATCGTCGTCAGCCCGAGAGCCGCGCCGACGCCAGCGCGTGCGCGCGGTCCAGGGCGTCGGCGGCCGGGCAGACGACGTCCGGCACGACGCCGGTGCCCTCCCAGTTGGTGCCCGAGACCGGGTTCACCGAGCGGCCGACCGGGATCGTCGCCTCCAGGTGCGGGTGCACCGTCCAGCCCTCCCGCGGATGCGCGCCTCCGCGGGTGCGCTCACCCACGATCACGGCGCGGCCGAGCTGCTGCAGGTCGTAGGCGAGTTCCTCGGCGGCGGAGAACGTGCGGTCACTGGTCAGGACGTACACCGGCCCGGTGCCGCCGAACCGTCTGCCGGGGACGTGCGGCAGACTCCAGGACTGTTCGAAGCGCTCGCCGGCGCGCCAGAACATGGTGTTCAGGTGGGTGCGCTCGTCCAGCAGGTGGCTGCAGACGAAGGCGACCGTGTCCGGATCGCCGCCGAGGTTGGCGCGCAGGTCCAGGACGAGGGCGCGGGCGTTCGCGGCGAGACTGAGCGCGGCGGTCAGCGGCTCCGCCGCCCACTCCAGCGGAAACAACGCCGGGGCCAGCTCCACCACCGCCACCCCCGTGTCGAGCAACTCGACGCGGGGCGCGCCCCCCAGGGAGTTGTCGAAGTCGCGGCGCATGGCGGCCAGAGCGGCGGCCCCCTGCTCTTCGGGTACCGACTCTGCGTGGTACTTCAGACTCAGATGGCGGTCGCCGTTGACCGACTGCAGGTCCGCGGTGACGAGCCGGCCCAACTCCTCGGCGCTGTCGACGTCGTACGAGCCCTCGGCGAACCGCCGTCGCAGCAGGGACCCCAACTCCGCGGCGACTTCGGGGAAGACGTAGTGCTCGGTCAGGAGACGGACGGTCTCGTCGATGACAGGGGCAGGGCTGAGGTGTGTCAGGGTCGTCATGGCGGCGAGTAGAGCACCGGGCTTGCGAAAGCGTCAAGACAGTTAGACACTTTTCGCCATGCATGACGAGCCCTCGCACATACGGCCTCCTGAAGAGGTCCAGGAGATCAGCGCGCCCGAGCAGTTCGCCGCGCTCGCCCACCCGTTGCGTCAGCGGCTGCTCTTCGCCCTCGGGCACAGGCCCGCGACCACCAGTCAGTTGGCGGTGCAGCTCGACGCGAGGAAGGGCAACGTGAGCCATCACCTCAAGGTGCTTCGCGACGCCGGACTGGTCCACGTCGCCGAGACCCGCCAGGTGCGCGGCGGAACCGAGCAGTACTACCAGCGCACCGCGCGCCGGATGCTGGTCACGGAGCCCCAGCCCGCCGGCACCGCGGCCATGTTCGCAGGCGTCGCCCAGGAACTCGAACACTCGCCCGCCGAGGTGGAACTGACGTTGCGTCATCTCCGGCTCAGTCCGACGAGGGCGCGGCATCTGGCGGAAACCCTCGCCCGACTGGTCGACGAGGCCGAGGAGGACGCGGGCGATCAGCCGGTGCACGGAGTGCTGGTGACGCTGTATCAGCAGGCCGACCGGACGGGTGGCACCGGGCAGTCGGGCGGAGAGGTCGTGTGACCCGGCGGGACGCCGGTGCCGCGTCCTGCGTCAGGACGCGGGGTCGGCACCCCCGCCGGACATGTCCCCGCCCCCGGGCCCCTCTCCCTCCGGAAGCGGCTGCTCCGTCCAGATGGCCTTGCCCTCCGTGGTGTAGCGGCTGCCCCAGCGTTCGCAGAGGGCGTTGATGAGCTGGAGGCCCCGGCCGCCCTCGTCGGTCTCGGAGGCGCGGCGGATGCGGGGCATGGTCAGGCTCGCGTCGGACACCTCGCAGACGAGGGTCCCGCTGCACAGCAGCCGGAGGCCGATGGGACCTCTGGCGTGCCGGATGACGTTGCCGACGAGTTCGCTGGCCAGCAGCTCCGTGGTCATGACCAGGTCGTCCAGGTCCCACCGCGCGAGCTGCTCCCGGACATGCCGGCGGGCCTCACCCGCGGCCTCCGGCCCTTCGGGCAGCGCCCAGGAGGCCATCTGGCGGTCGGCCACGCCGTGCACCCGCGCGATGAGCAGCGCGGCGTCGTCCGCCGTGGGCTGCCCGCCCGGCAGCAGCCCCACGGTGACGGCGTCGCACACGTCCTCCAGGTCGGTGCTCAGGGCGGCCCGGGGGAGCAACTCGGCGAGCTGGGCCATGCCCTGGTCGATCTCACGGTGCCGTGACTCCACGAGCCCGTCCGTGTAGAGCACCAGAAGACTGTCCGCCGACAGCTTGAGTTCCGTCGTCTCGAACGGCGGGAACGCCGCGCCCAGCGGGGGGTTGGAGGCCACGTCGGGGAAGTGGGCGCTCCCGTCGGGCAGGACGACGAGCGGTGGTGGATGTCCCGCCCGCACCACGGTGCACGAGCCGTCGGTGGAGTCGTACAACGCGTACAGGCAGGTGGCGTAGGAATGTTCACCGAGGCCGCCGACGATGTCGTTCAGGTGGCCCATGATCTCGTCGGGCGGCAGCTCCAGGGCGGCCAGTGTGTGCAGCGCGGTCCGCACGCGGCCCATCGTCGCCGCCTCGGGCAGCCCGTGCCCCATCACGTCGCCGATGACGAGGGCGACCTGCCCCGCCGACAGCGGGATGAGGTCGTACCAGTCGCCGCCCACGTCGGCGGTCTGCCCGGCCGGCAGATACCGGGCCGCCGCGGTCACCTCCGGCAGGACGGGCAACCTCGGCGGCAGCAGCGCCCGTTGGAGTTCCTGCGAGCGGGTGAGTTCGGCGTCGTACAGCCGTGCCCGCTCCAGGGCGTGCGCCACGAGGGCGCTGATGGTGATCAGCAGCGTGCGCTCCTCGGAGCTGAGACGCCGCGGAGTGTCGAAGGCGATCACGCACACGCCGAAGGTGTGGCCGGAAGCCGTCAACGGGAGGAAGGCCCAGGCCTCCTTGGTGGTCGGGGGCCGGCTGACGCCCTCGGGGAACGCGGACGCCCATTCGTCGCGGGACGAGTAGAAGAGGGGCTCACCCGTCAGGACCGCCCGCCCGACCGGATGGTCGGCGGACAGCTCCATGCCCTGCGTTCCGTGCATCTGCCGGAGGAACGCGTCCGGGTAGGCGACCGACCCGATGTGCACCAGCCTGTCGCCCTCGCGGACCAGCACCAGCAGGCCCCCGGCGTCGAACGGCGGCAGCACCCGCTGCGCGATCGCGCTCACCACGTCGTGGGAGGTGGTGGCCGCGGCGAGCTGACTGGTCAGTTCCACCGTACGACTCGCCCGTTCCGCCGCGCTCCGGATGGCCTCCACCTGCTCGGTCTCACGGCGCCGCGAGTCGGTGACGTCGGTGAGGTACAGGGTGACACCGCCCGGGACCGGAACAAGCCGCAGGTGGTAGCAGAGACCGGTGTCGGCCATCGTGACGTCGAAGCCGAGAGCGACGGACTCCTCGGCCCCCCGCCTGCACCGCGCCGCCACGTCCGGCATCGTGCGCAGAGCGGGCAACCCCCACAGGTCACGTCCGACGAGCTGCTCGCCGGGAACACCGAGAACGCGTTCGGCCTCCAGGTTGGCGAACGTGATGCGCCAGTCGTCGTCCACGGACAGGAACGCGTCGCTCATGTACTGCAGGGCGCGGCTCAGCGCGTGGCGGGTGGACCGCGAGGCGTCACTGGCCCAGCCCTTGCCGACGATGCGGATGACCTGCCCCTGGTCGTCGAGGACGACGTGACCGGACGCGCGCGTCCACGAGTAGGTCCCGTCGCCGCCCCGGACCCGGTACTCCGCCTCGAACGGAGTGTGCGTCCGGATGGTGCGGTCGGCCGCCGCGAGCGTGCTGGGGAGGTCGTCGGCGTGCACCGCCTTCATCCAGCTCTCCACGCGGGGCACGAAGTCCGCCGGATCGGTGTGGTAGACGCTCATGGCCGCCGCGTCCCACAGCAGCTCGCCGGTGCGCACGTCCCACTCCCACGAGCCGACGGGAGTGAAGTCGAGATCGGTCCCGAGCCGAGCCGGGGCCGGCATCCCCTTGAGTCGGCCCATGGTCCAGTCCGCCACAGCGGCGAGGAACGCCCACTGCTCGGGCGTCGGCTCCCGGTTGTCGCCACTGAGACACGTGATCGCACCGATGGCCCGCAGCCCGTCGACCAGCGGTACGGAGAACCAGCCGGACCGCGACAGCAGCGGAGCCGCCGGCTCCACGAGGTCGGCGGGGACTGCGGCCCGCCATACGGGTTCGCAGGTCCGCACGGCACACGCGGTGGCGGTGGGTCCGTTCTGGTCGACGATCTCCCAGGCCCGCGTCAGCGACGCCGGCAGCCCGGCGGAGGAGACGAGACGCAGGGCCGACATCGGGCCCCGCAGATAGACGGCCCCGCCGACGCTCCCCAGTTCCGCCATGGAGTGCTGGAGGGCGAGCCGGAAGACCTCGCTTTCCGTCATGCCGTCGTCAGCGGTGTCGAGTACGTCCAGCCGCCTGATCACAGACCCAATATAGGGGGGAATGCCGGTAATGACATCGTCTGCCAGTCGGACCGCATCCTGACAGGGGAAAGCCACGCGGCGAGGGCGGCTCGGGCAGCGGATCGCTGGAACCCGGGTGAGGAACGCTCGGCGGCGCGCCAAGGGACGGCGCAATCCGCGCGTGTCGCCATGATGATCGCTTTTGGTGGTGCAACGCAGAACCACCGACATCGAAGGGACACACCCATGCGCATCCGCACCGCTCTCGCCCTCCCCGCCGTCGCCGTCGTCGCGCTGGTCGGCCTGGCCGGAACCGCCGCCGCCGACGGTGACGCCGGAAACGGCAACGGCGACGGGACCACCGCCACCCAGACCATCACGGACAACACCCTCAGCGGCCTGGGCCTCCCCGGACACGTCTTCAGCGTCGGCAACACCGGCCTGGAGCAGAACCCGGTCACCATCACCTTCGCGAACATCGACTAGTCCGTTCGGCCGACGGCATCGCCCGCCGCGGCCGACAGTCGCTTCCAGCGGGGCCCGGCTCCCGAGCCGCCACGTCCGGCACACCGGGACGGAAGGGCCGACGCCCCGGTGACCACCTTCCCGGGGCGGCACCGGACCCCGGCTCCCGCCCGTCACCGGAGTGCCGTCACCGTACGACTCCCGGGTTGCGGGCCCCGGTACGCGCCCCCACGCTGACCTGGACGCCCACGGGAGTACCGATCACGACCCGGTCGCGGCATCCCCGCGCCACCTGGGTCGCCCGGCGATTCCCGTACGCGAGCACGGGGGCGTCGGTCCCGACGACGCGAGGGCGGTGGCACACGGGTGAACGCCGGACCGCGTCGTTCGCACCGGCAGCGGGACGCGCCCGGCACGGGGCGCGGCGGACGCCGGATGCGCTCCGTCGTGCTCGGGAACCGTTCCGCGCGCGGGTCCCGTTCCGTGGCGCGGGCCCGCACGGCCGTCGCGACCGCGGGCTCCGGCGGCGCAGGCCGCGACGGCGCGGCCGTGGGCCACGGACTCCGGGTGGCCGCCGCGTACGCCTGGCGGTTGGTGGTCGTCGGCGTGGTCGCCTACGCGGTCTTCTCCCTCCTGGGCCGACTGCAACTCGTCGCCGTGGCGCTCTTCCTCGCGCTGGTCATCACGGCTGTCCTGCGCCCCCTCGCCGACCTGCTGGCCCGTCACATGCCCCGGACGCCGGCCGTGGTGATCAGCATCGGGGGCAGCGTGCTGCTCGTCCTCGGGCTGTTGGCACTGGTCGGCGGGCTCGTGGCGGGCGAGTCGGGCCGCCTGGGGCACGAGTTCGCCGGGGGACTGGGGCGCATCGAGCGGTGGCTGGAGGGATCCCCCTTCCACGTCAGCCACGCGGTGCTGTCGAACCTCCAGGACAAGGTCGCCCATCTCGTCTCCGAGAACCGGTCGGTGCTGATCAGCAGCGCCCTGAGCGGCGTCGGGCGTGCGGTGGAGGTCGTCACCGGGCTGGTGCTCGCCCTGTTCTGCTCACTGTTCTTCATCCGCTCAGGGGACAGGTTCTGGCGCTGGTTCAAGGACCTGATCCCGCAGAGCGCACGCGACCCCTGGGACCGGGCGGGACGCGCGGCCTGGCGGTCCTTCGCCGGGTACACGCGCGGCATCATCATCGTGGCCGCCACCAACGCCGTGCTCGTCGGGATCGCCCTGTACGCGCTGGGGGTCCCCCTCGCGCTGCCGCTCACCCTGCTGGAGTTCTTCGCGGCGTTCATCCCGCTGGTGGGCTCGCCCGTCGCGCTCGGCGTGGCCACCGTCGTCGCCCTGGCCACCAGGGGGCCGGTCGTCGCGATCGTGGTGCTCTGCCTGATCGTCGTCATCGGCCAGTTGGAGGGCCACGTACTGCATCCGCTCGTCCTGAGCTGGGCGGTCCGCCTGCACCCCGTGGTCGTCGCGGTCTCCGTCATCGGCGGAAGCATCCTCGCCGGCGTCATCGGCGCCGTCGTGGCCGTGCCGATGGTGTCGGTCGCGTGGTCAGTGATCGGCGAACTCCGCACACCGCCCGAGCCGACGGGCCGCTCACCGGACAGCCCGCCCGCGCCACCCTGACCCCCGCGCCGTCGCGGGGGCCGCCTCCGACATGACCTGGCGCCTCACTCCGCCCAGCCGAGCGACGTGTAGACGCTCCCGGCGGCGATGGCGGTGAGTGCCGTACGGGTGTAGCCGACCAGGTCGTCCGGGAGCGCGTCCAGGGGCCACCACCGCCATGCCGTGCACCGGTCGGGTTCGAGGACCCGGGGTTCGCCGCTCCAGCGGGCCGCGGCGAAGAACAACTGCACACGGGGAAAGGGACTTCCGGGGTTGCACAGGTCCACGGTGTGGACGAGGGAGAGCGCGTCCGGCTCGACGGCGATCCCGGTCTCCTCCGCGGTCTCCCGCACCATGCAGGCGAGCGCGGACTCACCGGGCTCCCGATGCCCGGCCGGCACATGCCACGTCGAGGGGGCGTACGCGCTGTCCGGGTGCCGTCTGCCGAGCAGCACCGCACCGTCCCGTACGAGGACGAGGTGGGCGCCCACGATGCTGCGGGCGCGGACCTCGCCACCCTCCCGGACACACACGGTCCGCGGCACTCCGTCGGCGTCCAGGCGGGGACGCGGGTCCCTCCGGTGCTCGCGGAGAACCGCCGTCGTGCCGGGATCCATGGCCATGTGCGCCGTCTCGGTGATGCTGGTCCAGCGCAGTTGGATGCCTTCGTGGAGGGGAATCTCGTGGGCCGGCCGGTTCAGCGTGCCCACGTGGACGAGGCAGCGGTCGGTCAGTGTGCCGTCGACGTCGAAGGTGTCGACGACGAGGAAGGGTGCGAGATCCGGAACGGTGAGGCCGGTCTCTTCGAGGAGCTCGCGGGCGATGCCCTGGGCGGGCGACTCGCCGGGCTCCGTACCCCCGCCCAGCAGACCCCATTGGCCGGGCCGCCAGATGGGCTTGTTCGCGTCCCGCAGATGCAGCAGGTACCGCCCTGAGTCGTCGACGAGAAGAGCCGAGGTGCCGTGGTGCCCGGTGGCGGGTCGGGAGTGCGGGGACGGCATGGCGTCCAGGCTGGTCATGCGCGTGTCCTTTCGGTCGGCCGCGGTGGTGGCGAGGTTGCTGAGGCGGAGGTGGAAGCAGAGGTCAACTGCACGCCCCCTCAGGTGATTTCGTGTGGTGAGGGCTGCTTTCACCGGACTCAACGACACGTGCCGCGATATCGAACGCACGTGTTTCGGCCGCATCGGAATCCGTGGGGGACGGGGAGGCGGGACCGGACGTGCCGCGATATCGGGGCCGGTCCGCACCCGTTCATGTCCGAATCGCCGTTGACGATGCGGGAGTGACAGATGAGACGCAGCGCACGGCCGACGCGACGCCGGGGGCTGGACGTCGAGGTCGGGTGGCCGGTGCAGAAGCCGCACGGGATCACAGAGGCCGCACGGGATCGCAGAAGGGATCCCGGATGACAGAAGTCACGCGGGAGTACAGTTGAAGATCCGGCCGCTGATCCCCGCCCCGCACCACGGGGCGCCGCGTGCCGAACTTCGAGGTCGCCATGCAGCCAACGGAAGTCGCGTCGGACGGACACGCGGAGGTACGCATCACAGCCGCCTCCCCGAAGGTCGCCCGCCGCGTGGCGGAAGTGCTCCGGCACTGCTTCGCAGCCACCGAACAGCGCAGCTACCCCGCGAGCGTCGAAGGCGGTACCCGACTTCACCTCACGGTGGACACCGACCGAGCGGCGGAACCGGCACGTTCCTGGCTGGAGTCCAGCCGCTCCTCTGCCGGGCGCTCCGACCGGAGATGAGCGGGCCCCGGCGAAGGGTCCGTTCTGCCCTTCCCGGGAGTAGCGTTGACGCATCGGGAGCATTCCGCGCACCGGCCCCGATGCCGGTGTCGTTCCTGGTGAGTCACGACACCGGGCGTCCGCGTACGAGTGGCGGTCCGGGGACGGGTCCCGCACGATGACCACGACCACAGACCAGCCCTCGCCGCGTGCCGTGCCCTTCAGATCCCCGACCACACGTCTCGCCCTGAAGCCCGTGAGCCCGAGTCCGTCGGCCGGTCCCACCGGTCTGGACGGGGCATGGTGGCCCCGAACGCGTGATCTGGCCCGCGAACTCACCGCCTTGGCCGATGTGCTCGACCCCCTCTGGGGGCGCATCACGCGGATCGCCGTCAACCCCCTCCAGTGGCCGATCATCCCGCGCAGGATCGTGGTGAACGGCCACGTGGTGAAGGTCGATTGGTTCACCTCGCCGTTCGAGCAGCACAAGATCCTGCTGCTGTCCTACACGGCGGGCCGCTGGGACCTCCTGGTGATCCCCCCGGAGACCGACGCCGCCGCGGCGGACCGGCTGATGACCGCCGCGACGGCGGTCGCCGTGCCGGCGCCGACCGCCTCCGACCTCATGGCGGTGGACCAGGAAGGCCGCCCTTCCCCGTCGTACGGATACGACGGGGAACGGCACGCGCGACCGGTGGCGGGGAGGTGACGGTCGCCGCCACCGGCCGGCCGGGCAGGGCGGGTCCGTCGTGGGTCGGCCTCCCGGCTGTTCGTGGGACGTGCCGCCGACGGCCGGTCAGCGGAAGAGGCCCGCAGCGGCCGACATGAGAGGTTCGGCGGCGTCCTCGGTCGCGCCCGGAGGGACGACCAGCAGGTCCCAGCGCCCCTCTCCGGGCGCGACGAGGACGATGGTGTGGGGGTCGGACGTCGTCGCGGTCGTGGTGAGCCGTACGACCTGGTTGACGACGAGGATGCGGCCGGGCAGCGCGGACCACGCGGCGCTGTTGACCGTGACACTGCTGATGTGGCCCCATGCGCTCGGCAACCCGGCGAGCAGCTGGGGGAGTTCGGTGAGCAGGTCGTCGGAGTGCGGCCACCATGCCCCGTCGATGGCTCGGGGCAGCCCGCCGTGCGGCGCCAGGCGCAGGCGGAGGAACGGGCGCTCGGGAAGCGGGGGTTGCACTGCGGTGGTCATGGTGGCTCCAGCCAACGGACCTGCACGGAAAGGCGGTTGAGTTCACAGGCGGCGAGCGGTGACGCGCTCCGCTGTCGGCCAGTGCACCTCGGACACCCAGCCGAGCCGTTCGAGAAGGCGGATGGTGGCGGCCGACGGGTCGATCTGGCCGCGGTCCACGCCGTGACGGGCGCTCGTCGGATCGGCGTGGTGCATGTTGTGCCAGCTCTCACCGAACGACAGCAGGGCCAGGGGCCACAGGTTGGTGGCCCGGTCGTGGCGCCTGGTCCGGAACGGACGGTCACCGATCAGATGGCACAGCGAGTTGACGCTCCACGTGACGTGATGCAGCAGCGCGATCCGGACAAGTCCCGCCCACAGCAGGGCGGTCACGCCGTACACCCAGCTGCCGCCGATCGCCCACCCCAGACCGAAGGGCAGGGCGAGCGTGAGGAAGCACAGGGCAGGGAAGGCCCGGGAGACGGCGCGCATGTCGCGGTCGGCGAGAAGGTCCGGGGCGAACCGCTCGGCCGGTGTCGCTTCGCTGCGGAACAGCCAGCCGACGTGTGCGTGGAACAGTCCGCGCAACTGGCCGCGCAGATGGGTGCCGTAGCGGTACGGGGAGTGCGGGTCTCCCGGGCGGTCGGTGAACGCGTGATGCCGGCGGTGGGTCGCGACCCAGCCGATGACGTCGCCCTGGAAGCTCATCGACCCGGCGACCGCGAGCGCGACGCGCACCGGACGGACGGCTCGGTAGCCGCCGTGGGTGAGGCCGCGGTGGAAGCCGACGGTGACGCCGAGGCCGGTGACGATGTAGAGGACGCCCGCGAGAACGACGTCGGCGGGATGGATGAGCCGTCCCCACAACAGCCATCCGGCCAGGCCGAGGGCGACGAACGGCAGGACCACGATCACCGCGGTCACCGTCACGTAGAGCCGCTCGCCGCCGCCGCGCGGGGTGCGCGAGTCACCGATCGGGAAGGGAGACGTCCCGTCGTAGACCGCAGGTGGTGGTGCGTTGTCGGACGGGACACCCCTTGGAGTAGGGGTGGACGTGAGTGCCATGGGGAACTCCTCGGCCTCGGTGCGGCTGGCGCGGCCGGGGTCAGGGGCTGCCCCTGTGACGGGATGGGTGAGAGCTGGACAGGGCGGGACAGCGACAAGTGAGTCCTCGCTCCCTCACCGTACTCCCGAACGCTCGGCATCGGGGCGTGGCCCGTCGCACGACCGGGGCGGGTGACGTGCGCGGAGTACTGTGGACGGTACCGAGGGCACTTCGTGCACCGGCTTCCATGCCGGGTCGTTCTCGGCGAGACACGAAACCCGGGCCGCCGACAAGCGGCTCGGAGACAGGCCCGCATCATGTCGGCGACCTTGTCCACCCTGCCCTCCGTCGAGTCCGTCGAGTCCGTCGAGTCCGTCGAGTCCGTCGAACCCGTCGCAACTCCGGCCGCGCGGCTCGCTCTCAAGACCGAAGGCGGCGCCCGCGGACTCCTGGACGGCGCCTGGTGGCCCCGTTCACGGGATCTGCTGATCGAACTGCCCGAGCTGACCGAGGTACTTGACTCGCGGTGGGGCCGCATCACCCGTGTCGCGGTCAACCCGCAGTACTGGCCGGTCATCCCGCGCAAGGTTCCCGTGAACGGCCATGTCGTCAAGGTCGGTTGGTTCACGCCGGAGATCGACGCCCACAAGCTGCTCCTGCTCTCCTACGGCACCGGCCGCTGGGATCTCCTGATCATCCCGCCCGAGACCGACGCGGAGTCGGCGGCCTGGCTGATGGCAGCCGCGTCCGACCATGACGGTCCGCCGTTGACCGCCAGCGCGCTCGTCGAGGCGTGCGGGGACCGGCAGGGTGTGACCACGACCGAGGGGATGCCGAGCCCGGCCGAAGCGTGGGAGGACGAGGGCGGAGCGTCGGCGAAGGCGCCGGCCGTTCCCGCGCAGACCGGCCCGGATCACGTCGACCGCGCACCCACCGGCGCCGAACCGGTCTGCGCGGACGGTCGTCACGGCCGCCTGATCGTCGGACTGTGAGGCGAGACCCGTACCCCTGCTCCCGGCCGACCGGTCACAACTGACCGGTGCGGCCAAGGTCCTGACCGACCCGTACCTGCGGCGTCCTCAGCAGGTCCTGACCGACCCGTACCCCTGCGGCGTCCTCAGCCGATGCCGACGGGACCGGCCGAGGACGGCGGACGGCGGGTCAGGACGCCTCGACCGCGGCCTTGATGCGCTGGCCGAACGCCGGCGCGTCCTTGCGGGCCGCGCCGAGGGCGAAGCCGACCAGCAGCTTGCCGATGCCGTGGCCGTTGAGCACGTTGAAGATCCGCACGCGGGTCGTGCCGTCGCCGGTGGACTCGAGGTCGTAGCCGCCCTCGTCCGCCGTCACGGAGTTCTTCGAGATCTCCGTCCAGCGGATCAGGTGGGGCGCCTCGAACTCGGTGATCCGGAACCTGCGGGCCGACTTCATGCCGGCGTCCTTCACCGTGCTGGTGAAGATCGTGCCCACGGCCGTCGGGCCCTCGGGCGTCTTCGTGATCTCCTGCACCCTGGGGCTGAACTTGGGGTCGTTCGTGCCGGCGGCGAGAAAGGCGAACACCTCCTCGACGGGACGGTTGACCTCGGTTGTCGCCTCGAACTGACCGGACACGATTCCTCCTGTGCTGCGATCACGAACGCCGCTGAGCACGCGGACCGGCCGCGCACTTCCAGACTATGGGCCATGCGCGCCCCCGTCGCGTCAACAAGGACCCATTCGCAACGCGACCGTCACGTGGGCCGGTCCCCAGGCCGGTCGCAGTCCCAGGCCGATCGCAGTCCCCGGCCCGTCAGCGGTCCAGCGACTCGGTCAGGCGCACGGTGTAGCCGTCCTCCTCCATCAGGACGACGGTGACACCGAAGGGATTGGGATGGTCCATGTCCATCGGTGTGAAGGCGTAGTCCACGGCGGCCCGGACGGGCGCAACCAGGTCGCCGCCCTCCTGGGGTGCCGGGGTCGCCTGCCACGCGATGCTCACCGTCGCCGCCTCGCCCTCCGCCCCCGGGGCGGACCCCACCTCGTCGTAGGGGAACCGGTGCAGCACATGGCCCGCGGGGGTGGCGTGGACCATGTTCAGGCAGGGGACAGGGCCGGCGGAGGGCAGCCGGCAGACGGTGGCGACGTCGTGGGACTCCCACGCGAGGACGACCTCGTCCGCCCCGGCCGCCGCGGCGATGTTCGAGAGCGCGGCGATCCCGGTGAGCGCGTCCGCTCCGGGTTCGACCGGGCGGAGCCAGATCAGCCCGACCAGTTCGCCGCGGACCAGCGGCATGATGACCGGCTTCGGCACCGCGCCCTCGCCCACTCCTGTCGCGTAGGTGCCTTTCATCGAGCCGACCAGCGTGTCCCACGTTCGGCTGTCCACAAAGGCCCCCCTTCTCCTCGCTGCTGTCCTCGATCACCGCCGACCCTGCCACGCCGGGCGTCACCGTGTCAGCGCGATGTCCGGCTTGTGCCTCCTTGGGGCCGGACCCGGCCACCTGCGGGCGGTCGCTTAGGCTCGATCAGGTGCAGCATGTGGAAATCCTTCAGTTGTTGGTGTCCGCCGTGCACCGTTTCGAGGGGCGACCCCGTGACGGGGCGCCCGCACTGCCGGACGAGGACCTGGTGACGACCGCCCAGGTACGCGCGGACCTGGGCATCGTCGGCGACCGGTACTTCAACCGTCCGGCCCACCGCAACGCCTCGATCACGCTCATGGCGGCCGAACGCTTCCCCGAGGGCCTCGACGCCACGGCGGACCTGCGATCGACGCGGCGGAACGTCCTGCTGAGGGGCCTCGACATCGAGTCGTACGTCGGCGCCACCGTGTCGCTGGACTGTGGCACCGGGCCCGTCGTCCTGGCCGTACGCGGCGAGGCACGGCCCTGCGCGTGGATGGACACGATGTTCGGCCCGGGTGCCCAGCGGGCACTGCGCGGCCGCGCCGGGGTCCGCTGCCGCCCGCTGTCCGACGGGACCCTCACCGTGGGACCCGCCGTGTTCGCCGTCGTGGAGCCCGCGCCGGACAAGGGCTGAGCGAGGACGACGTAAGCGAACGGGGCGACGTACGCGCTGGGAGCGGCGGTACGTGAACGGGACGAGGTACGCACTGACCGGGGCGTACGCGAGCGGGCCGACGGTCGTGACCGCCGGCCCGCTCGCGCCTCGCGTACCGGCGCGCTGTCGGGTCAGAGTTCCTGGACGAAGTACGGCTCCACGGTCATCCAGCCGTTCCCGCGGGCTCCGTAGCGGGTGCCGGTGTCGCTGCGGGCGAGGGTGTACCAGGAGTCGACGTAGTCGGGGTCGTCCGTCCACCAGTCGTCCGGGATCGCGTCCAGCACGGCGTTCACGAGCGGGATGTAGGTGCCCTGGTCCGTGATGGTGAGCAGGGCGGTAGCGATGGCCTTCGCGAGGTCGCGGTAGTTGGTGCTGCCGTCCTCCTCCATCATCACGGCGTCGGCCAGGTCGTACTTGTAGTTCGCCCAGTTGACGAGGACCTGGTTCGGCCGGTAGACGGTCCCGTCGTTGTCGAGGTACGGCATGTCGACGGGGTCGACCCGCACCGCGCCGTCCTGTCCGAAGCCCGTGACGAGGGTGTAGATCTCCGCGTCGCCCTTCGCCCAGGGCTCTTCGTCGTCCGAGAGCTCCACGGCCGTGATCCGGCTGGTCCAGAAGCCCCCTCCGGCCGTCCGTGCCCCTGCCGAGCGGCCGACCTGCGGCTGCGCGTGCGGGGCCGTGGAGCGGAGGCCGTACCGGTTGAGCCGGTCGCTGAGGACGTCGAGGCCGGCGGCCAGCGCCGCCGAGCCGTCGATGTCGACGACGTACACGGGGCGGGCAGGTGGGTCGTGGGCGTCGAGCGTGTGTGCCCGGCCGTGGCGGTCGTAGGCGACGAGCGTTCGCGTGTCGTCGTCGGAGGTGGCCGCGGCGACCCAGGGTGCCGTCCCGGAGCTGAGCGCCGTGCGCATGCCGTCGGCGCCCAGGCGCAGCCTGAGCAGTGAACCGGCTTTCGCGTCCAGCCCCTTGGCGGCGGCGATCCGCTGGTCGGCGGCCGCGAGCGTGGCCTTGAGCGGGCCGGCCGCCCGGGCCGCGAGGGCGGTGACGGGCACGTCGGCGGACGTGAGCGCGGCGCGCTGTACGCGGGCGCGCCAGGTGGAGTCGGTCAGGGAGCGGGCGATCGCGCGGGCCGCCCGGTCCTGTGCGGTGCTCACGGTGGTGGCGGTAGCGGTCACGGGGTCCGCCGCGGTCGCCCGGGCGGCGACGGCGGTCTGACCGGCGGACAGGGCGAGCAGCGTTCCGGCGAGGGCGGCGACGGCGCCGCGCGTACGGGGTCGACGGGGTCTCACTGGGGCGATCCTCCTGGGCGTGGGGGAAGGACGGTCGCTTGCAGCGGAGCGGGTACGGCTGACGGAGCGGCGAGGACCCGGGTCTATGCGGGTAGATCGCCGCCGACAAGCATGGCGTGTACATGTCTGCTCGGCAAGGGTGCGGCGTCCGCTGTCGCGCGCCGCAGGGCTCCTCGGCGGGGCGCCCGCGCGTATTCAACCGATCGGTTGACAATGAGGTGTCGGCGGTCGTACGGTTATTCAACCGAGGGGTTGAATATGGGAGGTGGGAAGTGGTCGACGACCGGCTGTCCCGGGTGTTCTCCGCGCTGGCCGACCCGACCCGACGCGACATCGTCGCGAGGCTGGCCGGCGGCGACGCCACGGTGAACGAACTGGCCGAGCCCTACGACGTGACCGTCCAGGCCGTCTCGAAGCACATCAAGGTCCTGGAGGACGCCGGCCTCGTCAGTCGCACCAGGGACGCCCAGCGGCGGCCCTGCCACCTCGAAGGTGAGGTGTTCGACCTGATGACGAAGTGGATCGAGCGATACCGCCGCGAGGCGGAGGACCGTTTCCGCCGACTCGACGCCGTACTCGAGCAGATGGAGGAACGGCCCGCGCAGGACAACACGCCCAAGGAGGAAGCATCATGAGCACCACAGAGGTCAACCGCCGGCTCGAGACGCAGATCGAGGCCGACCCGGCGCTGCCGACCATCGTCATCACCCGTGAGTTCGACGCCTCGCCGGACCGGGTGTTCAGGGCCTACACCGACCCCGACCTCGTCGTCCAGTGGCTCGGCCCGCGCCGGCTGGAGATGCGGATCGACGAGTACGACGCCCGCAGCGGCGGCGCCTACCGGTACGTGCATCGCGAGGACGACGGCACCGAGTACGGCTTCCGCGGCGTGTTCCACGAAGTGCGCCCCGACGAACGCATCGTCCAGACCTTCGCCTACGACGGTTTCCCCGACAGCGTCAGCCTGGAGAAGGCCGTCTTCGAGGACCTCGGCGGCCGCACCCGCGTGACCACGACATCGGTCATGGAGTCCGTCGAGGCCCGCGACGCGATCATCAAGAGCGGTATGCAGGACGGCGTCCGGCAGGGTTACGAGCGGCTCGACGAACTGCTCGCGGGCCGGGGGAGCGGCGAGGCCGACGACACCACCGACTCCGACGGGGAGCTTCGGACCGACGGAAAGGGACTGAAGCCATGACGAGCGCAGCCGACGAACACCACACCGTCGCGGGGGCTTTCACGGAACGCGTGCGCGGGGTCAGCCCGGAGGCGTGGAACAACCCGGCGCCCTGCGAGGACTGGGTTGCCCGGGACGTGGTGCGCCACCTCGTCGAGTGGTTCCCGGCCTTCCTGAAGTCCGGCGCCGGCGTCGAACTCCCCCAGGGGCCCTCGGTGGACGACGATCCCGTCGCGGCCTGGACGGTCCACAGCGACGGGGTGCAGGCGCTCCTCGACGATCCGGCCACCGCGGGCAAGGTCCTGTCGAACCCGCACATCGGCGAGGTCCCTCTCGACCAGGCGGTCGACCGCTTCTACACCGCCGACGTCTTCATGCACACCTGGGACCTGGCGCGGGCCAGCGGCCAGGAGGAGACCCTCGACCCCGGCAGGTGCGCGCGGCTGCTCGACGGGATGCTGCCGCTCGACGACGTGCTCCGTAAGAGCGGTCAGTACGGGCCGCGGGTCGAGGTCCCCGACAGCGCCGACGTGCAGACGCGCCTGCTCGCCTTCATCGGCCGTAACCCCTGAGCGACAGGACGGGGTCCGCGGGGCGACCGGCCCGGCGCTCGGGACCGACTCCCCGTCTCCGTCCCTCCGTCGTGAACGTGCCGTACGGGCCGTGGCGTGATGCCACGGCCCGTACGGTGCCTACGCCGTTGTGCGGCCGGTGGGGGGTCAGGCGGCCTTGTTCACCTTGGCGAGGGCCTTCGCCAGACCGTTGGCCCACAGCTGGTTGACGCGGGAGCGCTCGGTCGCGTTCGGGTAGCGGTTGGTGCAGGACGTGCCGGGGCCGCCGCCCGACATCAACTCGCTGCACGGGCCGCTGTAGTGGTCCGGCAGGCCCAGGACGTGTCCGGTCTCGTGGGCGGTGACACGGATCGAGTCGTACTGCCGGTTCTGCGCGTAGTCCAGGAAGATGTAGCCGCTGCCGTGACCGTTCGTGGAGGCGTACGACCCACGCGAGTCGTTGCCCTCGTAGTAGGTGAAGTCCGCGCCTCCCGTGGTCGACTGGAGCTTGACGTTGGCCACGGAGCTGTTCCAGATCGAGGCGGCACTCGATATCTGCGAGCGGAAGCTCGGCGCCTGGGAGGCGTTGTAGTACACGGTCACCGACGCCAGCGACGGGTTGGCCGTCTGCCTCTTGGCGACCGACTTCAGCACGGCGTCGAAGAACGCCTTGTTGCCGGCGGCGCCTTCGGCTCCACCGACGTACCGGGCGTTCGCGGTGGCCGCGGAAGCGGCCGGGGCGACCGGGGCCGGCTGGGCACTCGCCGGCACCGCGGTGCCGAGCGCGGCGGACACCAGGCCGGTGCCGAGCGCCAGGGCCACGAGTCTGCGGGACGTCTTCGAGGAAAGCATGGGGGGTGCTCCTACTCGTTCGTGTGGGGTGTGAACGATGGGTTCAGCAGGAGTGTCGGGCAGGCGAAGGGTCCTGCGGATGATGGCAACAGGGGATAGGACCGAGCTATCGGGGCCAACTCGTGAGCGTTCGTCGCGATTTGAACATCTGGTGCGACGCCCCGTGCCGCCCTACCCTTCCGGCATGGATCTGGAGGTGAGGCACTTACGTGCCCTCTGCGCCATCGCCGACGCGGGCAGCCTGCACAAGGCTGCCCGCGAACTCGGCGTCGCGCAGCCTTCGTTGAGCACTCAGTTGCGCCGCATCGAGCAGACCCTCGGCGGCCAGCTCTTCGTCCGCGCGGGCACGGGCTGCCGCCCTACGCCGCTCGGTCACGCCGTACTGAGCCGGGCGCGGCCTCTCGTCGCCGAGTTCACGGCGATGGTCACGGAGACGAGGGCGGCGGTCGCCCGGGCCGCCGACGAACGCCGGCTGCGCATCGGCGCCACGGCCAGCCGCGCCCTGCCCGGCTGGATCCGGAGACTGCGCACCCGGGTCCCGCGAACCGAACCCACCCTGCGGATGGACGTGTCGGCGAACTCCCTGCTGCGCATGGTCGCCGGGGGCTGGCTCGAACTCGCCTTCGTCCACGAGGTCGAGGGCAGTCCGCTCTGCGTCCCGCCGGAGCTGTGCCTGCGCGTTCTGGTGGAACGCGAGCCCCAGTTCGTCACCCTCGCCCCCGAACACCCGGCGGCCCGGCGACACGAAGTACCGCTCGCCGAACTCGCCGACGAGCAGTGGATGGTGGACTCGACCGTCGACGGCGAGTGGGACGGCGTCTGTCGCGTGCTGCGCGGGGCGGGACTCGATCCCGACATGCTGCACGGCGACTACCTGACCGCCTACTCGCTGGCCGCCACCGGCGAGGTGGTCACGGTCAGCCAGCCCACCGCACGCCCTCGCTCCGACGTCGCCATCCGCCCGCTCCAGGGCGACCCGATCGGCGTGCGGCTCCTGCTGGCGGCACGCACCGAGGCCGAACTCGACAACGGATACAAGGAGTTGGAGGAGGCGTACTGGGAGGCCGCTCACCAGGCGCCGGCCTACCGGGAGTGGCTGATCCGCAAGGAGGCGCGGGACGCGGCGCGAGCGCTGGGCGAGAGCGTCGCGGGAGCGGACCAGGAGGGCCCGGAGCGGATGCTCGTCGCGGAGGCGGGGCAGAGCGGGTGAGCGCTCACCTTCGGTAAGGCGTGACGGGCGGTAGCGGTGACGGCGGGCGGGGCGACGGGCTCCGGGTGAACGCCTCGGCGGCCTCGGCCGTGGTTCCTCGGGGAGGCCGCCGCGCGGCGGTGTGGTCCGCTGATGGGTGTCGTCAGCGGACGACGTCCAGAACGTTCATCTGGAGGCCGTTGGAGTACACCGCGTGCTCGACGAGCTTCAGCTTCTGGGTGTCCTTGTCGGTCGCCGGGAACAGCCGCTTGCCCGCGCCGAGCAGCAGCGGAAAGACGAGCAGGTGATAACGGTCGACGAGACCGGCGTCCGCGAGGCCGTGGTTCAGGGCGGCGCTGCCGTGCACGATGATCGGGCCGCCGTCGGTCTCCTTGAGGGCGGCGACCTCGTCGAGATCGCGCAGGATGGTGGTCTCGCCCCAGTTGGAGACCAGCTTGTCCTCGGTGAGGTTGCTGGAGACCACGTACTTCGGCATGTCCTTGTAGCGGGCGAACTCCGGCATGTCGGGCCAGACGGGGCTGAACGCCTCGTAGCTGACCCGGCCCATCAGGATCGCGGCGGACTCCTCCTGCTCCCGCCCCTTGAGCTCGAAGGCCTCGGGGACGAACTCGACCTCCTTGAAGGTCCATCCGGAGTTGCGGTAGCCGGCTTCGCCGCCGGGGGCCTCCATGACGCCGTCGAGCGAGACGAACGCGGAGCTGATCAGGGTGCGCATGCTGGTTCCTTAGGTGTCCGGTGTGTGGCCCTATGTGAGGAGTCTTGCGGGCCGCACCGAAGACGTACCGGTACGACACCCACGGCATTCGGCCGCCTGAGGTTCCTCGATCACGGCGGCGTCCAGCACTGCTCCAGGATCCGTCCGACAAAAAAATTTGTCAAGGAGGGAAAAGGTGTCGGTGGCGAACGGTGTGCCGGCCTGACCGTGGCGGCCGATCTCTCCCGAGCGGACCGGTCGCATCAAGCGGTGGGCCCCGCACCGGATTTCGGGGCAGCGGCCTCCAGGTCGGTGATCGTGCCCGACATGATGGTGCGGACGTGCTCGGTGATGTGGTCCGCCGGCCAGTCCCACCAGGCCACGTCGAGGAGGCGGTCGATCTCCTCTTCGCTGTAGCGCGTACGGATGAGGCGGGCGGGATTGCCGCCGACGATGCCGTAGTCGGGCACGTCCGAGGTGACCACGGCCCCGGAGGCGATGATCGCGCCGTTGCCGATCCGTACGCCGGGCATGACCGTCGTGCCGTGTCCGAACCAGACGTCGTGGCCGACGACGGTGTCCCCTCGGTTCGGCAGGCCGGTGAGCAGGTCGACGTGCTCGGCCCAGGAGCCGCCCATGGTGGGGAAGGGGAAGGTCGAGGGGCCGTCCATGCGGTGGTTGGCGCCGTTCATGATGAACCGCACCCCCGTGCCCAGCGCGCAGTACCTGCCGATGATCAGCCTCTCCGGCCCGTAGTGGTAGAGCACGTTGCGCGTCTCGAACGCGGTCGCGTCGTCCGGGTCGTCGTAGTACGAGTACTCCCCGACCTCGATCAGCGGGGACTTCACCAGGGGTTTGAGCAGCACCACCCGGGGCTGGTCGGGCAGGGGATGGAGAACCGTCGGGTCGGCGGGCAGTGGCATGGCGAGTGATTCCTTCCGGGCACGAGTCGGTGTCTGATCCATGATCACGCCACTGGGCCGGTGACGACAGCTGTGTGCGCGTACGGCAACAGGCGCCCGCCGCCCGCCTCTTGTGGGCAATTGTCCGAAGCGGCGCTTTCCGAGGAGAGGGAGCGGGGAGGGGGGCAGGGACACTGCTGCCGTCGGGTACTCAGGCGATGACGACGCCCCGTCTCGCCAGCGCGTCGCGCAGTTCCTCCGCGAGCGGAACCGTGCTCACCACGCGTCCGAGCCGGGGGAGCAGGTCGAGGTCGGCGGGCGACACCACGTCGAAGAGTTCGTCCTCGCCGTCCCAGGCGGGTGCGCACTCCTGGTACACGCGAAGCCCGCCGTCGACAACCAACTCGTCCACCGTCAGGAGGAGTTCGTCGTCGATCTCCAGGGCCTCGAAGTGGGCGCGGGCCTCGGGGACCACCTGGTGGGACACGTCCTGCTCGTAGGCGTACGACCAGGGGTCGTCACCGAGCCCCCGCGCCCGCAGGAGGTCGGCGAGGCTGAACCGGGGCGTCAGCGTCTCGTCCGAGTACATCAGCTTCTCGATGACGAGCAGCTTGAAGTTGAAGTCCTGGAAGTCAGCCATGCGATCACCGTAAGTCACGCTACCGAGCAGGCGGCTGACGTGTCTGGGTTTCGCCGTCCCGCACGGGCGGCGACGGCTCGTCCGTGTCACCCCCGCCGATGGTCGCCAGCTCCGCCGCGAGGGTCCGTAGCCACCCGTCGATGTCGACCAGCGTGGGTCGCACGGGCGCTGGAGCCGCCGAGATCACCTCGGCCGGCAGGGGCGTCGGTCGCACGCGTACGCCGCCCGGCGGGAAGGTGGCGGCCCGGTCCATGGCGGTGGTCAGCCGGGCGACCGACTCCCGGGCCCATCGAACGGCATTGGGTGGCGCGGGGCCGTGGTCCTGCCGGGGCAGCCAGTGCGCCCCGGCCATCGCGTGGGAGCCGCAGTTGAGCGCGGCGAGCCAGTCGGGGCCGCCACCGCCGGGGTCTCTGCCGCCCTCCGTCCGGTACTGGGCGTAGGCACCCTCGGCGATCCGGAGCCGGTGCCGGGCCAGACGCAGCGCCTCCTCGGTCGCGTCGTCACGAGCGCGCGCCTCGTCGGGCGCGTCGACCAGGTTGGCGGTGGTGAGCGCGACCAGGCGCGCCACGGCGTGCAGCAGTTCGGCGGCACTGCGCCGGACCTCCGCGCGGGCCCCGGCGGGCCAGGCGAGCACGCCGCAGAGCAGCCCGATCGTGCATCCCGTCAGGACGTCGAGGAGCCGTACCTCCGCGAGCCGCCAGGTGGCCGGGGTGAGCTGGCTGAAGGCGGCGGACACGACCAGGGTGAACAGGCCCTGTGCCCAGGCGGGTCCGGCGATCGGTCCCACGGCGAAGGCCACGAACATGGCCGGCACGAGTATGACGGCGTACACGATGGTGGCGTCGCCCGCCCCGAACAGCAGGACCCCGGCGGCCAGCGCGCCCAGCAGGGTGCCGACCGCCGCCGACCGGACCGTGGACCAGGTCGCTCCCGCGGTCGTGCGTCCCAGGGTCAGGACGGCGAGCAGAACCCAGAATCCGTGCGAGAGGTCCAGCGTTCCGGCCACGAGCCGGGCCGCCCCGAGCCCGAGAGCCGTACGGACGGCGTTCTGGAACAGCACCGAGCGCAGGGTGAGGTTGCCGGTCAGCCGCACGGTCAGGAGTCGGCGCGTGGAGGGTTGCGCGTACCAGAACTGTTCGTGCGGCATCCCGGGTGAGCTGCGGCGACCGCCGATCGCGACGGTGACGGCGGTCTGCACGGTCAATGCGGACGCGGCGGTGGCCAGCACGTCGGACCTGTGGCGCAGAAGCCGCGGCGACGCCGCGGCTCCGTTCTCGGAGGGATGTCCGCGTACGGCGACGAAGTCGGCGACCTCCTCCTCCAGCATCTCCTGGCCCGGGACGGCGCGGGTGGCCCGCAGGGCGTCCGCCGTCGCGGTACAGGCCGTGGCGACCTCACGCAGCAGCGCCGCGCAGTGCGGGTCGTCGCCCGGTTCGGGAGCGGGCCTTTCGAACGTACGGGCCAAGTGGTCCAGTACCCGCCGCGTGGCGGATCCGGCGTGCGCCAGCCCACGGGCGGTCCGTCCCGCCCCGGTCGGGCGGGAGGCCGGGGGCAGCTGGGAGAAGCGCAGCGCTCGCCCCTCGTCCCTCAGGCGCCGCGCCCGTTCGGGATCGTGGCCGTGTCCCCGGGCGACGGCGACCGCCGCAGCGGCCGCGAGATCGAGGGCGGCGGCGATCCGGGCACGGTAGGGCGGCGAGGGCGAGGCGGGCAGGAGCAGCAGTTCGCACACGACCAGCAGCGCGCCACCGGCGAGCAGGCCGCAGAGCCGCTCCGGCAGCGTTTCCGGCGCGTAGGGCGGGAAGCACGCGAGCACGTAGAAGAGCAGCAGCCCCGGTACGACGCTCGCGGGCGCCGGACCGTAGGCAGCGCCGAAGGAGACGATGAAACCGATCACCAGCATCCCCGCCACGGCCGAGGCGGTGGTCACGGCGAGTGTGGTGCCGAGGGCGGTCAGGGCCACGGCGAGCGGCAGCACGAGCAGGACCGTGCGCGCTCGCTGCCGGCCGCCGCCGGGCACGGGGGAGAGGACGCCGAGCGCGATCGGTGTGAAGAGGGCGTAGACCGCGACGACCGGCCGGTCCAGCGCGTAGAGCGCGGTGTAGAAGCCGGCGAGGGAGGCGACCGTGACCCGCGCGGCCTGCCGCGCGGCCCGTACGCGGGCGGGGGAGAAGAGCCCCTGCGGCATCGACGCTCCTTCCCGGCGCCTCCCCGGGTCCGTCCCCGCCGTAGGTCCATTGTCGGCCGGGAGACGGGCGGCGGCAGCGCGGCGCGGGCCGTCCCACCGGCCATGTGTCACGCCCGCCCGCGGGGTCCTCAGCCGATCAGGGCCTCGCTGATCTGGCGCGTGGTCTGTGCGGCGACACGCGGTTCGGTGTCCGCGTAGGAGGTGTACGCGTTCAGGGCGGTGGTCAGGGCCCAGCCGCGGCCCCGGGTCCACGTCGCGTCGTCCACCCCGAGCGCCGCGCGGAAGATCGCCCGGCTCGCCGCGGACAGGGAGGTGAAGGCGACGGTCATGTCGGGGGCGGGGTCGCCGATGCCGAGTCCACCGAAGTCGATGACCGCGCTGAGCCGGCCGTCGAGGGTCAGCAGGTTGCCGGTGTGGAAGTCGCCGTGGAACCAGACCGGCGGGCGTTCCCATCCCGGGGCGCTCAGTGCCGCCTCCCACAGTGCGGTCAGGGCCGCGCTGTCGAACGTGCCCGTGACCTCGGCGATGGCGGCGCGGGTCGTGCGGTCGCGGTCTGCGAGCCCTTTGGCCGTGAGGTCGGGGCGGGCGCCCTCGGTGGGCATGCCGTCCGGTGTGCAGCGCTGCAGGGCCGCGAGGAAGCCGGCCAGCTCGGCGGCGGCCACGGACGAGTCGGCCAGGGCCGCCGCCGTCGCCACGTCACCGTCCAGCCAGTGGGACACCGCCCAGGCCCACGGGTAGCCGAAGTCCGGCTCCCCGACCGCGACCGGTACGGGGATCGACAGGGGGAGATGCGGGGCGAGTCGCGGCAGCCATTCGAACTCCTTCCTGGCCTGTCCGAGGGCACCGGCATGGCGGGGCAGCCGGACGGCCAGTCCCTCGCCGAGGCGGTGGATGACGTGGTCCGAACCGGCCGGATCGACGCGCCGCAGGGGCAGTTCGGCCCACTGGGGGAACTGCGTGTCGACCAGGCGCCTGACGAGGGCGGCCTCGATCTCGGGACGGCGGTCCGGGGTGTCCCTCGCGGGCACGTGCGCTCCTGTGGTCGGCCCGCGGCGTACGGCGGGCGGTCGGAGCCATCACAGTGCGCGGCGGTCGCGCCTGTCCAACGCATTCGGCGGCGGCCTGAGTCGGGACGATCCGAAGACCATGACGCGCGCCCCTGACGGTCGTGCAACCCTGAGGTTGCTTCTCGTGGGCTGTCGTGCAACCCTGGAGTTGCATCTGATCGTGGCGACGAAGGAGCCCCTCATGAGCGAGGACCGGATCGAACGCGAGACCCTGATCGAGGCACCCCTGGACCGGGTCTGGTCGCTGGTGGCCCAACCCGGGTTCTGGGTGGCCGACAAGGCGAGCCTGCCGGGCACCGTGGCCAAGGAGGGCGATTCGCTGGTGCTGAAGAACTCCGAGCACGGCGACTTCCCGGTACGGGTGGAGAAGGTCGACCCCCCGACCTATCTCGCGTACCGCTGGACGAGTGCGTTCCCCGGAGAGGAACTGCGCGAGGACAACAGCACGCTCGTCGAGTTCACGCTGACCGAGGAGGGCGACCGGACCCGGCTGCGGGTGGTCGAGAGCGGCTTCGCGGCGCTGGCCGCTTCCGAGGAACTCCGGGGTCGGAACCTGAAGGACCACACCCAGGGCTGGCCCCTGGAGCTCGACGCGCTCAAGAAGCGCGCCGAACAGCCCTCGACGTGAGCGAAGCACGTCCCGGTGGCGGCGCTGAGGATGTCGACAGCGTCCTCGGTGCGCTGGCCGACCCGACGCGACGCCAACTCCTCGACCTGCTGGCCGAGAAGGGCACCGCCACTGCCACGACGCTCGCCGAACGACTCCCCGTCTCACGGCAGGCGGTGGTCAAGCACCTCGTCGTGCTGGACGCCGCCGGGCTGGTGTCCGGCGGTCGCGTGGGACGTGAGGTGCGGTACGCGCTACGGCCCGCGGCGCTGGACGCGGCGGCCCGGTGGATGGCCGCGCTCGCGGCGGACTGGGACCGACGGTTGGCGCACATCAAGCAGGCCGCGGAGACGCCGGACGAGGCGCCGCCGTTCCCCCGGGACGACTGACCGGGATGGGGGCGGGTCGGCGCGGACGCCCTCGACTTGGGGCGAGGTGGTCCTGAGCGCGGTGCGCGGACGGGTCCACCTGGTGGCCGGGCAGGCCGGTGCGCCCGGCTGGTCGGGGGTCAGGGCGGGCGCACCGACCGACCTTGACCTGGATCCTGGATCGGGTCAGGCGCCGGCCTCGTCCGGCCGGCTCCGGCGGTTGCCTGATGCGTCCGGCTCGCTCCGGGCTGGTGTCCACCTGGACCGGCTTCCAACGTGGGTGCCTGCCGCGTCCGGCTCGCTCCCGTCGGGCGCCGGCCTCCGTGCCGGACGGCAGGGTCGTACGGGACCGGCCGGTCCCCCGGCCGGTCTCCTCGACGGCCGTGCCGGGAGCAACGCACCCCGGCACACCCGTCAGTTCCGGGACCCGCGCGGCACGGACGCGGGAACCGGCTGACCTCAGGTTCGGTCGGAGTGGAAGGCGTGGACGGCTTCGACGACGCGGTCCGCCTCCTGGTCCGTCAGCTCCGGGGCGATCGGCAGGCACACCGTTCGAGGCACGACATCGAGAGAGACGTCGATGTCTTCCACCCGGTGCGGGATGTCGGCCATCGCCGGCTGGTGGGGGAGCGCCTGCGGATACACCTGCTCGGTGGTGATGCCCGCGCGGCTCAGATGCGCCATGAGGGAGGCGGCGACCGCCGGATCGGCCGTCGTCAGCGGGTACTTGTAGTACGTGTGCGACCGTCCGGCCACGTCGCCGGGCCTGTGCACGGGCAGGCCCGCGAACGCGTCGGTGTAGCGGGCGGCGACGGCACGACGGCGCTCGGTCCAGGCGGGCAGCAGGTCGAGCTGGTGACGGATCACGGCCGCGTCGATCTCGCCCATCCGGCCCCGACTGCCGCGCACATGATGGGTGTTGCGCTCCCCGTCCCGCCCCAGATCGGTCAGCTTGCGGAGCAGGGGCAGACGCGCGGGATCCCGGGTGAGGAGGAGACCGCCGTCGGCGAGGCCGCCGAGGTTCTTGCCGACCCACATCGAGAAGCAGCCGATGTCCCCCATCGACCCGGCGTGCCGTCCCGCGTCGGTGGCCCCCGCCGCCTGCGCGCAGTCCTCGATCACCGCGAGCCCGTGTGTGTCCGCCACTGCGCGGATCGCGGTCATGTCGGCCATCAGACCGTGCAGGTGCACGGGGATCACCGCGCGGGTGCGCGGCGTGACGGCGGCGGCCACGGCCCGCGGGTCGATGGTGCGGGTGGACGGGTCGATGTCGACGAACACCGGAACCGCTCCCGCGGCCGCCACGGCGAACGCCGTCGACACGAACGTGAGCGCCGGCACGATGACTTCGTCCCCCGCGCCGATCCCCAGGGCGCGTACGGCGGTCTCCAGGGCCATCGTGCCCGAGCTCACGCACAGCGCGTGGCCGCCCCAGCGCTCCCCGGCCGTTGCCTCCAGCTCCCGGATCCGGCGCCCGCCGTGGAAGACACCGTCGTCGATGACCTCCTCCACCAGCCGCAGGACGTCCTGCTTGAGACCGCGCACACGCCGCGCGTGGAACTCTCCGGCGATCATTCCGACAGTCAGGGTGTTCAAGGTGCTTCTCCGTCGTCTGTGCAGGTCAGCTGGGAGGGGACGGTTCTTCAAGATCGTCCTTCGGGCGGGATAACGACGAAACGATCTTTCCGGAACTGGCCGACTGCCTCGAACCTCGTGGAGCGTCCGCCTGCCCTTGCGGCCTGCCGTGAGGAGGGCGGCCCCGAGCGCCAACTGCGTTCGTTCACATGCCACTCGGACGCAGCGGCGGAACGCGTTGAGTCCCGGGCCCACGGCATGGCCGTACGCTGACCCGCGTCCGACGTCCGTTCCTCCGTGGGGCGGGGCCTTCAGGGCGTCGCACGAGCCGTCACGGGCCCGTCGGAAGCCGCCGGATTGTGGGCCGCCGTGGTGAGCGCGGGCCCGAAGCGTGTCTCGTCCGCGCTGCCGTGCGCGGCGGTCAGGACGACGATCTTGAGTTCGGACTCGCCGTCGATCGGCACGTCGCAGTCCACCTCCACCGGCCCGGCCCCGGGAAGGGCACCGACGCGATCGTCCGGCCGGCGACCGAGGGGCCGGGTGCGGGCTCGGGACGGTTCGTCGACCGCTCCGGCCCGGTGGACTGGGGAATCGGGGCCCGTTCACCGTCTGATGTCAGGTGGGTCACGATGACCGGCACGGACGTGGCCGACCGTGGTGTGTCTCGTTGGACCCGTCATGACGATGTGGCACCAGGACAGACCCGTCACGGTCTCGGTCCGGCCTGCGGGCACGGACTGGCTGAGCGGTGCGGAGGGCGACTGCCGGTGGTGCTGTGAGCTGGGCGCCCCCGTTCCCGCAGGCGCGGTGACCCCGGTCGGCACCCCTTGCGCAGACCCCGCCGGCGCGTCGTCCGTCGTGCCGATGACCGACGGCCGGACCGAGCGGACGGCACCCGGACCGACGAGCGGGTCGTCACCGGCGCTGACGCACGTGTACGGATGGATCGAGCGGACGCGGGTCGTCATGGTGCCGGTGGCCATGATCACCGTACTGGCCGCCCTGACGCTGGTGGCCATCGGCTGAGACCTGTACTCGTGCCAGGTGCCCGCGTTCTGACCCGACCTTGAGAACACGACCCTGACCGATTGCCTTCGGTCACCTGCTCCTCGGCCCCTTTCGCGCTCGCCCACTCGACTACTTGGACTCGATCCGTCCCACCGGGTCGGACGCGGTCGCCAGTGTGTCGAGGGCCGTCTGCCAGGTGGAGTCCCCCGGGTCGAGTTCGCTGCGGAGATAGGCCGCGGTGAGCCGCGCGACGGCGGTGACGCGCTCGGGGTTCTCGTCCGTGGTCTCGGCGACGTCGTATCCCGAGACCCCGCCGAGACCGTGCTCCGCGTCGAAGAGGGTGAGCAGGGACTTGCGGCCGGGGGAGAGGACGTACGGGTCCGTGTGCCATTCCGGGCCCCGGACCGTCAGGTGGGTGGAGGTGTCCTTGTCGCCGGCGACCACGAGTGCGGGGGTCCGCATGGTGGAGAAGTCCGTGGTGAGGAAGAACGAGTAGTTCTCGGCGGCGAACGCGCTGAGCGAGTCTCCGCCCCGGCCGGGAGCGGCGAGCAGCACGCCGGCCTTGATGCGGGGCTCGGCGAGGTTCACCACGGTCCCGTCGTGCGGGTCCGTGAGGCGGGCGCCGAGCAGCAGGCTCGCTGTGTGTCCGCCCATGGAGTGCCCGGCCACGGCGACCCTGGATCGGTCCATCCGGCCGCGGAGCAGCGGTACGGCGTCCTCGATCGCGTCGAACTGGTCGAGGACGCGCGTCATGTCCTCCGCCCGCGACCGCCAGTGCAGCGGGGCCCCGGGCAGGACCGGGTCGAGGCTCAGTGACCGGGAACTCAGATGGGTGGGCTGGACGACCACGAAGCCGTGCGCCGCCCAGTGGTTGGCGAGCGGCGCGTAGCCGTTCAGCGAGGAGAGGTTGTTCGACGGGCCCTGGCCGTGCGACAGGAGGATGACGGGCAGCCCGGTGCCGGTCAGAGGTGCGGAGACGCGTACCTGAAGGTCCACGACGCGGCCGGGAGCGGGGAGCACCACCGGGCTGACCGAGAGGACGGGCGCGGGCGAGTCGCCGCTGCCTGAGGTGGTGGGTTCAGTCATGATCCGTGATTCCTTTCGTGGCCGCTCCTGCCCGCTCGCGCTGATGCCGGCGGGCGGGGGCGATGGTGGGCGGCGGTCGGCGCGGGCCGACCGCAGCTCAAGCGGGACGTTGTTCCGTTTAATATACGGAACGACGTCCCGCTTAGTCAATCGCGCAGCGTTTCGACGCCTCGGTGATGCGCCGGAAACTCGACCACCCTCACACTTCCCACCCGTTGTCCGCTCTCTCCGTTGACACCCTCTGTTCGCCCTCCTAGGGTCACGCCACCGTTTCGAACGCATGACGAAATTTCGAACAACGCAACAACTGGCCGTCCGGGTCGGGGGGTTGGGCTGCCTTCCCCGCCTGATACATGACGGCCCGTCACCTCTTTCTCAATGACGAGAAGAACAAGGAACGATGACCATGCGCAACCGAAGAACCGCCTTCGTCGCCATCGCCGGGGCCGCCTCGGTCTCCCTCGCCCTGTCCGCCTGCGGCGAGTCCCGCGAGGTCAGCTCCGACAAGGGGGGCGTGGTCGGCGTAGCCATGCCGACCAAGGCGTCCGAGCGCTGGATCACGGACGGCAACAACGTCGTCAAGGACCTGCGGGAGAAGGGCTACGGGACCACGCTGGTCTACGGCGACGACAAGCCCGACCAACAGGTGTCCCAGATCAAGAACCTGATCACGCAGCACGTCGACGCGTTGATCGTCGCCGCCATCGACAACAGGTCCCTCGGCACGGTGCTCAAGCGGGCGGCCGCCGCGGGCATACCGGTGATCTCCTACGACCGCCTCATCCTCGGCACCGCGAACGTCGACTACTACGCGTCGTTCGACAACGACCAGGTCGGCCGACTCCAGGCCCGTTACATCATCGACAAGCTCGGACTGGAGGACGGCAAGGGACCCTTCACCGTCGAGCTGTTCGCCGGTTCGAAGGACGACAACAACACCAAGTACTTCTTCAGCGGCGCGATGGAGCTGCTCGAGCCGTACCTGGAGAGCAGGCAGCTGGTCGTCCGGTCCGGCCAGACCGACCTGGACGAGGTCACCACCCTGCGCTGGGACGGCGCGACCGCGCGCAAGCGCATGGCAGGGATTCTCGCCAAGTCGTACGGGAGCGGAACGGTCGACGCGGTCCTGTCGCCGTACGACGGCATCTCCATGGGCGTCCTGGCCGCCCTGAAGGCGGACGGCTACGGCTCCGGCGCCAAGCCGCTGCCGGTCATCACCGGCCAGGACGCGGAACTGGCCTCGGTGAAGTCGATCATCGCGGGTGAGCAGTCGCAGACCGTCTACAAGGACCTGAGCCAGCTCGCCCTCGTCGCGTCGACCATGGTCGACGAGGTACTCAACGGCAGGCAGCCGAACGTCAACGACAAGGCGACCTACGACAACGGCGCCAAGGTCGTCCCGGCCTACCTCCTCCAGCCGACGAACGTCGACAAGACCAACTACAGGAGCGTCCTCGTCGCCAGCGGCTACTACTCGGAGACCGAACTCAAGTAGTCCCCAACAGGGGGTGGTTGCGAGCCGGTCGGCGTCGGCGGTTGTCCGGAGCGCGCGTGCCGCGCGTCCCTTTCCGGTGGTCGGACACGAAGATGCTCCCGGGCGATGGCGAGCACCCGGGAGCATCCAGTCGTCGAAACCGCCTAACGCCGTGCCCGTACCAGCAGATAGAGGAAGTACGGCGTGCCGATGACCGCGGTGACCACTCCCGCGCCCAGTTGGGCCGGGGCGATGAGGGTGCGGCCGAGGAGGTCGGCCGTGCAGACCAGGATCGCGCCGAGGAGCAGGGCGACCGGGACCACGCGGGCGTGGCGGCGGCCGACCAGGGCGCGTGCCGCGTGCGGGGCGACCAGGCCGACGAAGCCGATCGTGCCGGCGGCGGCGACGGCGGTGGCGCTCAGCAGGACGCTGACGACCAGCAGGCCGAGCCGGGCGGGTGCCGTGCGCAGGCCGAGCAGCTTCGGCGTGTCGTCGTCGAGGGCGATGAGGTCGAGTTCCGTGCGCCGCAGCACGGCGACGACGACGCCCAGGGCGAGCGCGGCGGCGACCGGCAGGGCGTCGGGCAGGGTGCGCCCGTAGGTCGACCCGGACAGCCAGGTCAGCGCCTTGGTGGCGTTGAACGGATCGGTGAGGACGATGAACAGGCTGATGAGTGCCGTGGTCGCCGCGGACACGCCGACGCCCACCAGGACCAGTCTGTTCTGCCCGAAGCCGTCGCTGGACGCGAGACCGAACACGACGACCGCGGTGACCGCGGCTCCCGCGAAGGCGGCGCCGGCGATGCTCCACGAGCCCGCGAGGGGCACGGTCGTCACGAGCAGGACGGCACCGAGCGCCCCGCCGCCCGAGACACCGAGCACCCCCGGCTCCGCGAGCGGATTGCGCGTGACGGCCTGGACGAGTGTGCCCGACAGGGCCAGCGCGGCACCCGCGAGGAGGGCGGCGA
Source organism: Streptomyces sp. NPDC048643 (assembly GCF_040650615.1). Classification (NCBI taxonomy): domain Bacteria; kingdom Bacillati; phylum Actinomycetota; class Actinomycetes; order Kitasatosporales; family Streptomycetaceae; genus Streptomyces; species Streptomyces sp. NPDC048643. The sequence goes on from NZ_JBEZHO010000033.1 coordinate 82,692, forward strand.
GGACGCGAGGCATCCGGGTGTCGAGGACGAACGACACGGACTGACCGGCTCTGCCCTGCGCCCAGTTGACCACGTCGCCCAGCAGCAGTTTGGTGTCGCCGAGGAGCACCGCTGCGACGACGGTCCCGGCCAGCACGACGGTGAGTACGGCCGCCGTCGTCAGGAAGGCCGACCTGCTCGGGATGCGTAGCCGTTCCGTGCTGGTGGCGGTGGTGGTGTCCCGTACGCGCAGGGCCATTCCGACGAGGAACACCGCGCCGAGGATGCTGGTGACGACACCGGTGGGGACGGCGACCGCGGCCTCGGGGCTCACGGTCGCGCGGAGCAGGACGTCCGCACCCAGCACGAGGGCCGCTCCGGCCAGCCCCGCGACGGGAAGGCCCGCCCGGATCCGGACCAGCGGCCTGACGCGCCGGGTCAACGGGCGGACCAGGGCTGGGGCGCAGAGGCCGACGAAGCCGATCGGACCGGCGAGCGTGACCGCCGCGGCGGCGAGCAGCGAGGCACAGACCACGACGATGATCCGCGTGCCGCGGACCGGTACGCCGAGACCGCGGGCCGCCTCGTCGCCGAGCGCCAGAGCGTCCACCCGGCGGGCCACCAGCAGGAGTCCGGCGAGGCCGACGACCGCGACGGGCGTCATCTGAAGGACGCCGTCGAACCCGTTCTGGCTGATGCTGCCCTGGTTCCACTGGTAGAGGCCGTTCGTCCGCTCCGGGTACAGCAGGAGCAGTGCCTCGGTGACGGAGGACAGGCCGAGGGACAGCGCACTGCCGGCCAGGACCAGCCGTACGGTGCCGGCGCCCGGTCCGGTGAGGGACAGGACGACAGCCGCCGCGGCGAGCGCACCGGCGAACGCCACGCCCGAGGACGCGACGAGCGGCAGACCGGCGCCGGTGACGGTGAGCAGACCGAGAGCCAGGTACGAACCCGAGTTCACGGCAAGGGTATCGGGCGCGGCGAGCACGTTGCGGCTGACGGCCTGGAGTGCGGCGCCGGCGACGCCGAGGGCCGCGCCGACGAGGAGGCCCGCGGCCGCCCGGGGCAGCCGGGAGGCGATGACCACCGAGGCGTCGCCGGGGTCGGCTCCGCCGGTGAGGGCCTTCCAGACCTCGGCCGCGCCGACGGCGGCGGTGCCCTGGGTGATGTCGACGACCGCGAGAGCGGCGACCAGGAGCACGAGCACGGCCGTCACCGCGACCGCGCCCGTCCTGGAGGTGATGGCCCGTGAGCCGACGGCGGGGGCTGGTGCGGTGACGGCCATGGCGCTACTTCGTCAGGGCGCCGACGAGCGCGTCGACGTAGGCCTGCATGGACTTCGGGCCGCCGAACATCCAGATGCCGTCGGGCAGCCGGTGCACGTTGTCCTTCTTCACGAAGGGGAGCGAGGTCCAGGCGGAGTTCTTGGCGAGGTCCTTGGCGAACGGGTCGGAGGGCTCGCTGGCGTTGCCGATGTAGGCGAAGTCCAGGTCGCCGAGACCGGACAGGCCCTCGACGTCGGTGCTGCCCAGGCCGTAGCTCTTGTCTCCCTTGACCTTCCAGGCGTTCTTCAGGCCTATCGCCTCGTTGACGGTGCCGATCAGTGATCCGCTGGTGTAGGGGCGGACGGAGACCTGGTTGGAGGCGACCCAGCCGTCGGCGAAGGCGACGGACCGTCCGGCCAGCCCGGCGTCGGCGAGCGCCTTCCTGCCCTCGGCGACCTTGGCGTCGAACTCCTTGTTCGCCTGCGTGGCCTCGGCGGTGGTGCCGGTGGCGCGGGCGATGAGGTCGAGGTTCTCCTTCATCCGCCCGATCTGGTCGGAGGCGTCGGCAGGGCTCAGCTCCAGCACCGGTGCGATCTTGCGCAGCTGCTTGACGGCGGCGGCCGGCAGGTCACTGGTGGCGACGATCAGGTCGGGGGAGAGCGAGGCCACCGTGTCCATGCTGGGCTCGCCGCGCGTACCGATGTCCTTCGGCGCGTTCTTCAGCGGGGCGGAGGTGTCCCAGGCCTTGTAGCCCTTGACGTCGGCGACACCGACAGGGTCGACGCCGAGGGTCACCAGGCTCTCGACGACGTTCCATTCGGTCGCGACGACCTTCTTGGCCGGCCCGTCGAGCTTGATCTTCGCGCCGGTCGCGTCGGTCAGGGTGATGTGCCGGGTGCCCTTCGCGGCGGCGTTCGTCGAGGCGGGCTCGGTCGTGCCGCAGCCGGCCAGGGCGAGCGCCGCGGCGGACGCGGCCGTGAGGGCGAGGAGGTGGCGTCTCATGAGGTGGTGCTGAGCCTTCCGGTTCGTGCGTGGTGGCGGCCGACGGCGCGGGTGCGCAGGCGGCCGGTCAGAGGGTCGGTGTCGACATCGATGCGGATGCCGTACGTGTCGGTGAGGCGGTCGGCCGTGAGGACGTCCTCCGGTCTGCCGTCGGCGATGATCCGTCCGGCCCGTAGCAGGGCGATCCGGTCGGCCACGGCGGCCGCCTGGTCCAGGTCGTGCAGGACGACGCCGACGGCGATGCCGTGCTCGTCGGCCAAGTCCCTCATGAGGTCCAGCAGTTCGACCTGATAGCGGAGGTCGAGATAGGTGGTGGGCTCGTCCAGGAGGAGCACTCCGGTCTCCTGGGCGAGGCAACCGGCCAGCCAGACGCGCTGGAGCTGTCCGCCCGAGAGGTGTTCGGCACCCCGGTCGGCGAGGTCGTCGAGGTCGGTCATGGCGAGCGCGCGCCGGATCGCGTCCGGGCCGCCGGGGTCGGCTCTCGACCAGCGTGCCCGGTGCGGATAGCGCCCGAACTCCACGATGTCCCGCACGGTCAGACCGCTCGGCGTGGGCCGCCCCTGGGTCAGGAGCGCCACCCGGCGGGAGAACTCACGGGCGGTCAGCGCGAGGCCGTCGGCCGGCTCGTCCCCGTCGTCGAGGGTCAGGGTGGCGGTACGCGGGCGCTGGAGACGCGCCAGGGTGCGCAGCAGCGTCGACTTGCCGCTGCCGTTGGGGCCCACCAGAGCGGTGACGTCGCCGGGCCGGAGCGTGATCGCCGCTTGGTGGACCACGTCCGTTCCGTCGTACGCCACGGTCACGTCCCGGGCGGACAGTTCATGACCGCGCGCACGGGGGATCTCGATTGCTTCATCACCGGAACTCACGGCGATAAGGTTAGCCTACCCTTAGTGCTATCGATCATTCCGGATCCATCTCAGATGAGGAGCCCTTCGCGCCATGGCGAAGATCCACCGGCTCACGCCGCAGCAGCCCAGGATGTTCCGCGCCCACGTCCTGCGCACCGAACGCGTCTCCCCGTCCCTGCGCCGCGTGACGGTCGCCGGACCGGAACTCGGGGACTTCCCCTGGCAGGGCTACGACCACTGGTTCCGCCTCTTCCTCCAGCTCCCGCACCAACACGGGCTGCGGCTGCCGGAGTTCACCGGGACGCGCTGGTACCAGCCGTACCTGGCCATCCCCGAGGACGAGCGGCCGCACTGCGCCAACTACACGGTGGCCGACTTCCGTCCCGAGGCGGCGGAGATGGACATCGACTTCGTCGTGCACTGCGGACCCGACGGTGAGATCGAGGGCGGCGCGGCCATCTGGGCCTGCCGCGCCCGGCCCGGCGACGCGCTCGCCGTCCTCGACCAGGGTGTCCTCTTCGACTGCCCGCCGGACGCGTCCGAGGTCGTCATCGTCGCCGACGAGACCGGCCTGCCCGCCACCACCGGCATCCTGCGCTCGCTGCCCCGCGACACCGTCGGCCGCCTCATCCAGGAGGTGCCGACCGCCGCCGACCGCCGCACCCTGGACGCGCCGCCCGGCGTGACCGTCACCTGGGTCGTGCGCGACGACGACGGATCCGTCGCCGGCACCGCCGCACTCCGTGAACTCCGTCGGCTCACCTCCGCCGACGCCGCCGGGTACGCCTTCGTCGTCGGTGAGTCGACCCTGGCGCAGGAGGGACGCAGGCACCTCCACCGCCTGGGTCTGCCCAAGGACCGCATCACCTTCTCGGGCTTCTGGCGCCACGCGGCGTCCGTGGCGGCCTGAGCCGTCGACTCCGTTGCGGAGGTGGGGGAGTCGGAGGGGGATCTGTCGATCTGCCCCAGTGCTACTGGGAGGGCGCCTCGTCCGCCCGTGGCGAGACCCCGTCGCCCAGCGTCTCCCTGGCGATCGCCACGAAGTCGCGGACGTGACGCTCGCGCCGGTCCTTGGCGACGACGACGCACACGTCGACCGGCTCGGCGTCCGTCACGGGGATGTGCGCGAGGTCGGACCGCGAGTAGGAGCGTGCGACGCTGTGGGGAACCAGCGCGATGCCGTGCCCCGCGGCGACGAGCTCGAACTTCTCCTCCACCGACGACGTACGGCGCTCGCGCGCGTCGAGGATCGACTCGCCCTCCAGGTCCGCCATCAGCAGCGCCGATCGACGGGCCAGGGGATGGGTCACCGGCAGGCAGGCGTCCTTCCGCTCGGTGCCGACGGGGACGGCGTGCAGCCCCCTGTCGTCGAACGGCCGGCGCAGGTATCCGACGTCGGCACGCCCGTCGCGCAGCGGCGCGGTCTGCTCCCACCACTTCACCTGGAGCAGCTCGATCTCGACGTCGGGGTGCCCGGCGGAGAACACCCGCACGGCGTCGGACACGTGCAGTCCGGCGGTGAAGGCGACGACGAGCCGCTCCACTCCGCGGCCGATCTCGTGGACGCGGCGGACCGCCGAGTCCACGCTCGCGAGCAGCCCCGGCGCCTCCTCACTCAACTGCTCACCCGCCGCCGTGAGCTGCACGCTGCGGGTCGTCCGCACGAACAGGGCGCAGCCCAGCTCCTGTTCCAGCGCGCGGATCTGCCGGCTGAGGACGGGCTGCGCGATGTAGAGCTCCTCGGCTGCGCGCCCGAAGTGCCGGTGCTCGGCGACCGCGACGAAATAGCGGAGCTTGCGCAGGTCGAGATCCATACCCCGACGGTATCAATGTCCGGCGAGAGGTATTGGACGCCCGCCCGTGCCGCGCGCAGGCTGGAGCCATGATCGTCATCACGACGCCCACGGGCGACATCGGCAGCCAGGTCCTCGACACCCTTCTTCGGGACGCGAACGGGGAGGACCTGCGGGTCGTCGTGCGCGACCCCGGCAAGCTCTCCGCATCCGTCCGCGAACGGGTCGACGTCGTCGTCGGTTCGCACGGCGACGCCGCGGTCGTCGACCGGGCCTTCACCGCAGCGGACGCCGTTTTCTGGATCGTTCCGCCGGACCCGCAGGCCAAGAGCCTCGAAGCCGCCTTCTCCGGATTCACCGAAGCCGCCGCGCAGGCCTTCGCGGACCACGGAGTCGGCCATGTCGTCGGGGTGTCGGCGCTCGGCCGGGGCACCCCCCTCGCGGACCGGGCCGGGCTCGTCACGGCCTCGCTGGCCATGGACGACCTCGTCGCGAGCACCGGTGTGGCCTATCGGGCGCTGGCGAACCCGTCGTTCATGGACAACCTGCTGCGCCAGGTCGACGGGATCCGGGAGAAGGGGGTCTTCACCGACACCGTCGAACCCGACCGCACGGCGCCGTCGGCCGCCACCCGGGACATCGCCGCCGTCGCCGCCGGACTGCTCCTCGACCGCTCCTGGTCCGGGGTGGGCAGCGTGCCGGTCCTGGGCCCCGAGGACCTGTCGGCGAACGACATGGCCCGGATCATGTCCGAGGTGCTCGGGCGCCCGGTGCGTTACGAGCGTCAGCGGCTCGACGAACTCGGCAGCACCCTCTCGGGCTACGGGCTCGGCGACGCGTTCGTCCACGGCATGGTGGACATGATGCGAGCCAAGGACGAGGGGCTGGACGCCGGTGTGCCCCGCACCCCGGACACCTCGACCCCGACGACGTTCACGCAGTGGTGCGAGGAGGTCCTCAGGCCGGCCGTCCTCGCCTGACCACGGACCACCGCACCGGTGTTCACGCCCCCGCGTTCGCCCCGGCGATCCGCGGGGGCGTCGCGCTTCTCGGGAGGGAGGCGGGCGCTTGGCCTGGAGGTTCTCTCCGTCGAGACGTCGTCGAGACGTCGTCGAGACGCCCCTCGGACACAGGAACTGGAATTCACCCTTTTCAGTGCCGGAATAATGTGTCTACCATACGGAGATGCGTGAAGTACCCGAGTCACACACCGGATGGACGTTCCTGACCAACCACGCGCGCGTGCTGGGCGCGATCGCCGAGGACCGCGGCACCCGCATCCGTGACATCGCGGCCCGCTGCCGGCTCACCGAGCGGGCCGTGGGAAAGATCATCGCTGACCTGGAGGAGGGGGGCTATCTCACGCACACCCGGCACGGCCGTTCGAACGAGTACCGGATCGAGGAGGGGACCGCCCTCCGTCACCCGGCCGACTCCGGGCCGACGGTCGCCGACCTGCTCGCGCTGATGGCCCAGGACGACAACGGACACAGCGGCACACCCGCGGACGCGCAGGAAGCGCACGCGCACCGCGAGAGAGGGCCGATGGCGACACCGGCACCCCCTGCCGGCAACTGAAAGCGACGGCGCCGCGTCCGACTCTCGAAAGTCGGCTGCACGGCGCCGCGATTCATGGACAAGAGAACCAAGGGAACTGGCGCCGGACTCCTCAGACTTCGGAGGCGACGTTGACGTCCGACACGGACACGACCGAGCAGACCCCGCTGCCCGCCGAAACCTCGGCGGCCGCGGTGACACGCCTGGAGGGCGAGAACCTCCAGCTCAAGCAGGCCGTGCGCTCCCATGCCGTCGTCGATCAGGCCATCGGCGTCATCCTCGCCGTCGGGCAACTGACCCCGGACGAGGGCTGGGACGCGGTGCGGGCGATCTCGCAGAACACCAACATCAAGCTGCGCCATGTCGCCGAGCTGATCGTCGACTGGGCCCGCACGGGCGAGCTGCCGTCCGAGATCCGCGGTGAGCTCGAGCGCCAGCTCCGCCTCGACGGCACGGTGGGGGACGAAAGGTAAGACGCAGAGTAAGAAAAGCAGCCGGTCCGCGGAACGGGCTTTGGGGAGCGCACTCGGGGACACACGGACCTCGTGCTGAAGATACGTCTTGTCGTCCTGCTCGCCCTGCTGACAGCGGGCGGCCTCGTCGCCGCCGTCCTCGTCTCCCCCTGGTACTGGTGCGTGGCCGGCCCGCTGCTCGTGGCCTCGGTGGTTGCCGTCCACGACCTCGTGCAGCGGCGGCACTCGGTGCTGCGGAACTACCCGGTCCTCGGACACCTCCGTTTCCTGCTGGAGGCACTCCGCCCCGAACTCCAGCAGTACTTCATCGAGCGGAACTTCGACGGCCGGCCCTTCGACCGCGACACCCGCAGCATCGTCTACGAGCGCGCCAAGGGGACCGCGGCCGAGGAGCCCTTCGGTACCGAACTCGACCTCTACCGGGCCGGGAGCGAGTACCTCACCCCGTCCATGGCCCCCTGCCCGGTGCCCGAGGACGTGCCCCGCGTCCGCATCGGCGGACCCGACTGCACACAGCCGTACGACATGGCGCTCCTCAACGTCTCGGCGATGAGCTTCGGCTCCCTGTCAGCCAACGCCGTCCTCGCCCTCAACACGGGCGCCCGGCTCGGCGGTTTCGCCCACGACACCGGTGAGGGCGGCCTGTCCGAGTACCACCTGCGGCCCGGCGGAGACCTCGTCTGGGAGATCGGCACCGGCTACTTCGGCTGCCGCACGGACGACGGAGGCTTCGACGAGCGGAAGTTCGCCGACAAGGCCGCGCACGAGCACGTCAAGTGCGTGTCACTGAAGATCAGCCAGGGGGCCAAACCGGGCATCGGCGGTGTCCTGCCCGGAGCCAAGGTGAACGCGGAGATCGCCGAGGTCCGCGGAGTGCCGCAGGGGGAGACGGTGACCTCGCCGCCCTTCCACCGCGTGTACAGCACCCCGCGTGAACTGGTGCGCTTCCTGGGCCGCATGCGGGAACTCGCCGGCGGAAAGCCGGTCGGGTTCAAGCTGTGCGTCGGCTCGCGCCGGCAGTTCCTCGCCGTCTGCAAGGCCATGCTGGAGGAGGGTGTCACCCCCGACTTCATCATCGTCGACGGCGCCGAGGGCGGGACCGGCGCGGCACCGCTGGAGTTCGCCGACAACGTCGGGCTGCCGCTCGGCGAGGGCCTGATGACCGTGCACAACGCGCTCGTCGGCGTCGGCCTGCGCGACCGCGTCAGGATCGGCGCGAGCGGCAAGGTCGCCACCGGCAGTGACCTCGTGAAACGCCTGATCCAGGGCGCCGACTACACCAACGCCGCACGCGCCATGATGTTCGCCGTCGGATGCATCCAGGCGCAGCGCTGCCACACCAACACGTGCCCCGTCGGCGTCGCCACCCAGGACGAACGCCGCGGACGGGCCGTGGACGTCGAGGACAAGTCCCGGCGCGTCCACCGCTACCAGGAAGCGACGGTGAAGAGCGCCCTGCAGATCATGGCCGCGATGGGTGTCGACGAGCCGCACGGACTGCGCCCCCACATGCTGGTACAGAGGGTCGACCCGCACACGGTCCGCTCCTACGCCGAACTCCATGCATGGCTCACACCCGGACAACTCCTCGCATCGGTCCCCGACAGCTGGGCACTCGACTGGAAAGCGGCCCACCCGGACCGCTTCACGCACTGAAACTCTCCCCCCGCGCCACCCTAAGGGGGCGTACCCGACCGAAGGGCATTCCTGTGACACGTACCGTCGCCCGTGTGATCGTCGACGCACTCAAGGAACTGGGCGTCCGGCACGTCTTCGGGGTCGTCGGGGACGCCCTGAACCCCCTGACCGACGCCATCCGCACCACGGACGAGGTGGACTGGGTCGGCTGCCGGCACGAAGAGGCCGCGGCCTTCGCCGCGGGGGCCCAGTCGCAGCTCTCGGGCACGCTCGGCGTCTGCATGGGAACCGTCGGACCGGGCTCGGTCCATCTCCTCAACGGGCTCTACGACGCGGCCAAGAGCCGGACCCCCGTCCTCGCGATCTGCGGTCAGGTCCCGCTCGCCGAGATCGGCAGCGAGTACTTCCAGGAGGTCGACAACGACCTCCTCTTCCGCGACGTCGCCGTATACCGCGCCACCGTCACCTCGCCCGACCAGATGCCCCGCATGCTCGAATCGGCCGTGCGCGCCGCGTTCAGCCAGGGCGGAGTAGCCGTCCTCACCGTCCCCGGCGACCTCGGCGACCAGGAACTCGCGGAGGACCGGCCGACCCGCTTCGCCCTGGACCGCGCCGTCACCCGCCCCGACGACCCCGCGCTCGCCGAGGCCGCCGACCTCCTGAACAGCGCCTCCCGCGTCACCCTGCTCGTAGGCCGCGGCGCCCGCGACGCCCGCGCCGAGGTGCTCGACGCCGCCGAACTGCTCTCCGCCCCGATGGTGCTGACCCTGAAGGCGAAGGAGGGCTTCGAGGGCGACAACGCCTACCAGGTCGGCCAGACGGGCCTCATCGGCAACCCCGCCGCCGCGCACGCCCTCGACCACGGTGACGCGCTCCTCATGCTGGGCACCGACTTCCCGTACCGCGACTGGTATCCGAAGGACTGCAAGGTCGTGCAGATCGACACCCGAGAGGAGCACCTGGGGCGGCGGGTCCCCGTGGACGTGGGCCTCGCCGGTGACGTCGGCGCGACGCTGCGCGGCCTGCTCCCCCTGCTGAAGGGCTCGTCCGACCGCGCCCATCTCGACGACGCCCGGAACCGGTTCACGCAGTGGCAGGAGGGCCAGCAGAGGCTGGCCGAACCCGACCACGAACGCCGCTGGACCGGGAAACTGCGCGCTGCCCTGGACAACCGTGACCACGAGATCCGTCCCGAGGCACTCGCCGCCGCGGTCGACAAGTACGCCGAACAGGACGCGGTGTTCACCTCCGACACCGGAATGGCCACCGTCTGGCTCTCGCGCTTCGTCACCATGACCGGCACCCGCCGCCTGATCGGCTCCTACAACCTCGGCTCCATGGCCAACGCCATGCCGCAGGCCCTCGGTGCCCAACTCTGGGCGCCGGACCGCCAGATCGTCGCCTTCTGCGGCGACGGCGGCCTCAGCATGCTGCTGGGCGACCTCATGACGATCAAGACGTACCAACTCCCGGTGAAGCTGGTCGTCTTCGACAACCGGCGGCTCGGCATGGTCAAGCTGGAGCAGGAGCAGGCGGGGCTGCCCGAGTTCGGTACCGAGCTCGACAACCCCGACTTCGCCGCCGTCGCCACGGCGCTCGGCCTGACCGGCATCAGGGTCACCGACCCGGCCGACCTGCACGACAGCGTGCGCCGGGCGTTCGACACCCCCGGACCGGTCGTGCTGGACGTGCTGACCAACCCGGAGGAGGTGGCGGTGCCCGGCAAGCCGACCGTGTCGCAGGGGTGGGGCTTCGCCATCGCCAAGGTCAAGGAGGTCCTGTCGAGCCGCGAGAACTGACGGCTTGGGATCCCGACGTCAGGCGGGGGCGCCGAGCGGGACACGCAGTGCGCTGCGTTGGTCCCGCCAGGAGGCCAACAGGTGTGCGGCGAGCCGGTCTTCGAGGAGGCCGGTGACCCGCACACCGAACGCGACGTCGGGTTCGAGTTCGGGTTCGTCCTCCAGGAGGCCGCCGACGACGTCGTGGCGCACGACCTGTTCGTGCACGGCGTCGGCCTCGACGTGCTCGTCGTAGAAACGCTGGGCGGCCTTGCCCACGCCCATCCTGCGCAGGGCGGCGGCCAAGCGACGCGATCCCGGGGATGAAGTCGTCTCCACCGCCGCGAAGTGGCCGACCAGTGCGCCCCGTAGAGCGCGGTGCAGGCCCAGCAGGGACATGAGGTTGACGGTGGCGAGCGCCTCGGCCGGAGCGGCGTCGAGATAGTGGCCGTATTCCGTGCGCAGACCGAGGTCCGCCATGAGGTCGGCGAACAGCCGGGCGTGGATGTCCTCTTCACGGCCGGCGCCGAACTCGTCGTACTCCACCGCCACCATGGCGGCCTTCGCGCGGCCGTGCAGGCGGGGGATGACCCAGGCGTGCGGGTCGGCCTCCTTGAGGTGGTAGAGCGAGCGCAGGGCCGCGTACTCCTGGAACTGCCAGAGTTCGCCGTCGCGTTGGAGGTGGTGGCTGACGCTCGTGTCGTCGTGGCCCACCGCTTCCACCAGCAACTCGTCGAGTGCGGTGTCGGCGCTGTGGTCGACGGGCACATCGCCGCGCAGCGCCTGGAGGAACCGCAGCTCCAACGACCGCCGCAGGGCGAGCAGTCCGGGGTCCCACTCCCGTTCGTCGGGCACCTCGGCGAAGCCGCGGTAGTGGAGTTCGTACAGCGTGTACAGGGTGATCTGCAGGTCGTCGCCGTACGGGTCCGCCTCCTCCAGGCCGTCGGGTGCGGGGAGCGGGGTGCCGTAGCGCAGCGTCGACAGGAGCGGGCCCGACAGGTCGCCGCGCGCGGCCGGGAGCCAGGGGCCCTTCATGGCGTCTCCCGCTTCGTCCGGCGGCGGTGACTGGTGTCGCACCACGGATGGATGCGGCTGCGGCGGCAGGTACAGATCGCCGTGCGGAAGCGGCACGACGTGTGGACCGTGCCGTCCTCGTCGACCACCTCGACCGGCCCCTCGACGAGAAGTGGCCCGTCGCGGTCCATGGTGACGCGTCGCGGTCGCTCAGGCGTGCTGGGCACGGATGACCACCAGCTCTTCCCGGTCGTCGTGGTCGGGGGACAGCAGTCCCTGGTGGCGCAGCCATCCCCGGCGTGTGCTCAGCACGGGCCCGAACGGGATGACGGCGCGGTCGGTGACGGAGGCGTCGAACCCGGCGTCGGCGAGCCTCCGCAGGGTCGCGAGGGTGCCGCAGAGGGCCGAGTGGACGAGCAGGAGCACGCCTCCGGTGCGCAGCGCGGTGGGTGCCTCGTCGCAGACGCGGTCCACGAACGCGCGGCCGTCGGGGCCGGCGTCCCAGGCCCGTGCGGGGGAGTGCCGGGGCGGTCGGGCGCCGGGCGACGGCACGTAGGGCGGATTGCTGACCACCAGGTCGTACGTCCGTCCGCGCACCGCGGCGGTGAGATCACCCCGGAGGACGGTGACCCGCCTGCGGGCGATGAGCGCGTTCAGGCGCGTCGTGAGCACGGCACGCCAGGCGATGTCGACGGCGGTCACCCGGGCGCCTAGCCCGGCGGCCCGCAGCGCGAGGGCGCCGCTGCCGGTACCGAGGTCGAGCACGTGGGTGGAGGGGTCGACGCGTTCGCGTGCGAGCGCGCGCAGGAGGAGTTCGGTGTCGTCCTGCGGGGCGTAGACACCGGGGGGTGTCAGGAGCGGGCTGTGTCCGGGTGTTCCCATGGGCCATCTCCGGATCGCATGTTTGGTGCAAAAGTGTAGAAATGCGACTCTTCGTGACGAGTGCCCCACGCGAGGATGCCTACACGCGATCTCCGTTGGCGTCTTCGCCGGCGCCGGCTGCGGCTCGCCGAGCCGGATCCTGCGGGGAATTCCTGTGTGGCGCCGGTACCGCACGCCACACAGGAGTCGCCGACACCAGGGGTGAAGTCGGCTTCATCATTTTATCGGTGGATCGCCGGGAAGGCCGTTTTTGTGACGGTCTCAGACGGCGGCGGGCTTCCACTCCACCATCAGGATGGTCGCGTCGTCCCGCAGTTTGCTGTGCTCCGAGTCGAGGAGCCGGTGGATGAGGCGGCGCAGCGTCTCGGGCGCCAGCTCCCCTCCGGCCGTCGCCCGGATGACCGAGTCGGCGAACCGGTCGAGACCGAAGAGCGAGCCGTCCTGCATACGGGCCTCGGTCACACCGTCCGTGTACAGCAGCACCCGGTCCCCCGGTTCCAGGGAGATCTCGTGCACCCTGCGCGGAGCGTCGAGCAACGTCGCGGGCGCCCCCATGGGCGGGTCGGCCTCGGCGGCCAACGCGTCGTCCACCAGGCGCTGGTTCCGGATGAGCAGCGGGGGCGGATGACCGCAGTTGATCCACCGGAGCGCACCGGTCGTCAGTTCCAGCTGGAGGAGCACGCCCGTGCAGAACTGGTCCGGCAGCCAGTGGGCGAGCGCCTCGTCCACGCACGAGACGAGCTCGGGCAGGTCGGCGCCCGTGCGGCGGGCGTTGCGGCAGGCCGCCAGCGTCACCACGCTCGTCAGACCCGATGCCAGATCGTGGCCCATCGAGTCGAGCATGGCCGCGTGCAGTGTCGTGGCGGTCAGGGCGTGGTCGAAGGCGTCGCCCCCCACCTCGTAGGCGGGTTCCAGTACGGCGGTCGAGATGACATCCGCGTTGCCGATCGTCCGGGGCGGCAGATAGGCCCGCAGCATCTCGGCGGGCAACTGCATGGTCTCCGTGCGCGTGCGCTGGACGAAGGTCTCCTTGTACGCGCGCTTCGACGTCACCATCATCGCCAGCAGGGCCGCTATCGAGCGGCTGCGGCGCAGGGTCGCCGCGTCCACCGCGTCGGAGTGCACGCACATCACGCCCAGCCGCTCCGTGCCGTCCACCAGCGGCAGCCAGACCATGACCTCACCCGTGGGGGACTCCTCGACGCGCAAGGAGAGGGTGCGGTAGGCCCAGCCCGCGAGGCAGGCGTCGATGTCGAGGGGGGTCGAGATCTCCGTCAGCGGCATCAGATGACGCTGCTGGAGGTCCGCGAGGTACACCACGATCTGGTGCACCCCCAGGGCGGCGGCACAGCGGCTCACCACGGCCGCGAAGTCCCTGGCCGCGACACCCGGCTCGGACAGGACGTCCTCCAGCAGCAGTATGTCGTCGTCCGGGGCCGGCACCGGATCTCCCCTCGACGCGCTCGTCATGGCATCAGCAGTCAAACACCAGGTGAGCCGCTGTGCCCGACGGGCCGGGCGCCACGATGTCCACGGTTCCGCCGGGAGCGGCGCCCGCGTCGATCGGCCGCCGGGACCGGCCGGTGATCACCGACATCATCGTCCCCCGGTGGGGTACTCGCGTCGGACGCCCAGCCGTGCCATGCCCTCCGGAGGAAGCGAGAACGCCGTGAAGACCGTGAACGCGCACTCCGTGCCCGGGCGGGCCACGCTGGGAGAGGCGGCCCCTGCCTGGAGCCGTGCCGTGACACCGCCGAACGGGTGACGGAAGGCCAGTTGTGCGGGCGTACCCGCGCGCCGCACATCACCCGCCTCGGCAGAGCCGTACCCGAGCAGAAAGGAGAGTGACCCTCATGGTCACCGTGTCCCTCACCGGAGCGTCCAAGGAGGACGCAGCCACCGTCTTCGGCGTCCTGCGGACGGCGTTCCCCACCGACCGGCCCGCGGAGGACGTGCTCCAGGAGCGGCCCGGCGAGCAGCACGCCGTGTGGACCGCCGAGTTCGAGCCGACCGAGGAGCGCATTCCCACCGGACCCACCTCGCTGGAGGGCTCCGTGGCCGCCACGCTCCAGGGCGGCTACGTCGCCGTCGACCTGCTGTGTGACGCGCTGGGCGGCTCGTTCGCCGTGCGGGAGCAGGGCTCGGCCTCCGGCGACCAGGAGAAGGAAGTCGACCTGCGGCTCGGGACGAAGCAGTAGAGCGGCGGCGCACAGGCGCGTCCACGCGACGGTGACACCCGGGCGGGGAGCGGACGTTCGGCCCGCCCGCCAGAGAAACGCAGCGCGCCCCGAACGGCGCCCCACCACGAGGAGGAGAGCGGCATGGTGCAGATCGGGTACACGATGATGACGGAGCAGGCCGGGCCGCGTGAGCTCGTCGGCCATGTGGTCGGCGCCGAGCGCGCCGGCTTCGACTTCTCCGTCACCTCCGACCACTACTTCCCCTGGCTGGACTCCCAGGGACACGCCCCGTACGCCTGGAGCGTCCTCGGTGCCGCGGCGCAGGCCACCGAGCGCATTCCGTTGATGACGTACGTGACGTGCCCGACGACCCGCTACCACCCGGCGATCGTCGCGCAGAAGGCCGCCACCATGCAGCTCCTCTCCGAGGGGCGCTTCCGCCTCGGCCTCGGCTCCGGCGAGAACCTCAACGAGCATGTGGTGGGCGGAGGCTGGCCGGCCGCCCACGTCCGGCTGGAGATGCTGGAGGAGGCGGTCGAGATCATCCGCGCGCTCTTCGCCGGCGGGAACGTCAACCACCACGGCGCCCACTTCGACGTCGAGAACGCCAGACTGTGGGATCTGCCCGACGCGCCCCCGCCGATCGGTGTCGCCGTCTCCGGAGACCGCTCGTGCGAGCTGGCGGGTCACCTCGCCGACCTGGTGATCGCCACGGAACCGAGGCCCGAACTGATCTCCGCGTTCGAGAGCCACGGCGGCGCGGGCAAGCCCAAGATCGGCCAGCTGCCCATCTGTTACGACACCGACCGGGACGCGGCCGTCGCCCGCGCCCACGACCAGTTCCGCTGGTTCGGCAGCGGCTGGCCGGTCAACTCCGAACTGCCCGGCCCCACCGCGTTCGCGGGCGCCACCCAGTTCGTACGGCCCGAGGACGTGGCCGAGTCCATCCCGTGCGGCGACGACGTCGAGGCGGTCGTGGACGCCGTACGGCCCTATGTCGACGCGGGGTTCACCGAGGTCGCGCTCGTCCAGATCGGCGGTGACCAGCAGGAGCCGTACCTGGAATGGGCCGAGCGGAAGCTGCTCCCCGCCCTCCGTGAACTGTGAGCGACGAACCGGGATCGGAAGACCTGTGAGAGGGAGAGGGCATCTGCGATGAGCACGAAACGCGCCGCGATCTTCGACGTCGACGGAACGCTCGTCGACACCAACCACCTCCATGTGGTGACCTGGTGGGAGGCGTTCCGGCAGGGCGGCCACCGCGTGCCCATGCGTGAGATCCACCGGGCCGTCGGCCTCGGCGGCGGCGACCTGATCGAGCACCTGCTCGGCGAGGACCGTGACACCGGGCAGGACGAGCAGTTCGTCGCCGCCCACCACGCCCTGTACGCGACGTACTTCGACCGGCTGCCCGCCCTCGACTCGGCGCGCGAACTGCTGCGCGCGCTGGCCGCCCGCGGCTGGGAGATCGTCCTCGCGACCTCGGCGAGCGGTGCGGAACTCGCGGCGCTGCGGCGGGCGATCGGAGCCGACGACGTCATCCTCGGGGCGGCCAGCGCGGACGACGTCGACGACGGCAAGCCGGCGCCCGACCCCGTCGCCCAGGCCAGGGAACTGGCCGGGGTGCCGAGCGACCGTGCCGTGTTCGTCGGCGACACGGTCTGGGACATGAGGGCCGCCGCCCGGGACGGCACGACCCCCGTCGCGGTCCTGTCCGGCGGCATCCCGCGGGCGGACCTGGAGGAGGCCGGCGCCCGTGCCGTCTACCGCGACACTGCCGACCTCCTCGACCGCCTCGACACCAGCGTCTTCGCCGATCGGGAGTGACCGCGCGGCGGGGAATGGGGGCGGATCGTGAATGACGGGGATCGGGCTCCTGAAGTGCCCGGATCGGGGTACCCGCTTCCAGACCGAGTTCCGGGACACCTCGAAGTGTCCCGGTCATGGCCGAGGAAACGGGCAGGAGGTGATCGCCGTGTCGAGTGCGCGGCCGCAGGTCGAGGGAACCGACGAGCAGACACGGGAGTCCGGGTCGCACCAGGTGGGTGAGCTGGTGCAGCAGGCATCGCAGCAGCTGACCGAGCTGGTGCGGGGCGAACTGCGTCTGGCGCAGGCGGAGATGCAGGAAAAGGGCAGGCGCTACGGCAAGAGTGGCGGACTGTTCGGCGGCGCGGGAGTGGTCGGCTTTCTGATGCTGGAGGCCCTGGTGGTCACGGCGATCGCCGCCCTCGCCGTTCCGCTGCCGGTGTGGGCCGCGGCGCTGATCGTCACGGCGGTACTGGGCGTCGTCGCCGCGGTACTGGCCCTGAACGGCAAGAAGCAGGTCCACCGGGCGGCACCGCCCAAGCCCGAACAGGCGATCGAGAACGTGAAGGCCGACGTGGCCGAGATCAAGAGGAGTGCCCACCGATGAGCAAGCCCTCCGACGGCGAGCAGACCGCCGCCACTCCCGAGGAACTGCGCGAGCAGGTCGAACAGACCCGCGCCGAGCTCGGGGACACCGTCCAGGCGCTCGCCGACAAGGCCGACGTGAAGGCCCGGGCCAAGGAGAAGGGCGCCAAGGCCAAGGAGAAGAGCGCGGAGGTCGCCGAGCAGGCCGCGGCCAAGGCGACCGAGCTGAAGGACAAGGCGGTCCTGGCCGCCCACTCGGTCCAGGACAAGGTGCAGGACAAGGTCCCGGACCCCGTCAAGGACAAGGCGGCCCAGGCCGCCGTCCAGGTCCGGGACACGGCCCGCGACACGGCCGCGAAGGCAGGCCGCGTCTGGGACGAGAAGGCCCCCGAGCCCGTCCGTCACCAGGCCGCCGAGGGCGCGCGCGTCGCCCGCGACCACCGCACCCTGCTGCTCGCGGCGGCCGGCGCCGCGACGGTCGTCTGGTTGGCGATCCGCCGCAAGAAGGCGTGACCGCCTCCTCGGACGTACGGAAGTCCCCCTGCCCGCGTGGCAGGGGGACTTTCTTTCTCCTGGCGGGGCCTCGGGCGGGGTCCGAACGGCCACGGCTGAGTACGTACGGACTCCGGTGCCGGCCCGGGGCGGCTTCGGCAGTGTGGGGTGGGGGGCATGGCCAAGCGCGAGAGAGTCATGAGGATGTCGGTCGAGCAGCCGCTGTGGCGTG
>NZ_JBEZHO010000034.1:0-99805 GCF_040650615.1 Streptomyces sp. NPDC048643
CGCCGGCGGCGTCGGCGGCGAGGTCAACCCCGTCCTGCGCGCCGTCTCCCTGCCCGGCGCGCATCTCGCGCTCTCCTCCCTGCGACTGCCGGGCACCCCGCTTCGCCGTCCCCCGCCCTCCCCGGCGCCCGTCAGTTGACGGCATCTGTTAATCGAGTGGCTCTCCGGGGCCGCCCCCTCGTAAGTTGTGCTCACCGCCAGAGCCGCTTACGTCCGTGGGGGATTTTCCATGCCTGTCGCCGTCGTCAGACGTGCCGTCCGGGAGACCGTCTCCGGTCTCCCCCGCGAGTTCTGGTGGCTGTGGACCAGCACGCTCATCAACCGGCTCGGTGCCTTCGTCGCCACGTTCATGGCCCTGTACCTGACCCTCGACCGGGGCTACTCCGCCTCGTACGCCGGTCTCGTCGCGTCGCTGCACGGCCTCGGCGGGGTCGTCTCCTCGCTCGTCGCCGGCGTCATGACCGACCGGTTCGGGCGCCGCCCCACGCTGCTCGTCGCGCAGGTGTCGACGGCCGGCTCGGTCGCGCTGCTCGGCTTCATGCAGGACCCGGTGGCCATCGCCGCGGTCGCCTTCCTGGTCGGCATGGCCAGCAACGCCTCCCGACCCGCCGTTCAGGCGATGATGGCCGACATCGTCCGGCCCGAGGACCGCGTCCGCGCCTTCTCCCTCAACTACTGGGCCGTCAACCTCGGCTTCGCCGTCTCCTCGATCGGCGCCGGCTTCATCGCCGAGTTCAGCTACCTCGCGGGCTTCCTCATCGAGGCCGGCATGACCCTGGTCTGCGCGTTCGTCGTCTTCGCCAAGCTCCCGGAGTCGAAGCCGGTGCAGGTCGCCAAGGAGACGGCTCCCGCCGTCGGGCTCGGGACCGTGCTGCGCGACGGACGGTTCATGAGCGTCGTGGGCCTGTCGTTCCTCGTGGCGCTCGTGTTCCAGCAGGGCTCGGTCGGGCTGCCGGTCGCGATGGGCGAGGCCGGCTTCACCCCGGCGGACTACGGCACGGCGATGGCGGTCAACGGCGTGATGATCGTCGTGCTCCAGATCCCGGTGACCCGTCTCATCGAGCACCGGGACCCCCGGCGGCTGCTCGTCGTCTCGTCGATCCTCGCCGGGTACGGGTTCGGGCTCACCGCCTTCGCCGGGTCCGTGGGCGTCTACACCCTGACCGTCTGCGTGTGGACCCTCGCCGAGATCGTCAACGCCCCGACGCAGACCGGGCTCGTCGTCCGCCTCTCCCCCGTCCACGGCCGCGGCCGCTACCAGGGCATGTACACCCTCTCCTGGGCGCTCGCCTCGCTCGTCGCCCCCGTGATGTCCGGCCTCGTCATCGACCGTTTCGGCGCCGCCTACCTCTGGGGCCTGTGCGCGGTGGTCGGCACGGTGGCCGGCCTGGGCTACGCCCTGCTCATGCGCCGGCTCCCGACGGAGGACTCGGTCCGGGAGCCCGTGCGGGAATCGCCGGCGCCCGCCGTACGGGACTCCGCACGCGCGTCCGTGCCGCGGCCCCGTTCGACGTCCCTCGCGGGCGAGGTGGTCGTCGAGGTCGTCCCCGCCGCCGTGGGCTGCGGCCCCGCCCTGGAGGCCGCCCCGACCCCCGTACCGGCACCGGCATCCGAACTCCGTACGGAGTCCACCCCGGTCTGAGGACCGGAAAGCGGGTCGTGGGTCGCGGGTCGTGGGTCGTGGGTCGCGACCTCCTCGGGCCGGGACGGACCCGGCCTCCTCACGGATGCATCCGGGCCCCCTTCACCACCTTGTCCACCGCGTTCCGCGGCCCGTGCACCGCGAGGCCCACCAGGTCCAGGTCACCGGTCGGCACGGCCCGTACGGCCGCGCGGTTGTCCCGGTCGTTGCCCGTGGCGAACAGGTCGGACGTGAAGACCGCCCTGGGCAGTGCCCGGGAGAGCGCGCGGCCGTGGGCGGCGGTCAGCGTCTCCTTGGACGCCTCGAAGACCATGACGGGCTGGCGGAACATCGGCAGGTAGGCGACCGCGTCGGCGTCCTCGTAGGGCTCACCGACCACCTCGGGGACGGCCGTGCCCAGGCCACTGACGAGGAAGGCGGTCACGTTGAGCCGCTGCCAGGGCTCCAGGTCGTCGCGCAGGACGACGACGATCTTGGTGTCGAAGCGGACGGGTGCGTCGTCGGAGACGCTCGCGGTGTCCACGGTGTCGGTGTTCACGGTGTTCGTGCTGCTCACGCTGCTCATGCACTGAGACTGCCGACCGGGGCCCGCCGCGGTCTTGTACGTTCTTTGCATGGCCCCGCAGCGGGAGATCTCCGCGTGGCGCCCGGGTGTCCCGGGCGTCGTCGAGGTGTTCCACGCCCACTACACCGAGTACGCGTACCCGATGCACGTGCACGAGGCCTGGACGCTGCTGATCGTCGACGACGGCGCCGTCCGGTACGACCTGGACCGGCACGAGCACGGCACCCCCCACGACACGGTGTCGCTGCTGCCGCCGCACATCCCGCACAACGGCGCGCCGGCCACCGCGGACGGTTTCCGCAAGCGGGTCCTCTACCTCGACAGCTCGCGTCTCGGCGACGACCTCATCGGGCCCGCCGTGGACGGACCCGACCTGGTGGACCCGGTGCTGCGGCGGCGCGTCGGGCAGCTGCACACCGCGCTCGCGCACCCCGGGGACGAATTGGAGGCCGACAGCAGGCTGACGCTGATCGCGGAGCGGCTGCACGGCCGGCTGCGTCCCACCACGGCGGTCGACCTCGCGCGCCCCGACCGGCCGCTCGCGTACCGGTTGCGCGAACTCCTCGACGCGCGCCTCGTCGAGGGGGTCGCCCTGGACGAGGCCGCGCGGCTCGTGCACGCCCATCCCGCCCATCTCGTACGGGCGTTCAGCGGCGCGTTCGGCATCGCCCCGCACCAGTACCTGATGTCCCGCCGGGTGGACCGCGCCCGTCGGCTGCTGCTCGACGGGCGCCCGCCGGGCGAGGTGGCCGCGGCGACCGGTTTCTACGACCAGTCCCATCTCACCCGTCATTTCCGGCGGTTGGTGGGGGTGACCCCGGGGCGGTACGCGCGGTCGTGAACCGGCCGCCGCCCGCCCGAGGAGTCGACCGCCGCCCCTAGAAGCCGCGTTGGGCCTCGTACAGGTTGCGCGGGCGCACGGCGTCCGTCGTCCCGTACAGCTCCAGGCGGGCGTGCAGGTCGCCGGTGAAGTCGGGGACGTCGATCTGGTCGAACTCGGTGACCTCGTTGACGCCGACGGTGGCGCTGTAGGGGGCGAGTCCGTCGATCCTCATCAGGCCGGCGCGGCCGTTGGTGACCCGGATGTTCCAGTGGGTGAAGCGGGCGCCGAAGAGCGGTCCGGCGGAGGCGTCGCCACCGTGCCGGCCGTCGTTGTCCACGGTGATGTCGGTGCGGACGTTGGCGAACGGCAGCCCGCGGTGCGAGTCGAAGGTGCCCATCCGCATGTCACCGCGCGACCAGACGTTGTACGAGGACAGGCCCTCGACGTTGATGCCGTGCAGCTGGGTCCCGGCGGGCGCCGGGACGGTGCGCTCCTCGATGGTGAAGTCCTCGATGAGGTTGTCGTGCGAGCCCTCGCGGCAGAAGTACGGGTGGTGCGAGCCGCGTCCGGCCACCCGGGTGCGGCGCAGGGTGCAGGCGGAGGCGGCGACGAGGCCGAAGCCGTTGTCGACGTGGCGCACGGTGACGTCGTCGACCCAGCAGTCGTAGGCGCACTGGAGGACGACGCCGTTGTAGCCCTTGTCGAGCAGGTGCGGGGACTGCGGTGTCTCCACGGCCTCCAGGGTCAGTCCCTCCACGCCGGAGCCGGTCAGTTCCTCGACGTGGGTGGTCAGCCGGGGGTCCCACTCGGTGCGGACGTCGAGCGGAAGGGGCCGTTCGAGGGTCACCCTGCGGCCCCGCACACGGGCCACGCGGACGGGCCACTCGTAGGGGACGTACGACGTCAGTTTCGTCTTGTCGTCCCAGTAGTACGCCTCCGGGCCGGGGCCGCCGCCCGACATGTGCTCCAGGAGGGTGTGGTCCGCGTCGTCGGCGAGGCGGAGGAGGACGAGGGCGCCCGGGCGCAGCTTCGAGGCGTCCGCGACGGTCACCGTCCAGGAGCCCTGGCGCGCGGGCTCGACGGTGGTGAGGGTCTGCCAGGCGTCGCGCGTGTTGCCGGTCCAGCCCTCGAAGGGCCACGCCTTCGCCCTGATGGCGTCGACGAGGGAGTCCAGGCGGGCGGTGGGTGCCAGCCAGATGAGGCCGCCCGCCCAGGACCAGGAGGACTTGTCGCCGCCGTAGCGGGATCCGTAGGCGCCGATCAGCTCGGTGAGGTTCTTGGTCGCGTACAGCGTCGTACGGCCGCTGCCGGCGCCCCGGAGGACCACGTTCGAGTGACCGATGCGGATCAGGTCGTCGATGCGGTAGGTCCCGGGCGGGATGGTGACCGTGCCACCGCCGGCCCTTCCGGCGGCGGCGATGGCACGGTTGATCGCGGGGGCGCAGTCGGTCGTACCGTCGGCCGCGAAGGCCCCGTGGTCGCGGACGTCGGTCACGACGTGGTGCCGGGGCAGACGTGCCGCTCCGCCGCCGAGACCGGCCCTGCCGACGTACGGGATCTGCGGGTGGGTGAACGGGGAGCGGGTGAACTCGCGCCAGATCGCCGGTACTTCACCGTGCCGTGCCGGGGTGTTCGGCGGACTCCCGGCTGTCGCCGCGGCCTGCCCCGCCGCCGCTGCCGTCCCCGCCGCCGTGCCGGTCACGGCGACGGCCGCCACGGCCGTGGCGCTGCCGAGCAGGGTCCGTCTGGTCATCCCCGCGCGCTCGCTGTTCCGGTGCCTGTCACTCATGCCCGTCCGCCCTTCCATGGTGCTCGTCCGACCCAACCGCTCTTCATGGATGTGAACGACGTTCAGATCTGCGTCGGCGGTGAGCATGCCACGAGGACCCTGCGCACCGGAAGGGGGCGCGCACGGGTCAATGACAGGGCACTGAGCGTCAGTTGGCGGGGCGCTCGGTCAGATGCGTGAACGCGTCCAGGTTGCGGGTCGACTCGCCGCGGGACACCCGCCAGTCGTACTCCTTGCGGATCGCGGAGGCGAAACCGAGCTCCAGGAGGGTGTTGAAGGAGCCGTCGGCGGCTTCGAGGACCGAGCCGAGCAGCCGGTCCACCTCGTCGGGGGTGACGGCGGCCAGCGGCAGCTTGCCGACCAGATAGACGTCACCCAGGGAGTCGACCGCGTAGGAGACCCCGTAGAGCTTGAGGTTGCGCTCCAGGAGCCAGCGGTGCACCGCCGCGTGGTTCTCGTCGGGGTGGCGGACCACGAAGGCGTTCAGCGACAGCGAGTGCTTGCCGACGATCAGCGAGACCGTCGTGGAGAGCTTGCGGGTACCGGGCAGTTTCACCACGTACGAGCCCGCCGCGGGACTCTCCCACTCCAGCTCGGCCTCGGTGAGGACCTGCTCGATGATCGACGCTGCGTCAGCCATGCAGCGAGCGTACGTGACCGCCCCGGACGCAGCTCACCCCCTCCGGGGGCACGACCGCACCCCGGTCACGGGCAGGACGTACGCGGGCCGCCTCAGACGTGGTGGGCCCGCACCCGCCGCCGGTGTTCCTGGGTCGCCGCCGCGTAGACGTCCGCCGTCGCGGCGGCCGCGGTGTCCCAGCCGAACCGCTCCGCGTGCCGGGCCGCCGCGGCGCCCATCCGGTCCGGGAGGGTCGTGTCGTCCGCGAAGTCGCCCAGTACGCGCGCGTAGTCGGCGGGATGGTGACCCGGGACCAGGAAGCCCGTCTCTCCGTGCCGGACGGCCACCGGCAGACCGCCGACCTCGGCGGCGAGCACCGGAGTACCGGCCGCCTGCGCCTCGATGGCGACGAGCCCGAAGGACTCGCTGTAGGAGGGCATCACCAGGACGGACGCGGCCCGGAACCAGTCCGCGAGCTGGTCCTGGTCGACGGGCGGCCGGAACCGCACGACGTCGGCGATGCCCAGCCGCGCGGCGAGCTTCTGGAGCCCTTCGGGCTTGGCGAGCCCGCTGCCGCTCGGTCCGCCGACCACCGGGACGACGATCCTGCGCCGCAGTTCGGGCCGCTCGTCGAGCAGCACGGCGACCGCGCGCAGCAGAACGTCGGGGGCCTTCAGGGGCTGTATGCGGCCCGCGAAGAGGGGGATCAGGGCGTCCTGCGGCAGGCCGAGGCGGGCCCGGGCGGCGGCGCGGCCGTCGGCGGGACGGAAGCGGTCGAGGTTGACGCCGGGGTGCACGACGGCGACGTTGCCGGCCTCGGCCTCGTAGTGGCGCACGAGTTCGTCGGCCTCCTCCGCGGTGTTCGCGATGAGGCGGTCGGCGGCGCGCACGATCTGGGTCTCGCCGATGACGCGGGCGGCGGGCTCGGGGGTGTCGCCCTCGGCGAGCGAGGCGTTCTTGACCTTGGCCATGGTGTGCATGGCGTGGACGAGGGGGGCGCCCCAGCGTTCGGCGGCCAGCCAGCCGACGTGGCCGGAGAGCCAGTAGTGGGAGTGCACGAGGTCGTAGTAGCCGGGACGGTGACCGGCCCACGCCTGCATGACGCCGTGTGTGAAGGCGCACAGCTGGGCGGGGAGGTCCTCCTTGGCGAGGCCTTCGTAGGGGCCCGCGTCGACGTGCCGGACGAGGACGCCGGGGGCCAGCTCGACGCAGGGCGGCAGCGCGGCCGTGGTGGCCCGCGTGAAGATCTCGACCTCGATGTTGATCGCGGCCAGCCGCTGGGCCAGCTCCACGATGTAGACGTTCATGCCGCCCGCGTCGCCGGTGCCGGGCTGGTGCAGGGGCGAGGTGTGCACGGAGAGCATCGCGACGCGTCGGGGCCTGCGGTGCAGCCTGAGCCGCGAGGGCGCCGCCGCCGAGCGACGCCCGAGCCTGCTGACGTACTGGCTCACGTGGCGTTTCCTCCTCGCTGCGGGCATGCAGGTCGGAGGACACAGGGCGCCCTCCAGCAGTGGGAACGCCGGAGGCCTCCGCTCCATTTCCGCTTTGCCGAATCATTACCGCCGGTCGCTCAACCGTTCGATCCGAGAGTGCGTCTGCCCCGCTGCCCGCCGGCTATTCCGTGAGAGCGCCAGCACGCGGTCCTCCACGGTTGTCCACAGGGCTGTGGGGGCCGGCCGGAGGTTGTCCACAGGGCGGAACGGCCCTCGTCGCAGCCGCCTACTCTCGTACGCATGGCAACCCGCGCAACGTCCCACCACCTCTCTCGGCTTCGTTCGAGCGCGGCGACCCCCGTCGTGGGCACGGTGACGCGCGGGACGACGAACCCCAACCGACTGCGGCGCATGGACCGCTGGATCGCCGCGACGCACGGCGCCGAGCTGCGCAGGTCCCCGGACCCCGTCGCGGTCGACCTGGGCTACGGAGCGGCGCCGTGGACCGCGGTCGAGCTGCTGGCCCGGCTGCGCACCGCCGCCCCCCGCACCCGGGTGTTCGGCGTCGAGATCGAGCCGGCCCGCGTCACCGCCGCCCTGCCGTACGAGCGCGAGGGCCTCGCCTTCCGGCACGGCGGCTTCGAGGTCCCGGTGCCGGGCCACCCGTCCCTGATCCGCGCGGCGAACGTGCTCCGTCAGTACGACGAGGAGCAGGTCGCCGAGGTCTGGCGGCGGCTCTGCGCGCGGCTCGCGCCGGCGGGAGAGGGTTCGCGGGGCGGACTGCTCGTCGAGGGCACCTGTGACGAGATCGGCCGCCGGCACGTCTGGGTCGCCCTCGGCCCGGAGGGCCCGCGCACGGTCACGTTCGCCACCCGGCTCGGCTCCCTCGACCGTCCGTCCGACCTGGCCGAGCGGCTGCCCAAGGCCCTCATCCACCGCAATGTCCCGGGCGAGCCCGTGCACGCCTTCCTGCGCGACTTCGACCGCGCCTGGGCCGCCGCCGCACCGTACGCGTCGTACGGCGCCCGGCAGCGCTGGATACGCGCGGTCCGCGACCTGTCGGCCGACTGGCCGCTCGCGGACGGGATCGCGCGCCGCCGACAGGGCGAAGTGACGGTGCGCTGGGAGGCGTTGGCGCCGCGGCTCTGACGCGCCGCGGAACCGTCCCGTCCGCGACCGGACGGGAACGATCTCGATGAGTCGCACGTCACACAGGCCGGGGAACGAGATCGTCATGCCGGGCGGGGCTGGTGGGAAGGGAGTTCTTGCCCGGCTCTGTCGCATTGCGCGCCGACATGGCACGATCCCCGAGGCGTCCGGAAGTTACTGACGGTAAATCAGGTAGGGGGCGGAGCAATGGGATCCGGCAAGCGGAGCCTGACGACGGCGACCCTGTTCCTGGCCTGCGCATGTGCCTGCGCGGTGCTGGCGACACCAGGAGTGGCGTACGCGAGCCCGGCACCGAAACCGACGACCACCGGGACCCCGGCGCCCACACCGACTCCGACGGCGACACCAAAGCCGGTGAGCACCAAGGAGCTTGAGGCGGTCCGCCTGAAGCTCGAAAAGCTCTACCACGACGCGGCCGTCGCCACCGACGCGTACAACGCGGCGGAGGAGAAGACCGAGAAGCAGTCCGCCGAGATCGTCGATCTGGCCCGGGAGATCGTCAAGGGCCAGGCGAAGCTGGACGAGTTGAAGGACCGCGCGGGCGCCGCGGCCCGCGCGCAGTACCGCGGTGGCAGTCTGCCGCCCGAGGCCCGGCTGTGGCTGAGCGACAACCCGCAGGGCTTCCTCGACGGCGCGGGCCGCGTGCGGGCGGGCGAGCACGCGACCAAGGGTCTGCTGGACGAGATGGCGCGCACCCAGCAGGACCTGAAGCAGTACGAGAAGGACGCCTCGGCGCAGTGGAAGAAGCTGGAGGCCAACCGCGAGGCCAGGGCCGAGGCCAAGAAGAGGATCACGAAGCGGATCACCGCCGCCGAGCAGCTGGAGTCCCAGCTGGAGAAGAAGGAGAAGGAGCGGCTGGCGAAGCTGGAGGAGCAGGCCGCGTACCGGGCGCAGTCGGTCTGGCTCGGCTCCGGCGTCCTCGCGGACATCAAGACCAAGGCGTCCGCGGAGGGCAGGAAGGCCGTGAAGTACGCGACGGACCAGATCGGCAAGCCGTATGTGTGGGGTGCCGAGGGACCGGGCTCGTTCGACTGCTCGGGGCTCACCTCGCAGGCCTGGGCCAGCGCCGGCCACCCCATCCCGCGCACCTCGCAGGAGCAGTGGAAGCAGCTCAAGCACGTCGCGGTCGAGGACATGCGCCCCGGCGACCTCGTCATCTACTTCGACGACGCCAGCCACGTCGGGATGTACATCGGCGACGGCGCCATCGTGCACGCCCCCCGGCCCGGCCGGAACGTGACGATCACGGGGGCCGGTTCGATGCAGATCCTGGGCGTCGTACGACCGGACGCGTAGGGCGGCGGAGCCGCGACCCCGGACGACCGGGTGTCACGACGACTCGGCGGGCAGCGGGACGGCGGGGCGCGCCTCGTGGGACGCGGCCGGACGGCTGGGCGACTGGACGACTGGATGCGGGACGCGGCGGAGGCTTGGCGCGGGGTGGGGTGGGTGACGCAGGACACGTGATCTGCCGCACCCGGTGTCCGCGCGCGGCCGCCGCGCACACGGCCCGTCACACACGCCGGTCGCGAGTGACCCACCGCACGTGACCCACCGCACCGTTGCCCCGGTCCCCTGTCCCCGGGGACGTGACCTTCGTCATCCCTGACGGGACCGCGTCCTGTCCAAATGCGGTACGGGATGCGGCATATGACGCTGGCCCTTTGCCGTACGCCGTGCCGCACGCCATTCCGTTGCGGCACCGCCGGGCGCTATGGTCCCCGTCGGTGGGTCGAGGTCCTTCGCCCCACCACGCCCTCGGGGGGAGGGAAGGAACCCAGACGATGCCCGTACCCGTACCGCGGCAGAGAGCGATCCCGGCCGTGGAGAGTGGTCAGGCTCAAGCCGTGTTCTCACCCGGCGGCCCATCCGGAGACACAACCGGCGGCCTCGCCGGGACAGCACCGGCGCCCCGCGCCGCCACGACCCCGGTCGACAGCACCACCAACCTGACCCTCCTGGTCATCGAGGACGACCCGGCGGGTGCGCTCGGCGTGCCCGAAATGCTCGACGCGGCCGGCAGGCCGATCCGGATCCGCACCGCCCGCAACCTCACCGAGGCCGAGCGGCTGCTCACGCATGACGTCCACTGCATCCTGCTCGACCTCGCGCTGCCCGCGCCGGGCCGCGCGACGGACGTCGCGGACGAGCTGGCGACCCTCAAGCACGTCCTGGAGCTCGCGCCCCGGCACGCCGTCCTCGCGCTCACCGCGGCCGGCGACACCGAGACCGGCGCGGAGGCCGTCCGGGTCGGCGCGCAGGACTACCTCTTCCGCGACGAGCTGGACAGCCGGCTGCTGAGCCGCGCGATCCGGTACGCGGTGGAGCGGAAACGTTCCGACAAGGCCGAGCGACGGCTCACCGAGTCCCGGCTGCGCGCCCAGGAGAACGCCCGGCTGGAACGCGGCCTGCTGCCGACCCCGCTGCTGGAGGGCTCCTCGCTGCGGTTCGCCGCGCGCTACCGCCCGGGCCGTTCCCGAGCCCTGCTCGGCGGCGACTTCTACGACACCGTGCGCACGGCCGACGGCACGGTGCACGCCATGATCGGCGACGTCTGCGGGCACGGGCCCGACGAGGCGGCGCTCGGCGTGGAACTGCGCATCGCCTGGCGCGCGCTGACCTTCGCGGGGCTGTGCGGTGACGAACTGCTCTCGACGCTCCAGCAGGTCCTGGAGCACGAGCGGGAGAGCGACGAGATCTTCGCGACGCTGTGCACGGTGGACATCGCGCCGGACGGCCGCCGCGCCGGGCTCTGCCTGGCAGGTCACCCGTCGCCGCTGATCGCCCGCCCGGGCCGGCCCGCGGAGCTGCTGCCGTACGAGAACAACGGCCCCGCGCTCGGTCTGCTGCCGAACGCCCGCTGGCCGCGCATGCAGGTGGAACTGGGCGCCGCGTGGAGCCTGATGCTCTACACCGACGGTCTGATCGAGGGCCACACCGGCGTCGGCAACGAACGCCTGGGCCAGGACGGCATGGTGGACATGGTCCGCCGCCAGCTCGCGCAGGGCCTCGAGGGCGAGGAGCTGCTGCGGGCCGCGGTGAGCGAGGTGCGCGAACTCAACGGCGGGGAGCTGGCGGACGACGTGGCCGTCCTGCTGCTCGACCGGAAACCGTAGCGGGAACGCGGCGCGCGGCGGCGGGGGTGACCCCCGCCGGTGGCTGCCGGCCGCCGGTGTCCGGCGGCGGGGCATGTGGGGCTCTAGCGGCCGCCGTTGTAGGGCCCGTACGGACCGTCGCTGCTGCTTCCGCCGCGGCGGCCGCGGCCTCCTCCGGAGACCTGGCGCAGGGCGGGACGGACGTCGACGAAGAAGACGATCGTGGCGATCAGACCCGCGATCTGCAGGAACAGCATGGGAACCAGCAGGTTCACGGCGACCGTGATGCCGAGGATGATCAGCCAGAACATCTTGTTCTGCTTCTCGGCGGCGCGGTAGGCGTCGTCGCGGGCGACCGCGGCCATCACCAGCGCCACCACGGCGAGCACCAGCATGGCTGTGAAGATCAGCCACATGAGGCCGCCGAATGCCGTCATCAGCACAATGCCCACCACCCGGTTCTAGTCGTCTTTGTCGCCACCGTACCCGGAGAACGGGCCGGGAACTCAGAGAGTGCCCGGCCCGTCCGAGGACGGGCCGGGCACTGACGCCGCTCGCCTACTTGGCGGGCGGAGTGGTCTTCTTGGCGACCGGCTTGCGGGCCGCGGGGGCCTTCTTCGCCGGGGCCTTCTTGGCGGGCGCGGCCTCGGCCACGACCACCGGCTTCGGCTCGGTCTTGATCTCGCCCGGCTCGGCGTTCGGCTCCACCGCGATGGCGAAGTCCTCGATCTCCTCAGCGGCCTCGCCGCGCCAGGTGCGCACGGTCAGCTCGCCGTGCTCGGCGACCTTCTCGTACGTCTCCCGGGCCTTGACGGCGTACTCGGCGGCGACGCCGACCCCGCGCAGGGCGAAGTCCTGGGCGGACTCACCGAGCTTCTTCAGGTCGGTGTCGAGCGAGTTGATGAACTCCGTCACCTTCGTCTGCAGGTTCTCCTGCGCCTCCTTGGCACGGGCGGAGGCCTTCTCCTGCACGGCGTTCGGGTCGAGGTTCTTCACGGTGTCGATGTGCGCCGGAGCCTCGGTGCGGATCTGCTCCACCAGGCCGGGGACCTTCTTCGCCTGCTGCACGGCCAGGTCGGCGGTGCCGGCCAGGAAGTAGAGCGGGGTCGGGTCGGTGGCGGCCTTGCGGATGTCGTCGGTGATGGCCATGACGGTGGTCCTCCCGTGAATCGCTGTCAGCTGAGGGTTTTCGTGGTCCGCACGCGGGTGGTCAACTGGCGTTCTGCTGCGGACCGGCATCGTTGCCGTCGGCCGTGCGGGGGCCGCGGACGGCGGTGTCCTGTGCAGGCTGGGCGCCCGGTATGTCCTGAGCCGCGGGCACGCCGGTGCCGGGGTCCTCGTCGGTCCCGGGCACCTCGGTGACGTGAGCGGTCTCGTCCGCCGGCGTGATCTCGAATCCGTTCTCCTTGCGGAAGGACTCGTAGATCTGGAGCAGCACCTGCTTCTGCCGCTCGTTCAGCGTGGGATCGGCGAGGATGACAGCACGCGTCTCCACCTCGTCCCGGTCCCGTTCGGCGTCGAGGATCCCGGCCCGCACGTACAG
Source organism: Streptomyces sp. NPDC048643 (assembly GCF_040650615.1). Lineage (NCBI taxonomy): Bacteria > Bacillati > Actinomycetota > Actinomycetes > Kitasatosporales > Streptomycetaceae > Streptomyces > Streptomyces sp. NPDC048643. The sequence goes on from NZ_JBEZHO010000034.1 coordinate 12,680, forward strand.
CGTCTCGGCGGAGATCCGCAGGGCCTTGGCGACCTGCTGGAGCACCTCCGCGCTCGGCTTGCGCAGCCCGCGCTCGATCTGGCTCAGATACGGATTGGACACCCCGGCGGCGTCGGCGAGCTGCCGCAGGGACAGCTGCGCGGTGCGCCGCTGTTCCCGCAGATACTCACCAAGATTGCCGACGTTGAGCGATGCCATGGCTCCACCATGCCGCACCCGCGCTAACTTTTGCAAGCAGCCGCTTGCAAAAGTGTGCCACGGCACGGTGGGCGCGTCCGGTGGCCGCCCTCGTGCCTGTCCGTTCTCGGTGGATGTGGCGAGTCCCAGTGGTTCTGGCAAACGACCTGGCGGAGTCCCGGCGAGCTGGCCGGCCTGTTGTCCTGCCTCGCTGAACTGGCCGACTCCCACGTTTCTCGTTCGTGCTGTCGGATTCTCTTTCGTGGCGCTCTGAGCGACTGCCCGCTCTCGCTCCAGTGGCTGGTCAGGGCCCCTGTGGATCAAAATCCAAGTGCGTATGAGCTGGTTCACACTCGTATACTCATGCGAGCTCATGGAGGGGGAAGTGGAGACAGTGAAGCTTGCTGAGGCACTGGCAGAACGTGCGGAGGCGACGCGCCGTACAGAACAGCTGCGAGCGCGCGTCGTCAGCAGCGCGCGGTACCAGGAGGGGGAGACGCCCGCCGAGGATGCCGCCCAGTTGTTGGCTGAGGCCGGTGAGGTGCTGAGCGCTCTGGAAACGTTGATCCGGCGGATCAACCGGACCAATGCCACCGTGGAGATGGGTTCGGACGGCACGCTTACCGATGCCCTCGCACGCCGGGATGTCCTGCGGTTGCGTCACTCACTGGTCACCGCCGCGGCGGACGCGGCGGCGGGTACGGGCGAGCGGGGATACGGCCGGCAGCTTCGGTCCGAGCTGATGATGCTTTCCGCACTTCCGGTCGCGGAACTGCGCGGTCAGGCGGATGCACTCGCCCGGGAGATCCGCGAGATCGATGTGCGGATCCAGCGGACGAACTGGGAGGTCGATCTGCTGGACTGAGCAGTCCAGCAGATCGGACGATGTGGAGCAGGTAGCAGTTTCGGAAGCGTGCACACACCGAGGGCCGGCGGTTTTCCAGCCCACTCCTGGCGCGTGAAGAGCAACGCGGGGTTCGACTCCCCATCAACAGTGCAGCTCAGCACCGCGTACAGGTAAAGGTGCACATCGCACAGCACATCACCACGTGCAGATCCGAGACGGCGAGGGCGGGTTCGGGGCTTTCCACATCACGGCACCATGGAGAACGGCGATCCGAGCGCAACGGGGGCGTGGGAATGGCTGATCCGTACATCATTCTCAACGAGCTCGCCCAGGAGTTTCGGCCGATGCCACAGGGCATCGAGTGGTTCGAGAACCTCTCCACTGAGGAGCAGTCCACCACCCTGCGGCTCCTGTCACATTTCTGCATTCAGGCCCGCGCCACCGCCGAGGACGGCCCGGAAAGTATCCGGCGCGCCGGACTTCGCGCCACGCACACACCGGCAGTTCTGATCGCACGGGGGCGGATCGACCAGCAACTCGGGAAGATCGCCAGTCTCACTCCCCACGACGAGCGCCTCAAGTCATTCCGGCTACTGATCGCGGTGTTGGCCGTCGCCGACGGACGTCGACGGGAGCGCTTCTGCTCTGGCGGTTGCGGCCACGCGTGGCATCGACTGGCTGTCGACACCTCCGAAGCCTCGGCCTGATCCCTCGCGCTTTCGCGCCTACCGGGCCAGCGGCCGGAGGGGAAACATCGCGCTCAGCTTCGGCAGTTTGCGCATCGCCCAGTCTTCGCATCGCACGTCCCACTGCTCGCCGAGCGGCCCTGGACTGCCCCCTACAGCGCCCTGCTCGGCTTCGACTGCTTCGTAGAAAGCATCGCCACAGCCGTCATCAGCGCGGGTGAGCAGTCCATACGCCTCCATAGCGACATAGTCGAGCGACTCCCACTCAGGCCAGTCGTCGTTCCAGACCTCCCGACGGCGACCCAACAAACACTGGACCTCAGGGGTGTCGGCCAGGGCGTCGGAATCGATCACTGCCCGCGCGAAGGCTTCCCGGCCGAGCCCCACCATCCACAGGCCGAAGTAGCAGAATCCGTCGTCCGAACACCAACCGCCGAAGATGCGTTCCGCAGCAGCCCACAGATCCCAGGTGAAGGCTTCATGCGTCACCTCGTCCAGGCACACCTGGAACTGCACGATGCGATTTGCTCGCCCAACTCGGCACCGCCCTGGTGCTGGTTGACGAGATCCACAACCTTGACCTGACCACCCGATACGGCGCGGAGGCGTCCGACCAGCTCAAATACCTGTCCGAACGGATCGCGGCGACCTTCGTACTCGCCGGGCTCGACATCGAGACCAGCACGTTGTTTCAGGGCACCCGAGGACAGCAGATCGCCGGCCGGTACTCAGTCATCCCTTCGGACGCCGCAGCCGAAGCGACCGCGAACAATGGCAGGCCCTGATCGTGACGCTGGAAGAGTCTCTGCGGCTGCACCGGCACCGGCCAGGCACTCTGCTGGCTCTCGACGCCTACCTGCACGAACGAACCGGCGGCTTGATCGGCAGCCTTCTCAACTGATCCGAGAGGCCACCGTCGACGCGATCGACAGCGGAGCCGAGAAGATCACCAAACGCATGCTGGATGCGGTCGAACTCGATCACACCGCCGAGATGGCCAGACCAGTGCCCGCTTTAATGAAGCGCGGCAAGAAGCCGAAGGCGGCTTGATCACGTGGAACCTTGGGATGCTCCGGTCCGGCTCCTGCCGGTCTCTTTCCCACCCGTCCACGGCGAGGTGCTGGGCTCCTATTTACACCGCCTTGCCGCGGCGAACCGCGTGAATGCGGCCCGCATCGCGCAGTGTCTGTCCCCCTACAGCAACCCCTTGTTCACCAAGCGCACCGACGCCTTGCGGTGCTGGACACCAACAGCACTGCCACGGCTGGCGACCATGACAGGCGTCCCGATGGAGACGCCGCAACGCTCCCTTCCCGCCTTCGCCCGTCTCGCTGCACGCGCCGACGGCGCCGGCGAAGCCGTCCACGCCCACTCCGATCTCCACGTCGCTTGTCGGCACTGCATACAGCGACAAGGCATCGCAGGACCTGTACTGGCCCACATGGCTCCGGCGCTTCGACTCTGCCGCAAGCACGCCATCTGGCTCGACGGCGCGTGTCACTACCGCGTCGGCCACCTCGACGGACTGGTCAAGGCACAACGTCAACGCTTCGGGCTGGCCAGCCGCTTTCCCGACACGATCGACATAGCAACGAAGGAGGCCGAGAAACTCATCCGATCTTGGTTAATGACGAACTACCAGCCGATCCTCCAAGAGCGTTGGCTCACGCGGGCGGAACAACTCCCTCAGGAGGAAGCGCGCTACAGCAACGTGATCCGCGCACGCTATGACGAGCGGGAGCGCATCGTGACCTATCCCGAGTTCGTCACCGTCCTGGGGCTCATCGCCGATCCTCACTGACGGTCCCAACGGATCCCCAGCAACCACCACATCAGCAGTGAAGACCACCGCGACAGGATCGCCATGATCTTCACCGAGGCCGAACGTCGACTATCTGTTCCAACTCTCCGCGTCATGCCCGAACGCCGAACCTTCCACAACGATCCTCTGTTCCGCTGGACCGGCCCTCGTGGCAGGGTCCGACTTCCTGGCAGAAACGAAACGCACCCTGCCGCCTGAAGTCCCTGCCAATCTGGATGGATGCAGGTCAGCCGCACCGACCGCAGCCAGTTCTACTGGGACCCCATGAGGCTGGCGCTCACCCGGGTCCTCACACCCAGATGCACCGGGACGCCATGCACTCATGGCGTCCCACCCCAACTGGCGGACCGCTGGTCAACGCCGCCGCTGGCCACCATCTCTACTGGGAACGGACAGTGCCGACGAGTGCTCCGGAGGCGGGCCGCCGAAACGTCGGTGGCCCGTATCGACGGGCGGGTGTCGCGAGGGGCGGCCTCAATGGGCGGTGTCGCGGGCGCCTCCACGAGGCCGGTGTCGCGGGGGCCTTGATGGGGCCGGTGTCTCGGGGGTCTCGATGGGGCCGGTGTCTCGGGGGGCCGCTCGGCGGTCGGTCCCCGGTGACCCGACCAGGGCTGGACGGGCCACCGCGACACCTCTCCTCCCCCTCCTCACCCCCTTGGCGGCCACCCCTCGTCTCCGCCCGCCTCGGCGGCGAGGGCCCAGGCGTCCGCCACCGGGCCCATGTGGGTGAGCTTGTCCGGGTTCATGACCGAGCGGATCGTCACGATGCGCCCGTCCAGGGTCTCGAGCGACCAGATGCCGAGGACCCTGCCGTCCCGGTCGCGCAGGACCGCACCCGGCAGGCCGTTCACCTCGTGCTGTCGCAGCGTGACCCCGACCCGGTCGAACCCCGGGGCGAACGCGGCCAGCAGCCGGGCCACGTTGTCGGCGCCGCTGACGCCACCCACCAGCTGCGGCGCCTTGCCGCCCCCGTCGCCGACCAACTGCGCGTCCCCGGCGAGCAGTTCCCGCAGTCCGTCGACGTCCCCCTCCCGGAACGCGTCGAAGAAGCGGCCCGCGAGTTCCTCGCGTGCCCTGCGGTCGACCTCGAAGCGGGGCCGGCCCGCGTCCATGTGACGGCGCGCCCGGACCGCGAGCTGACGGCAGGCCGTGTCCGAGCGCCCCACGGCGGCGGCGATGTCCCCGAAACCGAACCCGAAGACCTCGCGCAGCACGAAGACCGCGCGCTCCAGAGGGCTCAGCCGCTCCAGCAGGAGCAACGCGGCCATCGACAGCGAGTCGGCGAGTTCCGCCGACCGCTCGGGATCCTCGTACGGGTCGTCCAGGAGCGGCTCCGGGAACCAGGGTCCGACGTACTCCTCGCGTCTGACCCGGGCCGAGCGCAGGACGTCGATGGAGATCCGGGTGACCACGGCGGCGAGGTAGGCCCGGGCCGACCGGGGCTGTGTCCTGGAGGCCGCCCAGCGCAGCCAGGTCTCCTGGACCGCGTCCTCGGCCTCGGTCACGCTGCCGAGGATCCGGTAGGCGATCGCGAAGAGCAGGGGCCGCAGCTCCTCGAACTCCTCGGTGCGGGTCACGTCAGCGCTTCCTCGAACCCGGTCCGCCAGGAGGGATGGCCGGGCTGCCAGCCGAGTTCGCGTCTGGCCTTGGCGTTGGAGAAGCCGCGGCCCTCGGTCATCATCACCACGGCCTGGTCCCCGGCGAGCACGCGGGCCAGCCACACGGGGATCCGCATCGGCCGTTTCGCCCCGGCGCACGCGGCCAGGTGCGGCAGCCACGCGGAGGCCGGGGCGGGTTCGTCGTCGACGACGTTGAACACACCCGTCACGCGCTGCTCCACCGCGAGGACGGTGGCGCTCGCCGCGTCGTCGAGATGTACCCAGGAGCTGTACCCGGTCCCCCGCCCGACCAGCGGGAACTGCCGCCTGCGCACCAGCTCGACCTGGTCGTCGGTGGCGCCGGGTCCGTAGAACGCGCCGTAGCGCAGGACCGCGCCACCCGCCTTGAGGACGACGTCCTCGACGTGCCGCATCGCGAGCATGCCGCCGTGGGCCGCCGTCCCCTCCATCAGGTCCAGCGGGTCGTCCTCCGTCTTCACCCAGCCGCCCTCGCGGATGCCGTTCCAGCTCGCGTAGCCCTGGGCGACGACGTGGGAGACACCGGCCGCCTCGGCCGCGGCCAGCAGATGGTCCGTCCCCTCGGTGCGCAGCCGGTTCGTGGTGGCGAACCACCGGTCCGGATGCTTGATGTCGGGCTTGCCCGCGTGGGCCACGGAGATCGCCGTCATCTGGTGGACGATCGTGTCGGGCCGGGCGCCCGCCACCGCCTCGCCCACCGACACCGCGTCCAGCCCGTCCATCACGACGCCGTCCGCACCGAGCCGTCGCAGCAGCCCCAGTTTGGCCGCGCTCGTCGTCGTAGCCGTCACCTGGTGACCACGGGCCACGAGCTGCGGCACCAGCCGCTGCCCCAGAACCCCGGTCCCGCCCGCCACGAACACCCGCATGACCATCACCTTCCTGATTTCCACGACCGGCTCTCGTCACTGGGACGAGACAGCCCCCGGCATCTGTGACATGCCGGGGGCTGAGCCGGGCGTGGACACCCGTGGGACGCCGTGCAATGTGCACGGTGCGATGTGCGGCCGTGCGCACGGAGGTACCGCCGGGTCGGCGCGCGGTGCGGCCGTACGGGCTTGTCAGCGGCCGGCGGCCCACTCCTCGCGCAGGAGGCCGAACTCGACGCTGTCGTACCAGGCGTCCCCCACCCGGACGCTCGACCGGCGGCGCCCCTCCTCGACGAAGCCGACCCGGCGGAAGGCGCGCAGGGCGCGTTCGTTGCCGCTCCAGGTGTCCAGCTCGACGCGGTGCAGACGGCAGGCGCCGAAGAGGTGGCCCACCAGGAGACTCAGCGCCTCGGTGCCGTAGCCGCCGCCCCAGCGGTCGCGCTCCCCGATCGTGATGCCCACCGTCGCCCGCCCGGCGAACGGGTCCAGGTCGCGGTAGTCGGCCATGCCGATCGCCCGGCCGTCGGCCAGGTCCTCCACGGTGAACGTCAGCTCGCTGCTCGGGTTGTCCCGCAGCCGGGCCTCGTGGAAGGTGGCCATGGCCTCCCGGCTGACGGGTCCGAAGTAGGGGTTGTCGCCGGTGGCCCAGTGCACGACCTCCGGGTCGTTGCGCCACCGGAAGTGAGCGTCGAGGTCCTCGGCGCTCAGCGCCCGCAGTCGTACCAGTCTGCCTTCGATCATGTGGCGATCCTAAGGAGCCGTGCGGCGCTGTCCAGCGGGTTTTCCCGCCCAGGCGGCGGCCCCGGCCGACCCTGGGGGCAGGGGTGCACCCCCTCTCCGACCTGCGCCGTCAGCCCACCTGCTCGGCCAGGAACTCCTCCCAGGTCCGCCTGCCGGTGTCGGCCCCGGCGAGCGAGAGGTTGTCGCCGGCACGGTAGGCGCGTCCCGCCCTGCCCGGGATGCGGACCGGAAGCGAGGGGCGGCGGCGCCTGCCGCGGGCCAGGGCGTACCCGTCGGCGAGTTCGGCGAGCGCGTAGACCCTCGGCCCCGCGAGGTCGGGAACCAGGCCGGACGGGCTACCGAGGGCGAGTTCCGTGATGCGGGCCGCCACGTCGCGGGCGTCCACCGGCTGGAGCCGCAGCCCGCCCGGCGCGGGGAACACCGGCAGTCTGGCCATCCCGGCGACCATCTTCAGGGTCAGTTCGTTGAACTGCGCCGCCCGCAGCGTCGTCCACGGCAGCCCCGACCCGGCGACCACGCGCTCGGCCTCCCGCTTGGACCGGAGCCAGGCGAGCGGAACACGGTCGGCGCCGATGACGGAGATGTACACGACGTGCCGTACGTCCGCGGCCTGCGCGGCACGCAGCAGATTGCGGGTCGCGACGTCGTCGCCCTTGGGTCCGCCCGCGAGGTGCAGGACCGTGCCGACGCCGTCCAGCGCCGCCTCGATGTCCTCGTCCTCGGCCTTGAGGAGGTCGACGGCCACGTACGCGACGCCGTCGTCGCTCTCGCGGGCGTGCCGGCTCAGCACGCGCACCCGGTGTCCGGCCTCGCGCAGCAGCGGGACGACCAGGCTCCCGAGGGTGCCGGTGCCGCCGGTGACGAGGATCGTCGAGGGGATGGCGGGGGCTTCGGCGGAGGAGGTGGCCGGGGTGGGCAGGCGGGTCGGGTTCGCCGGGTCGGTCGTCATGGCTGCTCCCAGGGTGTGGGGGCCGGGGTCCGAAAACCCGGGCCCCGTCAGCGGGTTCCGGTGTTCTACTGCCCTGACACCCGGGGCGAAGGGAATGTGACACGGTGAGCGAGATCGCGTGGTCGGCCGAGCTATTCGAGGAACAGCGGCCGCGGCTGCGGGCCGTCGCCCACCGGATGCTGGGCACCCTGAGCGAGGCGGACGACGCCGTCCAGGAAGCCTGGCTGCGGGCCTCCCGCGCCGACACCGACGCCGTCGACAACCTCGCCGGCTGGCTGACGACGATCGTGGCGCGGGTGTGTCTCAACATGCTGCGCGCGCGGGAGCGGCGCCACGAGGAACCCTTCGACGTACGGGTCGCCGACCGGCCCGCAGCCCCGGGCAGCGGTGCCGACCCCGAGGAGGAGGCGGTGCTGGCCGACTCGGTCGGCGTGGCCCTGCTGGTCGTCCTCGACACCCTCGCCCCGCCCGAACGGCTGGCGTTCGTACTGCACGACCTGTTCGCCGTGCCGTTCGACGAGATCGCCCCGCTGCTCGACCGTTCCCCGGCCGCCGTACGGCAACTCGCGAGCCGGGCCCGCCGCCGGGTGAAGGGCGCCTCACCGCTGCCGGAGGCGGAGCTGGCCCGGCGGCGCGGTGTCGTGGAGGCGTTCCTGGCCGCCACCCGCGGCGGCGACTTCGAGGCGCTGGTCGCCCTGCTGCACCCCGACGTCGTCCTGCACGCCGACCGCTCCGTCGTCCCGACCCCCGAACCGGTCGTCGTCAGCGGGGCGGCCACGGTCGCGAAGGGCGCGATGGCCGCCACCGGCCGGGCCCGCTTCACCGGTCCGGCCCTCCTCGACGGCACGGTCGGGCTCGTCATGGCCCCCTTCGGCCGGCTCGGTCTGGTCCTCGGCTTCGCCATCGCCGAGGACGGGCTCATCACCGAGATCAGGGTCGTCGCGGAACCGGACGACCTGCACCGCATCGAGGTCGCCGCGCTCGACGCCTGAATTCCCGTACGTCCACCGCTCCACCGCTCTCCCCTTTTCCGGCGGATCGAACGTCACCACCGGAAAAGGGGACCGGAAACGGGTATTGCCTTTTCGCGCGCGGAGGCAATACGGTTGCGTCATGACTGCCGGGTCGGCCTTGTGCCGTGAGCGAGTTGGGTGCCCGGCCTCCGAGTGAGGCCGGCGCGGGCCAGAGGCCCGCCTCCCGCATTTCCCCCTTTCCCCAGTGGCTTCCGCCGCGCCCCCGCGTGAGACACGCGCCGCGCCGAGCCGCTGACCTCGTACGACGCCGTGCCCGACAGGGCTGCCCGCCTCCGTAGGCGGTGCCGTGCCTGTCCGGAAGCGCGTACGCGTGCCCGTGTGGCCCTCGCGCGAAGGCGTGATCCCGCCGCGGGCATTTCCCACCGTCGTCACCGCGGACGGCCGGAAACCCATTCCGTCCGCGGCAATTCGCCCTGCCCGAAACCAAAAGAAAGCCGAGAATGCCCAACCCTTTCAACCAACAGGTCATCGATGAATTCCGGGCCCGAGGCGGGCGCGTCGGCGGTCCTTTCGAGGGGGCGCGGCTGATTCTGCTGACGACCCTCGGGGCACGGACCGGAACCCCGCACACGACTCCCCTCGGCTACTACCACGACGGCGGTGAGCGGGTGCTCGTCATCGGGTCGGCCGGGGGCGCGCCCCGCGACCCGGACTGGTTCCGCAACCTCCTCGCGAACCCGCGGGTGACCGTCGAGGACGGGGTGTTCACCTACGAGGCCGAGGCCACCGTCCTCGGACGCGACGAGCGGGACCGGGTCTTCGCCCGCGCGGCGCAGGCCGATCCGGGGTGGGCGGACTATCAGGCGAAGACGGACCGGGTCATCCCCGTCGTCGCCCTGCGCGCGCTCCCCAAGGACGGACCGCCCGATCTCGCCGGCCGCTCCCTGGGCGAGTACCTGAAGGCCGTCCACGACGCCTTCCGGCGTGAACTCGCCCTGATCCGGCAGGAGGTGGCGGACCAGGGCACGGCGACCCTGGGCGCCCAGCTCCGCGTCAACTGCCTGACCCTCTGCCAGGGCCTGCACAACCACCACACCGGCGAGGACCTCGGCATCTTCCCGCTCCTCGAAGGCCGCGGGCCCGGGACCGCGCCCCTCCTGGAGCGGCTGCGCCGCGAGCACGCGCGGATCGCCGAGCTGCTGGAGGAACTGCGCGGCGCCGTCGCTCCCGGGGAGAGCGACCCGGCGCGCGTACGCTCCGAGGTGGAACGCCTCACCGGCGAACTCGAAGCCCATCTGACCTATGAGGAAGAGCAGTTGATCCCACTCCTGGACGGCTCCGGAGCACCCTCGTGATCGCGCTCGTCACCGGGGCGAACCGCGGAATCGGCCGTGAGGTCGCCCGCCGGCTGGCCGCCGAGGGCCACACCGTGTACCTGACGGCCCGTTCCGCCAAGGGCGCCGCCGACGCCGCCGAGGCCATCGGCGGCCGGGACGTCCGCCCGCTCCGCCTCGACGTCACCTCCGACGACGACGTCACGGCGGCGGCCCGGGACATCGGCGCCCTCGACGTTCTGATCAACAACGCGGCGATCGCGTACGACACCTGGCAGCGTGCGACGAGCGCCGACCTGGACGTCGTGCGCGAGGCGGCCGAGACCAATCTGTACGGGCCCTGGCGGCTGACCCGGGCGCTGCTTCCGCAGCTGCGCGCGAGCGCGCACCCGCGCGTGGTGAACGTCTCCAGCGAGGCGGCGTCCCTCACCAGCATGGGCGGCGGGACCCCCGCCTACTCGGCGTCGAAGGTGGCACTCAACGCCCTGACCAGGATGTTCGCGGCCGAACTGCGTTCCGACGGGATCCTGGTGAACGCGGTCTGCCCGGGCTGGGTCGCCACCGACATGGGCGGTGCGGGCGGCCGCCCCGTCGAGGAGGGCGCCGCGAGCGTCCTCTGGGCGGCCACCCTCCCCGACGACGGCCCCACCGGCGGTTTCTTCCGCGACGGACGGCCACTACCCTGGTGAGGAGACCGGAGCACACCCACGCGGGCCGTCACCGGGATCGACGTCACCAGGGCAGCGGACGGGCGTGCACCACGTCGAGCCGCGAGACCGCCCGGGTCAGTACGACGTAGAGCCGGTGCAGTCCGCGCTCCTCCGCCTCGGTGATCGCGGCCGGTTCCACGGCCACGACGTGGTCGTACTCCAGTCCCTTGGTGAGGCTCGCGGGCACCACCGCGATCCGGGCGCCGGGTTCGTCGGGACCGGCCGCTCCGATCCCCGCCGCGCCGAGCGCCTCCCGCACGCCCTCGACGTCCGGGTCGGCGGCGATCACACCGATGGACCCCTCGTGCGCGAGCGCGCCGCGCACGGCCTCGACGGTCCCGGCCAGCGCGTCGCGGACCGGCAGGATCGTCAACTCCCCGTCCCCGCGCAGGGAGCGGGCGGGCGGTACGCCCACGCCGAGCTGTTCCAGCACCTGGTTGGCGAGCCGGACGACGGCCTCGGGGACCCGGAAGCCGACCGTCAACGGCACGACGACGGCGTCCGGTTTGCCGAGGTGGCCGAGGAGTTCGCCCCACTCCCGCGCCGCCCAGGGAGTCGTGCCCTGCGCGAGGTCCCCGAGGACGGTCAGCGATCCGAAGGAGGCCCGCCGGGCGATCGCCCGGCACTCCATCGGTGACAGGTCCTGCGCCTCGTCGACGACCAAGTGGCCGTAGCCCTCGGGGTGTTCGATGAGCCCGGCGATCTCGTCGAGGAGGACGAGATCGGCGGCGGACCAGCGCGCCGACTTCCACGAGCGCGGCGGCTTCGCCCACAGCAGCGCCTTGCGCTCCTCGGTGTCGAGAACACCGTCGGCGGCCCGCTCCAGGGCGTCCGCGTCGGTGAGCAGCCGGGCGAGCAATTCCTCGGGGCGCACCCGGGGCCACACCGCGTCGACGTACGCGCTGACGGGCCGGGCCCGCGAGATCCGCTGCGCCCAGGCGCTCGACTGCGGCCCGGCCCGCAGTTCGGCCTGGGCCCGCACATGGTGCACGACCCGGGTGCGCACCCGCTCCCGCCCGACGGCGTACGGCGGCTCCTCCGCGCGGACGCCGTCCACGATGCGCCGCAGCACCCCGACCGGGACCCGCCAGCGGTACGTGCCGTCCGGCACGGCGAGGGAGTCGGCGGGCAGGCCGACGTGGCCGTACAGCGCCCGGCGCAGCACCTCGGCCATCCGGGCGTCGTGCTTGACGACCGCGGTGCGCGGCTCGTCCTCGCCGGTGACGGGGCGGTCCGCGATCTCCTCCCCGATCGTCGACTGCCGCACACCGGTCTCGCCGAGGGCGGGCAGCACCTCCGCGATGTAGGAGAGGAACGTGCGGTTGGGGCCGAGGATCAGCAGTCCGCCGCGGCGGATGCGCTGGGGATACGTGTAGAGGAGGTACGCGGCGCGGTGCAGGCCGACGGCCGTCTTGCCGGTGCCCGGGGCGCCCTGCACGCAGACGGAGGACGCGAGATCACCTCGTACCAGCTCGTCCTGTTCGGGCTGGATGGTGGCGGCGATGTCCCGCATGGGGCCGACGCGGGGGCGCTCGATCTCCCCGGCGAGGATGCGGCTGCCGCCGGGCACGCCGTCGTCGGCGCCGTCTCCTCGGTCACCCGGCCACCCCGCTCCGATGGGCTCGTCCTCCAGGCCGGTGAGGTCGGCGGAGTCGCCGCGACTGCCCGGGGCCCAGCCGAAGCGGCGGCGGACGGCCACGCCCTGCGGTTCGCGGGTGCTCGCCTGGTAGAAGGCCCGCGAGACGGGGGCCCGCCAGTCGACGACCAGGGGCGGGGTGGCGGGCCGTTCGCTGATCCGCAGCCGCCCGATGTGGTAGCTCTGCCCCGCGTGGTCGCCGGCCGCGGCGCCCGTGTCCTCGAAGTCCAGCCGGCCGAAGAACAGCGGTCCCTGGGGCAGCTCGCGCAACGCCTTGGCCTGGCTGCGCAGCACGTACCCGAGCACCTCGGCGTCGGCGCCGGAGGCGGAGACGTCCTCGCCGGTGACGACCTGTTCCTCGGCTCCGTCGACCATCGCGGCCAGGGCGGCGCGACAGGTGTCGTGAAAGGCGCGCTCACGGTCGAGGGAGCGGGCGAGCGGGGCGTCGGGGGCACGCCCGGGGGCGGAGTCGGGTGGCGTCATTCCATCCAGCGTAGCCGAATATCGTAACCGAGTAACATTTTTTACCGAGGCATGCCCGGTGGGGTCCCGCTCCCCTCAGGCAAGTTCCGGAAGGGCCGCCGCCAGCCGTCCGAAACTCCGCTCGGCGGCGGTCACGGCGTCCGGGCGCACCGCGCCCACCGGTTCGCCGTCCGCGATCCGCCGCCAGTTCTCCAGGGCGAGGATCCGGCGTACGGCGGTGATCTGCCCGGCGGCGAGCCGCGCTTCGAGTCCGTCGCCCAGGGACTCGGCGAGCACCGCGGCGAGCGAGGCCTCGGACCGCTCCAGGTATCCGCCCAGGCGTGCCACCAGCGCGGGTGTGCCGTAGAGCAGCCCGTGGAAGGCGAGCACGGCGGGGTGCGCGTTGAGCCCCGTGACGGGGTCCTCGCGCCGCAGTCCGTCCAGGAAGTGCTCGCGCAGGGCGTCGATCGCGGACCGCCCGGCCGCCCTGCCCTCCTCGACCACCCGCGCCGCCTCCGTCTCGTGGTCGGCGAAGCGGTGCAGGACGAGGTCCTCCTTGGTGGGGAAGTACCGGAACAGCGTCGGCTTGGAGATCTCGGCGGCGGCCGCGACCTCGGCGACGGACACGGCGTCGAACCCCTTCTCCAGGAAAAGGCCGATCGCGGTCTCGGAGACCTCCTGGTACATGCGCTGCTTCTTGCGTTCACGCAGTCCGGTGTCGCTCATGGCCCCGAGCGTACGCATCGCCGGAGGCCCGGACGCACCCCGCGATCCGGGCGCTTGACCTCAACTGGACTTGAGGTCGAAGACTGATCCCGAGGGGCCACCCCCTCACCGACGTCCGCGATCACGCCGAGGAGCGACTGATGCGAGCAGTACAGGTGAAGGAGTTCGGCGGTCCCGAGGTGCTCGTCGCGGCGGAGGTCGCGGATCCGGTGCCGGGGCCCGGTGAGGTACTGATCGACGTGGCGTACTCCGACACGATCTTCGTGGAGACCCAGATCCGGGCCGGCTGGGGTGGCGAGTTCTTCGAAGTGGCGCCTCCGTACGTACCGGGCGGCGGGGTCTCGGGGACGGTGGGCGCACTCGGCCCCGAGGTCCCGGAAGAGTGGATCGGCCGCCGGGTGACGGCGTTCGTGGAGGGCAGCTACGCCGAACGGGCCGTGGCGCCGGTCACGGCCTTGACCGTCGTGCCGGACGCCCTGGAGCTCTCGTCCGCCGCCGCCCTCGTCCACGACGGTGTCACGGCGGCCGGCCTGCTCGAACTGACCGGTCTCGGCGCCACGGACCGCGTGCTGATCCTCGGCGCCTCCGGAGGCATGGGCACCCTGCTCGTCCAACTGGCCCACGCCCGCGGGGCACGGGTGGTCGCAGCGGCCCGGGGAGCCGAGAAGCTCGCTCTGGTACGGGAGTTGGGCGCCGACGCGGTCGTCGACGTGACGCTTCCGGACTGGCCGGACACCGCGCGCACGGCTCTCGGCGGAGGCGCGGGGGGCCGGCCGGAGGCCGCGGACGTCGTCCTCGACGGGGTGGGCGGCGAACTCGGCCTGAGGTCCTTCGCGTTGACGGCGGACGGCGGCCGCTTCTCCGCCCACGGGGCACCGACCGGCGGCTTCGCCCCCGTCGACCCCGCCGAGGCCCACCGCCGCGCCATCACCCTCTTCGGCATCACCGACGTCCAGTTCACCCCCGCCGACCTGCACCGCCACACCACGACCGCCCTGACGGAGGCGGCAGCGGGCCGCCTGCGTCCGGTGATCGGCGAGGTCTTCCCCCTGGACCGAGCGGCCGAGGCCCACGCGGCGGTGGAGGGGCGGGGGGTGGTGGGGAAGGTGGTGCTGGGGGTGTGAGGGAGCGATAGCGTTTCCCCACCCGGGTTCAAGCCCCCCGGCACCACTTTTCGAGCGCGAGGACGATGTCCTGCGTGACCGGCGTCCTGTCGATCTCCAGCGGCCCCTCCGCGGCGATCAGCACCTTCTCGATCCTGCGGCCCGCACGGTCGAGCGACTCCCGATCGGTCACGGGCCCGGAGGCCGGTCCCGGGGTCAGCGTCAGAGCCGTCCGGATGACGTCGGTGAACACGGACTGGGCGCGCTTGTAGGCGAGCAGTTTCGGCAGGTCGTCCGCGTACCCGGCCGAACTGCGGGGGGTGACGCCGTCGACGACCTCGCGCCACCGGCGGACCACCCGGCGTTCCTGGTCCGCCGGGTAGCGCATCAGGTAGAGGTGCGTGGCCAGGTCGTACAGGGGGTCGCCGAACATCGCCAGCTCCCAGTCGATCGTCCAGAGCCGGTTCTCGGCGTCGACCACGAAGTTCTCGCGGTGGAGATCGGCGTGCAGCAGGCAGAAGGGGCGCTCGGTCAGGCCCGACACCCGCTTGCGGAGCTTCTTGAAGGAGTCCTCGTCCAGCCCGAGGTCGCGGAAGAGGCCCGCGAAGCGGGGCAGGTTCTGCCGGTACACCCGCTCCTCCGTGAACAGGACCAGCCGTTCCAGGAAGCCCGAGCTGTCCGCCTCGGTCGCGCGGTCCGCGGGCTCGCAGGTGCGCTCGGCGGACAGGGAGCCGGGCCGGATGGCCGCCAACTGGCCGAACAGGGCGATGACTTGCCGGACGAGCGGCTCGGGGACCTCGGTGCCGGACCCGTACAGCCGGCCCAGCGTGTGTCCTTCGACGAACCGCTGGAGGCGGGCGGACCCCGCTTCGATCAGCTCGGGGATGCCGTCGATCCGCCCTTCGAGGGACCGGAGCAGCTGCTCCTCGGAGGCGAAGCACCGCCGGTCGAACCACAGCAGGTCGGGGCGCGGCTCCCGGCACTTCCAACGGACCTGCCCGGCCGCCTCGGCACCGCCCGGCAGGGGAAAGACGTACGTCTCGTGGTGGTAGCCGTGGAGCGGCCCCTCGACCACGTCCGCGTCACCGCTCACCGCGACGGCTCGCAGCAGCGCCGGGGAAGCCGATTGGGCTGACATTGACCGTTCTCTCACGTGAGACCGCAACCAATGAGGAAAGAGGGGAGCACGGTACTCCCCCATGAGTGCGCATGGTGCCAGAAGGTTTCTTCCGATCACCTCGCCCCCTTCCCTGAACGTATGGCCTCCTCTTCACCCGGAAGCGGGCACTGAACAGGCAGGACCGCCGGCACGGGCACCGGACGCCGCCCTTCGAGGTTCACACGGTCGGGTTGGCCGCGCACCGGCTGCCGGGCCGCCGTTCGGGCGGGCGCGGCCCCGGACGAGTACCCGATGTCGCGCACGTATCGCACTCCGGGCTCAGAGTTGACCGCGCAGAATCCGCAGCACGGTCTCCAGCGAGGACACCACGTCCTCGGCTCCCGCGTCCCGCAGCACCTTCTCCTTGCGCTCGTTGCGCGCGTAGCCGAGGAAGGGGACTCCGGCGCGCTGGGCCGCGTGCAGGTCGGAGGGGGCGTCGCCGATCATGAGCGCCGTGGACGGAGCGGCGCCCAGGGCGTTCATGGCCCGGTTGAGACAGTGCGGGTCCGGCTTGAGGTGGTGCAGATCCTGGGTGCGGCCGTAGATGTTGGGTGTGAAGCACTCGGTCAGGCCGCGGCTCGACAGGTAACGCGCAGCGGTCTGCGGTGAGTTGTTCGTGGTGATCGCGAGACGGGCGCCCACCGCGCTCCAGGTGCGGATCACCGGGTCGGCGTACGCGGTGGGCCACGCGGAGACCACCGCCTTCAGTTCCTGCTGGGTGAAGCGCGCTTCCAGCTCGGCCACCAGGTCGCTGTGCGGGCGGCGCCGGTTGACCGCGTGCAGCACCACCATCGGATCGGGGTGCACCCGCTCCTCCGCGGTCAGCAGCCCGCGCATCCCCTGCCGTTCGAGCCACTCGACCAGATCCTGGGCCACCCGCTCCGCAGAGTGGCCCGCGAACAGCCGGCAGACGGGCCCGTCGAAGTCGAAGAGCACGAAGCGGGCGCGGGTGATCGCATCCCTGAGCTTCGCCGTCCGTGTCGCCGCCGCTTCGGTCTGCGCCGTTTCAGAAGTCACTAGGAGAGTTTCAGGTCCGTGGTGATGGTTTCCCAGAGGGCGTCGAACCACTTCTGCGATTCCTCCACGAACGCGGCGTCCCGCCGGCCGGCCCGCTTCTCGAAGGAGAAGAGGAGGGACCTGGCGCCGATGGTGTCGTACATCTCCAGGACCTCGCTCTCCACGGTCTCCTCGCGCCGGGCGATCATGTAGTACGCGATCAGCGCCTCGGACTCGTTGAGCAGGTACAGCTTCACCGGCGGGGTGAACGGCAGCGCGCGGAAGGTCACATGGACGTCGATGCCGTGGGAGGAGCGCAGGGACTGGAGGTTGTGCCGCAGCACCTGCCCCTGCGCGTTGCGCTGGCCGAGCCACCGCTTGTGGACGGCGTCGTCGTCCTCGCCCTGCCCGGGGACCGGCACCGGGAACGCCAGCGTGATGTCCCGGGAGGGCAGCAGGATGCGGACGTCGATGGACTGCGGGCTGAGCCTGCCGTCGTGGATCTGCCGGACGGGCTCGCTGATCGCCATCATCAGGGTCTCCGCCGTCAGGCAGGCCGCGTCGATGCGCACGTGCGGCACGGAGAACGCCTCGGTGAGCCGGGGGGCGAGCCCCACCATCGTGGGCTGCGGCCCGTCCCGGGTGGGAGCGACGTCGGCGATGCGCGGCGGGCTGCCCTTGCTGACGTTGCTGAGGAGGCCGTCCGTCTGGAGCATGCCGAGGGCCTGGCGGACGGTGCCGCGCTCCACGCCGAACTCGTCGGCCAGCTCGGCCTGGGTGGGCAGGCGGTCGCCCGCCTTGAGCTCACCGGTCCGTATGCGCTCCCGGAGGGTGTCGGCGATCTGCTGCGGCGAGAGCCTTCTGCTGTCGTTCACGGCCACGTTCTCCTGAGTCACGACCAGACGCTACAACTGCCCTCCATCTACGGGCAGTTGTTTGAAAGTTGTTTATGACTGGTAGCCAAGTGGGGACAACTTAACCATAGTTGGCAACCAACCTGGCCAAGTTGGCGGAAGTTTTGCCTCCCCATCGTGGTCGGTCCCCCTGCCGGCCCTCCTTCCACCGCAGGAGGAACCACATGCCCGTCATCGCCCTCCTCTCCGCCGTCTTCGTCGTCGGCTTCGAGCAGCTCGTCCAGTGGCAGTACGGCCCGTCCGGCATCGTCGGACTGCTGCTGCTCGCCATCGGGATCAAGGCCAAGAGCCCCACGTGCAGTTCCATCGGGGCGGTCGTGCTCGCCCTGATGGTCTCGGGCCCGGCTCTGTGAGCTGCGCGGCACCGCATCCGGGAGGCCTCAGCCCGAGAGCACCAGCTCGGAGCTGATGGTCTCCCACAGCGCGTTGAACCACAGGTGGGACTGCTCCACGAACGTCGTGTCCCGCAGCCCCGCGCCCTGGGCGAAGGGGAAGAGCGTGGAGCGGGTGCCCTGGACGTCGTACAACTGCAGCTGCTCATGGTCGATCTCCTCCTCACGCCGGGCGAGCGTGTAGTACGCGAAGAGGGCCTCGGCGCCGTTGAGCAGGTACAACTTCACCGGCGGGGTGAACGGCAGCGCCCGGAAGGTCACATGGACGTCGACGCCGTGGGAGGAGCGCAGGGCCAGCAGGTTGTGCCGCAGCACCTGCCCCTGCGCGTTGCGGTTGGCGAGCCAGTTGCGCTGGAGCCGGCTGTCGGAGCGGGCGTCGACGGGCGCCGGGAAGGCCAGGTCGATGTCACTGCTCGGAAGCAGCACGCGGACGTCCACCCTGGCCGGTTTCATGCGTCCGGCGTGAATCTGACGCAGCGGCTCCCCCATGGCGAGGGTCAGCGAGATCGACGTGAGACACAGCGCGTCGATCTCCACGTGCGGGGCGGTGAACGCGGCCGTCACCCGCGCGCCGAGCGCCACCGTGGTCGGCTGCGGCAGGGCTTCCGGGCCGGTCAGAGCCCTCTCGGGAGGTTCCGCGACGGTCGCCGGGCTCCCCTTGGACACGTTGACGAGCAGCCGCTCCGACTGCAGGATGCGCAGCGCCTGGCGCACCGCGCCGCGCTCGACGCCGAACTCGTCGGCCAGCCTGGCCTGGGTGGGCATGCGCTCACCGGCCCGCAGCTGACCGGACCTGATCCGGCTGCGCAGTTCGTCGGCCACCTCGCGGTGTGACCTGGGCGGCCGTGGTGACCTCTTCCGCCCGTTGACGGAGGCATGTTCCGGCTCCACGACCAAACACTACAACTTCCCGCCATCTTTGGGCAGTTGCCGGATAGGTGGTTATGAGTCGTCCCAACATGGAGATAACTAGCAGTGAGTTGGTCACCAACTTGCACAACATGGTCAAGCTTCACGGGGGTTGGCCGCCTGAGCATCACCTTCGGATCGGGTGACGAGGCGGACGGTCCTCAACGGGGTTCGCCTCCCCGTCCCGAAGGAGGGACCGTCATGCCGCTCATCGCCCTCGCCGTCGCCGCCCTCGCCATCGGATTCGAGCAGCTCATCCAGTGGAAGTACGGACCGATGGGCATCATCGCGTTCGTCGCGCTGTCCGTCGGCCTCAAGGCCAAGAACACCATGATCAGCGGCATCGGGGCGGTGATCCTCGTGATGCTGCTCGCCCAGTCCGGCTGACCGGACGCCTGCCGTCCGCCAGCCCGGCCGACCGGTCTCCCCTCCGGAGGGGAGCCGGGAGCCCGGTCGGTCCGCACCACCGCACCACCAGAAGAACAACCACAACTGAATCGCTACGGATCAAGAGACAGAGATCAGAGATCACGGGAGACAACAGCCCGGCACCCGCGTGGAAGGAGAACCGACGGACCGACAGCGGTAGTTCAGAAGATGTCCGGGCACCACGGTCGCCTGGACGTCCGCAGCAGGGCGTCGGCGACGGAGGCGGCGCCCTCTTGCCGTTCCCGGACCCGGCCGAGCGCCACGAGCCGCTCCGCGGAGTCGTCACCGAGCCAGAGGGTGGCCAGGTCCGCGACCGGGACGGTGAGTTGGGCGTCCTCGGTGGTCGGGGCGCAGGTCGCGGTCCCGTCCGGAGCTGCGTGCAGCCGGTAGCGGCCACCTGCCGGCCCGCTCTCGTCCGTCACCTCCAGGACGAGCGTCCCGGCAGCCCCGTACGTCCGTGCCTCCAGGGCCCGTACGACGTCCAGTACACGTACCCACAGCCAGTCCGACTGGGTGGTGATGCGCGCGGCCCGCGGGTCCGGCAGGAACTGCGGCACCAGGTCGTCGGGGGCGCGCCTGCCCGTCTTGACGCGGGCGATCCAGTCGATCGAGCAGAGGTACCGCCACAGGGCGCGCTCCGCGGCCGGCGTCACCGCGAGCAGCCAGTTCACCGTCGCGGTGTTCTGCGGCTGGTTGGCGTCGTCCCAGTGGTCGTCGGACTCGTAGGAGACCAGGCCCTCGATCTCGCCGGACGGCGAGCGGTACGCGGCGTAGAAGGGTTCCTTCCAGGGGTCGCCGCCGAGCCGCAGGACGCCGGTGTTGATCTGCCACCAGCGGTCGTCGCGGTTGACGGCGCCGGGCCGGTCGCGTCGGAAGCGTTCGTGCAGTCCGGGTCCGTCGCGGCGCACGTCGTCGGCGTCCACGAGGTCGACGCGGCCGCCGTCGGCGGGGCCCGCCCAGCGGGGGTCGAGTCCCGTGCGCGCGACGTCGATGGTCCACTCGGCGGTGGTGGTGACGGGGCCGAAGCCGTAGCGGCCGTAGATCGGGTACTCGGCGGCGATCAGCGTCGCGACGACGTCGCCGCGTTCCCTCGCCGCCGCGAGGTCGGCCTGCATCATGCGGCTCAGCAGGCCGCGGCGGCGGTGCGTGGGCGAGACGGTGACGCTGGAGATCGCGTCCGCGGGGACGGTGGCGCCGCCCACCACGGTGAGCTCCTGGGGGAACGAGCGGAACGTCGCCACGCAGCGGTCCCCGTCGTACGCGCCCAGGGTGCGCGGCAGGACCAGTCCCGCGCCGCGCGCCTCGGTCTCCTCCTTGGACACCGTCGGCGGGCGCAGGAACCCCGTGTTCAGCGCGCGCAGCCAGTCCGGGATGTCGGGGGGTGCGAGGGGGCGGACCGTGAGGGGGGTGGGGGCGGGGGTGTCGTGCGGGGTCATGGGCCCACGCTAGGTGTCCGTCGGCGGGGTGTCGCGGGGATTTCCGCCGCCGCCGACGCGCCTGGCCCGCCCCGGCGCTCCCAGGGCTTCGCCCCGACCCTGCTCCCGGCCGTCGGTCCAGCGACGCGCCCGGCGGGGGCCGGTCGCGCCGTTCCCCGCGCCCCTGGACACCACCCGGCACCCCCGGGGCTTCGCCCCCACCCCTGCTCCCGGCCGCCGGACCGGCGCGCGCCCGGAGGGGGCTTGTCGCGCCGTTCCCCGCGCCCCCTGCTGGGCGTCCCGTCTCTCAGAACGTGGCCCTGATCTCGCCCACCTCCCTGCCTCCGCCCAGCAAGGGGGTCCTGCCTATTTTCTGGAGGATGGGGGACTTCACGTTCAGGAGGGTCAGGGCTCGGGCCAGGACGGGGCCGAGGGCTCGGGTGGCGCCGTCGTCGATCTTGAAGGCCAGGGCGCGGCCGTCCGGGAGGGCGACCGCCTGGACCGCTTCGGCGCCCATCTTGGACAGCGCGCCCGGGATCTCCCGCATCAGCCAGGTGTCGGGACGCCGGGTGCCCGCGACGTACTCGGGGTGGGCCCGCATGGCGTCGGCGACACGGCGTTCCGCGGAGCCGGGGGCGGCGAGGACGAAGTGGCGGAAGGCGCGGGCCAGGCCGGTGAGGCCGATGGCCATCAGGGGCGCCCCGCAGCCGTCCGTACCGACCGCCGCGACCGGCTCCCCCGCGGCCTCCTCGACCACCGTGTGGATGAGCTGCTGGAGCGGGTGCCCGGGGTCGAGGTACGACTCGGTGGGCCAGCCGCGCAGGGCGCAGACCGCGAGCATCGCCGTGTGCTTGCCCGAGCAGTTCATGGTGACCCGGTCGCGCACGGCACCGGAGGCGAGGTACGTCTCCGCCTCGACGGCGTCCAGCGGCAGGTCGGGCGGGCACTGGAGCTGGTCACCGGTCAGCCCGTGCTCGAGAAGCATCTTCCGCACCAGGTCGCGGTGGAAACTCTCCCCGGAGTGGCTGGCGGCGGCGAGGGCGAGGCGTTCCCCGGACAGGTCGAGGCCGGCGCGCAGGACGCCGGCCGCCTGCATGGGCTTGTTCGAGGAGCGGGGGAAGACAGGCGCCGTCGCGTCGCCGAGCGCCAGCTCGACCGACCCGTCGGCGGCCAGCAGGACCAGGCTGCCGCGATGGTGGCCCTCGACGAAGCCGGAACGTACGACCTCGGCGAGGACCGGCGGAGACGCGGCGCGGGTGCCATCGGCCGGGACGGGTATGCCGTCCGGGGTGGCGGGGTCTTCGGGGGTGCGGGGGGTGGCGGGCATCGGCGGTGACCTTCCGGGACGGGACCCGCCCGGAGGGCGTCACCCGGGTCGTACCCGGACCGCGCCCGCCGCCGCGGACCGGGGCCGCGCCTCCAGGGCCGGGCGGGCCTCTCGGCCCCGGGATCGCCGGGGCCGCCGCGTCACATGAGCAGGTCGTCTACTTGAGCTTCGCCTTCACGGTACCTGCGGGCGATCTCCGCGCTGCAGTCGTCCGCGGTGCGCTGGAGCTGCTGACGCTGCCGGGAGACCTGCTGCTCGTAGCGGACGAGACGGCCGAGGCCCGCGCCCAGCTCTTCGTCCGTCCGGGCGTCCAGGTCCGACAGCTCCACCTCGGCGAGCATGTCGGCGGCGAGCGCCCGGTACCGCTCGCTGTGGGGCGTACCGACCGTCACGTGGCGGGCGGAGGAGCGGTGGCGGGCCGGTGCGTCCGTGAGGATCTCCGAGAGCCGCTCGACGACGGACGGCTCCCTGACGGGCAGGAACGGCCGGTGTCCCGGGGCCGAGGCGGGCATCCGCCGCTGTCCCCGGCGGGCGAGCTCCGCGCGCAGGATGTCGATACGTCCCTGGAGGAGCCGCCGTACGTAGCTGAGGTCGGCCTCGTCCCGCTGGGCCTCGCGGCGCAGGGTCCGCAGTTCGGGCAGCCGGAGGACGCCGAGACCGGGCCGACCCGCGTCGGCGGGCAACGGGCCGCTGTCGGTGCGCTGCACCGGCGGCCGGGACGCCGCCCGACCCGCCCGTGCGCTCGTGCGGGTCAATGACACGGCCCCGGGCTGCCGCCCTGTACTCGGTGTGCTCATGTGCCTCTACCGTCCCCTCGACCGGCGCGGTCCACCCACCGGATGCACCGCAACACCCCGCATGGTGCCACCCCCGGTGGTCGCTATGTGACCGAGTGCCCCCGATCGGCCCCAGATGGGGGGTTAGTAACCTCCGGAAATCACGCGAAGGGCCCGCAGAGCGTCGCGCCGGCGGGGCACGGCATCATGGTCGGCATGCGTGCGGTGGTGCAGAGGGTGGACGGCGCGAGCGTCGTCGTGGACGGCGAGACGGTCGGCGAGATCAACGGCGAGGGCCTGTGCGTCCTGGTCGGGGTCACGCACGAGGACACCAAGGAGAAGGCGGCCCAACTCGCCCGGAAACTCTGGTCCGTCCGGATGCTGAGCGAGGAGCGGTCCTGCTCCGACATCGACGCGCCGCTGCTGGTCGTCAGCCAGTTCACGCTCTACGGCGACGCCCGCAAGGGCCGCCGCCCCACCTGGAACGCCGCCGCCCCCGGCGATGTCGCGGAGCCGCTCGTCGACGAGGTCGTGGCGCAGCTCCGCGCGCTGGGCGCCACCGTGGCCACGGGCCGCTTCGGCGCCCGGATGCGTGTCTCCCTGACGAACGACGGCCCGTTCACCGTCCTCCTGGAGATGTGAGCCCCGCGGAGAGGGCCACCACGGGCCTTACGGCTCGACCACGACCTCCTGCGCCGCCGCCGTCGAGTCCGCCGTCAGCGGGGCGTCGAGCGGCACGTTGCGCTTCACGAGGGCGAGGGCGATCGGGCCCAGCTCGTGGTGGCGTACGGCCGTCGTGATGAAGCCGATCTTGCGTCCGTCGGGGCCGTCCGCGGAGAGGCGCAGCTCGGTGCCGTGCGCGGGCAGGTGGACCTCGCTGCCGTCGAGGTGGAGGAAGACCAGGCGGCGCGGGGGCTTGCCCAGGTTCTGGACGCGGGCGACGGTCTCCTGGCCGCGGTAGCAGCCCTTCTGGAGGTGCACGGCGCTGCCGATCCAGCCCAGCTCGTGCGGGATGGTGCGGTGGTCGGTCTCGAAGCCGAGGCGGGGCCGGTGCTGTTCGACGCGCAGCGCCTCGTGGGCGAGGAGTCCGGCGGGCGGGCCGGCCTTCTGCGCGTAGGAGTCCAGGTCCGCGCGCGGCAGGAAGAGATCACGGCCGTACGGCGTCTCGCGGACGACGACGCCCTCGGGGACCTCGGCGATCGAACCGGCCGGGAGGTACACCACCGCGACGTCGGCCGTGCGGTCGACGACGTCCACGCGGTAGAAGAACTTCATCGACTCCAGATAGGCGATCAGCGCTTCCTGGGTGTCCGGCTCCGTGTGCATCCACACCGTCGTGCCGTCGTCCACGAGGTACAGCGCGTGCTCGATGTGGCCGTTCGCGGAGAGGATCAGCGCCTCCGTGGCCTCGCCCACCGGGAGGTCGGTGACGTGCTGGGTGAGCAGCAGGTGCAGCCAGACGAGCCGGTCGTCGCCGGTGACGGTGACGACACCGCGGTGCGAGAGGTCCACGAAGCCGAAGCCGTCGGCGAGGGCGCGCTGCTCGCGGAACAGGTCGCCGTAGTGCGCCGCGACGCCTTCGTCCACGCCTTCGGCGGGAACGGCGCCGGGCAGGGACAGGAGGGAACTCTTCATGGACATACACACTACGACCGTGGGGTCGTCATTTTTATTTCTGCGGCCGGCCGCCCTACCGCCCGATCGGTGACCGGTGACCGGTGACGGGTGAGGGGTGACCGGTGAGGGACCGCTTCCCGGTCACTTCTGCCGGGCGGCGCAGTCCTTGCAGCGTCCGAAGATCGCGAAGTGCTTCATGTCCGTCTCGAAGCCGAAGCTGTCCCGCAGCTTCGCGGTGAACTCGGCGGCGACCGAGACGTCGGCCTCGATGACGTTCGTGCAGTCCCGGCAGACGAGGTGGATGTGATGGTGCCGGTCGGCCAGGTGGTACGTCGGCGCGCCGTGCCCGAGGTGGGCGTGGCTGACCAGCCCGAGCTCCTCCAGGAGCTCCAGGGTCCGGTAGACGGTGGAGATGTTGACCCCCGACGCCGTCTTCCTCACTTCCACGAGGATGTCGTCGGGGGTCGCGTGCTCCAGGGTGTCCACTGCTTCGAGGACAAGCTGACGCTGCGGCGTCAGCCGGTAGCCGCGCTGCCTGAGGTCGCTCTTCCAGTCGGTGCTCACCACACTGGAAGTCTAGGACCATTCGCCGCCGAACCGACCTGACGAACGGCGGCGGCTGCTTCGGCCGGGCCGGCGAGGCCTACTTGAAGAAGGCGATGCCGTCGTCCGGCATGTCGTCGGGCAGGTCCTTGGCCCAGCGCTCGACGTCCTCCGGGGTGACGGTCTTCTTCAGGTGACCGGACATGTAGGGGCGCAGCTCGACCTCGGGGGTCTGCTTCTCGCCGACCCACATGAGGTCGCTGTTCACATAGCCGTAGAGGCGCTTGCCACCGCTGTAGGGGCCGGACGCGGCGGTGCGGGCCACGGCGTCGGTGACCAGGTCGATCTGCGGCTTCTTGTCGGCGATCTCGCCGTACCAGATCTCGACGACGCCGTCGTCGCGCGTCATCACGACCTCGACCTTGCGGTCGGCGTCGACGCGCCAGAAGCCGGTCTCGGTCTCCAGCGGGCGGACCTTGTTGCCGTCCGCGTCGAGCACCCAACTGTGCGAGCGGTACTCCAGGAAGTCCCGGCCGTCGTGGCTGAAGCTGACCTCCTGCCCGAAGTTGCACTTCTCGGACCCGGGGAAGTCGTACACGCCGACTCCGGCCCAGTCGCCGAGGAGGAAGACAAGGGGGACCAGGTCCTTGTGGAGGTCCGAGGGGATCTCGATCATGAGCTGAACAGTTCCTTGATGGGGGTCAGCGCTGGCCCTGGTACAGCTTCTTCACGGTCAGTCCGGCGAAGGCGAGCACGCCGACGCAGACCAGGACCAGAAGGGTTTCGAAGAAGATCTCCACGGGTGCTCCTCGGTGAGCGGAACGGGGTCCCCCGCCCGGCGCTGCCGCGACCGGGGACGTACACAAGGCCGGGCCCCAGCTTACGCGGCTGGGGCCCGGCGCTCTCTTTCAGGTACACCCTCCCGGGGCCACGCGGCCTCAGTCGAGGAGCTGGCTCTGCAGGACCACCGTCTGCTGGAACGGCACCTCCGGCGCGACTCCCTTGTGGGACTGCACGACCAGCGCGATGGTGTCACCGGCCGACAGATAGGACTCACGGACCTGTTCGGCGCCGTACGGCTTGCTCTCCGTGTACGCGAAGCGGGTGATGTCGTCGATCTCCGACGCGGCGGGGAAGTGCTCGTCCCGCTGGGTCGTGGCGGCGCCGCTGAGCGCGTACTGCGCCCCGTCGTAGTTGGCGAGCTTGGTGGAGACGAGTTCCTCCGCGACGGCGGCGGTGTCGAACTGGAGCAGGTAGATCCGCGTGCGGGTGCCGTCCGCGGTGGTCCAGCCGCGCGCCGCGATGTGCCGCACCGCGTAGTCGGTCAGCATCTGGCCGACCGTCTCGCGGTCCACCTTCTCGGCGTACTGGGACAGGAAGGCCTTGGACGACAGCCAGCCGTCGTCGCCGCGCAGCGACGCGTCCGCCTTGGCGCCCTTCGGCGCGGGGAGCAGGAGCGCGCGCAGGTCGGCGGAGTGCGCGCCGGACTTGTCCGCGCCGGCGAAGGGGCCCGGGCTGCCGGACGGCAGCGGCGGCTTCGTGATCGCCGGGTAGTCCCAGCGTCCGTCGGCCTCCGTCGCCAGACCGGGTACGTCGGTCCGCTCCATGCGCGTGATGCCGTACGCGGCGGACGCTCCGACCGCCGCGAAGACCACCGTGGCGGCGGTCCACCGCAGCACGGCACGCAGCACCCGGCGGTCCTTCTTGACCTTGACCGGGGGGTCCTGCGGCTCGCCGGGCACGGGCGGCGCGAAGGGCGGGGGCGGCGGCACCACGAACCCCGGCGCGGCCGACTGCGGCACTGCCTGCTCCGTCGTGGCCGGCTCCGGCAGCTGTTCCGTCGTGACCGGCTGCGCCGCGGCGAGCGGCTGCGGTTCCGATCGGGGCTGCGGTACGAAGGCCTGCGGCTCGGTCCGCTCGACGGACGACGCCGGCTCGCCGGAGGCCGCCGGCTCAGGGCGTGCGGGCTGCTCGACCGGTGCCGTGTCCTCGGTCGACGTGGTGTTCTCGGCCGGTCTCGTGTCGTCGACCGGTGTCGTCTGCTCGGTCATACCGCCTCTCCCGGCTCCTTGATGCGGTCGAGCTGCTCGCGGAGCAGCTTCGCGACCGCCTTGGTGTCCATCGGCTTGGCCGCGTACGCGACGGCGTCGACCAGCACGTCACCCTGGTAGGCGGAGCAGATCATCATGTCGAGCTTCTCCTTCTTGACCTTGGGCGGCAGGAAGCACTTGGCGTTCTTGTGGCCCTCGATCCTCGGTCCGGAGCGGAAGATCTCCAGGGCGTCGAGGAGTCCGTTCTGGAACGTCGACATGTTCCGCACGGCCCGTTTGTCCTCGATCTGGGCGAGCTGGATGCTGACGGTGAAGGTGCCTCGGTCGGTCGGCGCCGAGCCGCCGTAGAGGTAACTCCGCATCGCCATGCCCTTGGTGTGCTGCTTGTCGATCTGCTTCTCGATCTGCAGGCGCTGGGAGCGGGGCAGATCGCGGATCGCCTCCTTGCGCAGGGCGGTGGCCTCGCCCCCGCTGAGCGCGGTGTCGGAGCCGAACGTGGTCATGTCGGGACCGCGGACGTAGCTCTCGTCGTAGGGCACGAGCATCGCCGCGAGCGGGGACGCCGCCTTCGCCTTCCCCGTGTCGGCCTTCGTGGCCTTCGGGAACTTCCAGGACGGCGCGCCCGCGTCGCGGTCGGCGTCCTGGACGGTCACCACGGTGTAGGCGCTGCCCGCGACGACGGCACCGACGAGCAGCACGGCACCGGCGATCGCGGCGACACGGCCGCGGCGGACGCGCTTCTTGCCGGGCCGGCCTTCCGCGGGGGTCGCTTCCGCCGCGGTCGCTTCCGCGGGAACTTCGTCCGCCGGGGTCGCCTGCTCAGGAGCAGCTTCCGGTCCGGCGGTTGCGGACGCCGAGGGTTCGGACGGAGCCGGCGGCTCCGGTGCGGCCGGAGCCGCTACGGACTCCAGGTCCTCCGGGTTGGTGGGTCGCTCGCTCACAGCCGCTCCAACTGCCGCTTGGCCAGGTCCATGATCTTCGACTTCGGGATCGGCTTGGAGTCGTAGATCCAGATCTCCATGGCGATGTCACCGCGTGATGCCGCCGCCTGCGCCTTGTAGAGCGGCAGGTAGCCGGGCTTCGTCTCCGGCTTGAAGAGGTAGACCATGCCGTCGTCGGCGCCGGGGACGGGCCAGCTGCGGGTGTCTTCCACGCCCCACCGGCCCGCCCGTTCGGAGGCACCGAGGCTCTCCTCCTGGCGGTACTGCACCAGACGGATCTGGGTGTTGTAGGTGCTGCCCACGGTCCAGGTGACCCCGGCGCCCCGGCGGAACTCCGCCTCGATCAGGTCGCCGAACTCCCGGTCGGAGTGGGCCAGCACGCTCGCGTAGCCGGCCAGGTCCAGCCAGCCGTCCTGCTCCGGCGCCCAGTCGGGCTTCTTCGCGCCCTTCGGCCGCGACAGCAGCAGCTTGCGCAGGTCGCCGTCCGTCTTGACGCGGTGGTCGTGGGCGGCCGACAGCGGCTCGGGGCCGTCGCCCTTGGCCTGGGCCACGACCGGCTGGGACAGCGGCCCCAGCCTCGTGGGCTCACGGTCGGCCTGGATGACAAATCCGGTGCACGTACCGGCGACGAGGCCGAGCACGGCGGCCGTGGCGATCAGCAGGGCCGTGCGCCCCCGCTTCCGCCGGGCACGCGGCTCGGCCGGGGCCTCCGCCTCGGCGGCCTGCGCGGACTCGTCGGTCTCGGCAGGAGCGGCGAGCGGCGCGGAGTCCACGGGCTCGGCTGCCCCGGCGGGCTCGGCCGCCCCGGCGTCGACAACCGGCGCACCCTCGGGCACGTGCGGTCTTTCCGGTGTTTCGGATCCTTCGGGTACTTCCAAGACGTCCCCCCACAGAACGTGAAGCGTGGATTCCGTATCCGCGCGCACAGGAGACCCATGGCCCATGCATGGGGTTGCACGGAAGATGATCACGATTCGGCATACGATGACGGCCATGGCGAACAAGCTCGTGATCAAGGTGACGGCGGGGGCCGACGCCCCGGAACGCTGCTCACAGGCCTTCACCGTCGCGGCGGTGGCCGTGGCCAGTGGCGTCGAGGTGTCCCTCTGGCTGACCGGCGAGTCCGCGTGGTTCGCGCTGCCGGGCCGGGCGGCCGAGTTCGACCTGCCGCACGCCGCTCCGCTGCCCGACCTGATCGACTCCATCCTGGCGGCCGGACGCATCACCCTGTGCACCCAGTGCGCGGCCCGCCGCGACATCACCGAGAAGGACGTCCTGGAGGGCGTACGGATCGCGGGGGCGCAGGTGTTCGTGCAGGAGGCGATGGCGGACGGGACGCAGGCGCTCGTCTACTGACGGGCCCGACAGGGCCGACGGCCTGAGGCCGACCGGAGATGCCGTGCCGGTCGGCTACGGACGCGGCTTGCGGCGGACGTCCACCCAGAGGCAGAAGGGGTGGCCCGCCGGGTCGAGCAGCACCCGTACGTCCTCCTGGGGCTGGAGGTCGGCGAGCCGGGCGCCCAGTTCCTCGGCCCGCTCGGTCTCCTCGGCAAGGTCGTCGACCTCGATGTCGAGGTGCAGCATCATCCGCTGGTCGCCGGGGCCCGCGGGCCACACCGGCGGGGTGTAGAGGGGCTCGGTCTCGAAGGCGAGCGCGGTGCCCTCGAAGGGGGGCCCGATGAGCACCCAGTTCGGCTCCTCGGCGCGCACCGTGTAGCCGAGCAGCCGCTGGTAGAACTCGGCGAGCTTGTGGGCGTCGGG
Source organism: Streptomyces sp. NPDC048643 (assembly GCF_040650615.1). Taxonomy (NCBI): domain Bacteria; kingdom Bacillati; phylum Actinomycetota; class Actinomycetes; order Kitasatosporales; family Streptomycetaceae; genus Streptomyces; species Streptomyces sp. NPDC048643. The sequence continues at coordinate 42,583 of NZ_JBEZHO010000034.1, forward strand.
TGCGTCCAGCACCACCGTGGACAACCTCGTACGCGACATGTGAGCCTTCCGCGCCGTTCCGGCCGGCGCCGTGGTGCCGCTGCCGCTGTCCCGACAGGGCCGCCGCCGGCCACCGACTACTGCTGTCGTCGTTTCTTGCCGTCCAGCTCGTCCCACCACTCGTCGGACTTCCGGTCGCCGGACGGATCGTCCCACCATCGGTCCTCGGGGCCGCGCCGGTTGGCCGCCATCGCGGCGACCGGCGGGATGACCATGGCCACCACGCACATCGCGACGGCCGCCGGGACCGACCACAGCCGTACGACGCCCCAGGCGAGGACGAACAGCGTGATGCACGTCCCCATCATGACGAAGTACACGTGACGCCTGCGTGCGTACATACCTCCAGCGTAGGCCCGGACAACCCGTCCGGCGCAGTGCCCGCGGGACCGGGCTGCCGCGCGGTGGGCATGCCGAAGGGCCGCACCCCGATCCGGTAAGCGTCCAACCCCCGGGGGTGCGGCCCTTCGGCCGTCCGGTCCGGCCGCCGTCAGGGACGGCGGCCGGCTGTTCAGACGGCGATCGCGATCTCGGCGAGGCCGCCGGTCTGCGCGACGACCGTGCGGTCGGCGGTGCCACCGGGGACCAGCGCCCGGACGGTCCAGGTGCCCTCGGCCGCGTAGAAGCGGAACTGGCCCGTGGCGGAGGTCGGGACCTCCGCGGTGAACTCGCCGGTCGAGTCCAGGAGACGGACGTAGCCCGTCACCGGCTCGCCGTCGCGGGTCACCTGCCCCTGGATCGTCGTCTCACCGGGCTTGATCGTCGAGGCGTCGGGGCCGCCGGCCTTCGCTCCACACATATGTCGGTTCCGTCCTTCAGGCCTTGAGGGTTACTTGTTGGCGCCGAGCTCGATCGGCACGCCGACGAGGGAGCCGTACTCGGTCCAGGAGCCGTCGTAGTTCTTGACGTTCTGGACGCCGAGGAGCTCGTGCAGCACGAACCAGGTGAGCGCGGAACGCTCACCGATGCGGCAGTACGCGATGGTGTCCTTGGCGAGGTCGACCTGCTCGTCGGCGTAGAGCTCCTTGAGCTCGTCGTCCGACTTGAAGGTGCCGTCGTCGTTGGCGTTCTTCGACCACGGGATGTTGCGGGCGCTCGGGACGTGGCCCGGACGCTGCGACTGCTCCTGCGGCAGGTGCGCCGGCGCGAGCAGCTTGCCGCTGAACTCGTCGGGCGAGCGGACGTCGACCAGGTTCTGCGCACCGATCGCGGCGACGACGTCGTCACGGAAGGCGCGGATCGAGGTGTCCTGCGGCTTGGCCTTGTAGGCGGTCGCGGCGCGCTCGGGGACCTGCGAGCCGTCGACCAGGTCGCGGGAGTCGAGCTCCCACTTCTTGCGGCCGCCGTCGAGGAGCTTCACGTTCTCGTGGCCGTAGAGCTTGAAGTACCAGTAGGCGTAGGACGCGAACCAGTTGTTGTTGCCGCCGTACAGCACGACGAGCGTGTCGTTGCCGATGCCCTTCGACGAGAGGAGCTTCTCGAAGCCCTCCTGGTCGATGAAGTCACGGCGGACCGGGTCCTGGAGGTCCTTGGTCCAGTCGATCCGGATGGCGTTGCGGATGTGGTTCTTCTCGTACGCCGAGGTGTCCTCGTCGACCTCGACGACGGCGACGTTCGGGTCGTCCAGGTGGTCCTGGACCCAGTCGGCGTCTACCAGGACGTCCGTGCGGCTCATGCTCGTTCTCCTCCGGGGCAGTTGCGGCGGGGTGATGCGTTGGGAGAGGGGTGCGCGGTGGTGCCGGCCGATCAGGCCGCACGGCGCAAGAGTGGCCCTGACGAGAGAGGTCCAAGGGCCCGGCGCGCGGAAGTCGACGCTTCCGCTCAGAAGGTGCGACAGAGCATGGCGGCGACGCGGCACAGGTCTACTGCCCGCCGCTTCGTGAGATCCGCCTGTCGCTTCATGCGTCCGATCGTAGGGACGGACAGGCGGGCATGTCACCGGCGTGTCGTATACTGAGACGCGATCGTCCGTACTGTGATACGCGAACGCCCTCGGGGCCGTCGCCGCACGGGTCGTGGCCCTCCCGGCCGTCTGCCTGCCGAGAACGCATCTGCGGTACGGACACGACCGTCTCGCCTTTCGGACAGGACCCTTTTGGGCAGCGCTTTCTCCGGGCGGGGACCGGTTCCCGCCCGGAGGACCGTCCGGCCCGCCCCGCCTCTCCGACCTACCCGACGAGGCTGACGTCCGAACCCTTCACCGAGATGTCGACGCCGTCCGGGGCCGCCTCGACCTTGTCGAGCTTGATGCCGCCCGGCAGTTTCTGGATCTTCTGTTCGAAGTCGGTGACCGACCGGACCGGGCCCTCGACGAGCTGGGTGCCACCGATCTTGGGCAGGGAGTCGGCGTGCACCTTCACGGTGTCCCCGGAGACGGTGACGGAGCTCAGCACCGAGACCGACGGCAGCTTGCGGCCGAGGAGCTTCGAGGAGAGGGTCACCTTGATCTTGCCGTTGCCGCCGTCGGAGAGGCCCGTGATCTGGGCGGTGAGGCCGGGTGCGACGTCCCCCGGCTCCGACCTGGCCGCCTTGATCAGCTCGTCGTAGGCGATCGTGGCGGTGCCGGTGGCCCGGGCGGCGGTGGCGGAGCTGAAGTCGCCGGAGAAGGCCACCCCGTGCATCTCGGCGCGCAGGTCGTCGATCCGGACCGTGCCGGCGGAGGTGCCCGTCGACGCCTCGTAGTCCTTGATGCCGATCTTCACGTCGTCCAGCTCACCGCCGACGACCTGAGTCAGGAACGGGAAGCCCTCGATGGACACGTCGGGGGTGTTCGCGAGCCCCTCGGTGCTCTTGATGCGATCGGCTGCCTGGTCCTCGGCGAAGTTGACCGCCACCCGGTCGGCGATCACGAACAGACCGCCGAGGACGACGACCAGGATCAGGAATATTCGCAGTGCGCGCATGCTCGGTGTTCCCCACGTCGGACGGCCCCGTCTGGTCGGCCTGGTTGCCGCCGAACGCGAGCCTAACCATGAAGGGCCCCCGGTCCGGGGGCCCTTCATGGTGGTTGTCGATCAGCTGTGACGATTCGGAGCGGCAGGTTGACCGGATCGCGGCGGTGCGAACCGGCCGTCAGCCGAGTGCGCGGCCCAGCAGGTAGACGGCGGGTGCGGCGGCGGCCAGCGGCAGGGCCACACCCGCGGTGAAGTGCACGAACCGGGACGGGTAGTCGTAACTGGCCGCCCGGTGCCCGATCAGCGCGCACACCCCGGCGCCGAGGCCCAGGAAGGCGCCCTGGGTACCCAGGTCCGTCATCCCGCCGACCGCGATACCGGCGCCCGCGGCGGCCAGCAGCGCGACCACCACGGAGGCCGCGGTGGGCAGCGGCAGCGCGCGGGCCAGGATCGCCACGGCGACCGCCGCGCCGCCCACGGTGACGGCGTCCGGCTCGGCCGCGAGATGTCCGGTCGCGATGATCGCCAGCGCCGCGGAGGCGACGGTCGCCATCAGCCCGTACATGCGGGTGTCGGGGTCGGCGTGGCTGCGCAGCTGGAGCACGAGGGTGAGCAGCACCCAGACGCCGAGGGTGCCGAGGATCGCGGCGGGCGCGTTCTCCCGGCCCGCCGCGAGCAGCGCGACGTCGGCGGTCAGCGCACCGGCGAAGGCCAGCGCGATGCCCTGCCGGGCCGGCCACATCCCGTTCAGCCGGAACCAGCCCGCCGCGGTGACGCCCTGGAGGAGCACGAGGGGCACGACGAGCGCGTACTCCCCGACGGCCGCCGCTCCGGAGAGCAGCAGCGCGAGGACCGCCGTCAGCGCGGCCGGCTGCATGCCGGGCTCGATGATCGGGGACCGGCCCTCGGCACGGGCGCGCTGGGCGTCGGTGATCCGGGCGTTGCCGGTGACGGTCGCGGGTCCGTAGTCCGAGGTGGCGTCGGCCGCGACCTCGGCGGGTGTCGCGTCAGCGAGCGGGATCCCGTCGGGGCGGATCCGGACGCCCACCCGCTCGACGGGCGGCTGCTGGACGGCGGCGGTCTCGGCGGCCGGGGTCCACGGCTGCGCGGGGGCCTCGGACGGCAGGGGGTCGCTCCCGGGGCCGCCGTAGCCCTGGGGGCCCTGCGGCTCGCCGTACGCCGGGTAGGACTGCGGAGGCAGATAGGCGGTGTCCGCGGCGGGGACGGACGGGTGCGTCTGCGTCTCCCAGGTCTGTCCCTCCCACTGCTGGGTGTGCTGCTGCCAGTCGGGCTGCCCCTGACCCTGCTGCTGCGCCTGTGCCTGCCCTTGTCCCTGCTGCCCCTGCTGCCCCTGCTGCCCCTGCTGCCCCTGCTGCCCCTGCTGCGAGGACTGTTGGTCCTGGGACTCCTGCTGAGGCTGCCGGTAGGGGTCGTACTCCTCGTACTTGCCTTCGTACCGGCCCTCGAACGGCTGGTTGCTCATCGTCTCGCTCACCCTCCTGCGAACGGCGGGAGCACCTCGACCGTGCCGCCCTCGGCCAGCCGTACCGTCTCATGCCCTCGGGTGCCCACGGGGTCACCGTCGATGAGGAACGAGCAGCGTCGCAGGACGCGGACGAGCTCGCCGGGGTGTCGTTCGCGGGCCGCGTCGAGTGCCTCGGCGAGCGTGCCCGCCTCGTACGGCTCCTCGGCGACGCCTGCCGCGGCCTTGGCGGCGGCCCAGTAACGCACCGTGCCCTTTGCCATCTCGTTCCTCAATCAACGGTTCGGTCTCTGTGCGTCCACACGTTCGCGTGAACCCCGCCAGGCTAGCCCGCGTGTGCGACCGCCCAGTCCCCGATGCGGGCGAGCAGGTCGTCGGGGGCCGCGTTCTCCGCGTGTCCCATGCCGTGCTCCAGCCACAGTTCGGCGTGGCCGTCGGACGCCTCGGCCAGCATCCTCGGGTGGTCGACCGGGAAGTAGCCGTCCCGGTCGCCGTGGACGACCAGTAGCGGCGTCGGCGCGATGTACGGGACGCACTCGACGGGGGACGCGGGCACCGGGTCCCAGTCGCGGTGGTGGATCCGGGTCCGCAGACCCAGCCGGCCCACGATCCGGCCCTCCGGACGGGTCACCAGCCAGTGCAGCCGCCGCATCGGGGCCGTGCCCCGGTAGTACCAGCGGGCGGGCGAGCTGACCGAGACCACCGCGTCCGGACGCGCCTCCGCGCGCCCCTCGTACTCCGGTCCGGCCGCCTCGGCCAGGCCCGGTCCCGAACCCGAACCCGTCTTCCCGTACAGCGCCGCGTGCCGCAGCACCACGGAGCCGCCCATCGAGAAGCCGACCGTCACGATCCGGGTGTGCCCCAGCTCGCGCGCCCAGGCGACCGCCGCCGCCAGGTCGTGGACCTCGCGGTCGCCGACCGTGGAGCGGCCCCCGGAAGCGCCGTGACCGCGGAAGGAGAAGGTGACGACCGCCCCGCCGCGGCCCAGCACGCCGGCCGCGCGGCGCACGTGCGGACGGTCCAGATCGCCGGTGAACCCGTGCGCCAGGATGAACGCGAGGTCACCACCGGGCCGCTCCCCGGGGTCGTAGGCCGCGTCGATCGTCACTCCGTCGACCGTGCGCAGAAACCTCCGCGCGGAGGTGCGCGGCCCTGTCTCACGGTGTGGACTATTGAAAGATCGCGTCACTTGACCTGCCGGACCTGAGCTCATGTGGGCTATTCTGCTGGGCATGAGGACTCGGGCAGAGTAGCCCCCGGGTCCTTTTGTGCTTCCAGGACCGTTGTATACGAAGCGGGAAACCGCAGGTGTACGGGGCCAGGGAGGCCCTGCGGATCCCAGGGCGCGGGAGCCGCAGGCAGAGAGCAGTGCCGCAAACGTCCTCGCAGGGACCGAGGAGGAACCAGACGTTATGGGCGAGCGAACCGAGCACGACCGCAGGACGACCCAGGTGGGTGAGGCGCGATGAGTTCACTGTTGCTCCTGACCAACGCCCTTCAGCCGTCGACGGAGGTGCTTCCCGCTCTCGGCCTGCTGCTGCACAACGTGCGCGTGGCGCCGGCCGAAGGCCCGGCCCTCGTCGACACCCCCGGTGCCGACGTCATCCTCATCGACGGACGACGTGATCTCCCGCAGGTCCGCAGCCTGTGTCAGCTGCTGCGCTCCACGGGACCCGGCTGTCCACTCATCCTCGTCGTCACGGAGGGCGGCCTCGCGGCCGTCACCGCCGACTGGGGCATCGACGACGTTCTCCTCGACACGGCCGGTCCGGCCGAGGTCGAGGCCCGCCTGCGGCTCGCGATGGGCCGCCAGCAGATCGTCAACGACGACTCCCCCATGGAGATCCGCAACGGCGACCTCTCCGTGGACGAGGCGACGTACAGCGCCAAGCTCAAGGGCCGGGTCCTCGACCTGACCTTCAAGGAGTTCGAGCTCCTCAAGTACCTCGCGCAGCACCCGGGCCGCGTCTTCACCCGCGCCCAGCTGCTCCAGGAGGTCTGGGGCTACGACTACTTCGGCGGCACACGGACGGTCGACGTACACGTACGACGGCTGCGCGCGAAGCTCGGGCCCGAGCACGAGTCGCTGATCGGAACCGTCCGCAACGTGGGCTACCGCTTCGTCACACCGGAGAAGGTGGACCGCGCGGCGGACAACGCGAAGGCCAAGGCGGCCCAGCCAAAGCCGGACGATGCGGACGAGACGGCGCACCTGGACGCCGCCGCTCCCGCGGAGGCTTCCGAGCAGTCGCAGGAAGCAGCCGTACGCCCTGCCCAGAGGTAGGTCCATCCGCGTAGACTCCGCGCGTGGCCAAGGTGACTCGGGATGATGTGGCACGACTGGCGGGTACGTCGACCGCCGTTGTCAGCTATGTCATCAACAACGGACCCCGGCCGGTCGCCCCGGCCACGCGCGAGCGCGTCCAAGCGGCGATCAAGGAGCTGGGGTACCGGCCCGACCGGGTCGCCCAGGCCATGGCGTCGCGGCGGACGGAACTCATAGGGCTGATCGTCCCGGACGCGCGCCAACCCTTCTTCGGGGAGATGGCGCACGCGGTCGAACAGGCCGCGGCCGAGCGCGGGAAAATGGTGCTCGTCGGCAACTCCGACTACATCGCCGAGCGCGAGGTCCACTATCTGCGGGCCTTCCTCGGCATGCGGGTCTCCGGGCTGATCCTCGTCAGCCACGCGCTGAACGACCACGCGGCCGCCGAGATCGACGCCTGGGACGCCCGTGTGGTGCTGCTGCACGAGCGCCCCGAGGCGATCGACGACGTCGCCGTCGTCACCGACGACATAGGGGGCGCCCAGCTCGCCACCCGCCACCTCCTGGAGCACGGGTACGCGTACGTGGCCTGTCTCGGCGGCACGGCCGAGACACCGGCGGTCGGCGACCCCGTCTCCGACCACGTCGAGGGCTGGCGGCGCGCCATGCAGGAGGCCGGGCTCCCCACCGAGGGCCGCCTCTTCGAGGCCCCGTACAACCGCTACGACGCCTACCAGGTCGGCCTGGAGCTGCTCGCCGGACCGCACCGGCCGCCGGCCATCTTCTGCTCCACGGACGACCAGGCGATCGGTGTGCTGCGCGCCGCGCGCGAGCTGCGCATCGACGTGCCGGGGCAGCTCGCGGTCGCCGGCTTCGACGACGTCAAGGAAGCGGGTCTGACCGACCCGCCGCTGACCACGATCGCCTCGGACCGCTCGGCGATGGCCCGCGCGGCCGTCGACCTCGTCCTCGACGACGGTCTGCGGGTGGCCGGCTCCCGCCGCGAGCGGCTGAAGCTGTTCCCCTCGCGGCTCGTGGTACGCCAGTCCTGCGGCTGCGAGTAGCCCGCACGGCACACGGACGGACGACGGAGATCCCCGCGCCCCTGACGGGACGCGGGGATCTGTTTCGTCTGTCCGTCGTGGAGCTAGAACAGCAGGTTGTACTGGTTGAAGCCGGTGCCGAGACTCCTGCGCGAGCCGAAGAGGTCGCTGGAGGCCTTGTTGGTGCCGGGGTACAGCCAGAGCGTGCCGCCCGAGTCGCGCGCCATGACGTCGGCGATGCCGTCGCCGGTCACGTCGCCGTTGGCCACGTACGAGGTGAAGTTCCAGCCCGTACGCGCCTGGATCCGCGTCGACCACGGCGTGTGCTCGACCTGCGTGCCCCGGTAGAGGTACAGGACGCCCGAGGTGTTGCGGACCAGCAGGTCGGCGCGGCCGTCGCCGGTCAGGTCGCCGTGGCCGAAGACCTTGACGCCCTTCCATGCCTTGTTCACGACCTTGACGCGGGCGTAGAACTCGCCGTTGCCCTTGCCCGGGTAGAGGTAGACCGAGCCGTCGGCGTCCACCGCGACCAGGTCGGGACGGGAGTCACCGGTCATGTCGCCGGGGACGGCGTAGGACGTGTAGCCGCCCCACACCGAGGTGATCTGCATCCACTCGAACTCGCCCGAGCTGTGGTTGAAGTAGCTGCGGTACAGCTTGCCGTCGGTCTTGTCGCGCTCGATCAGGTCCTGGAAGAAGTCCCGGTCCAGGTCGGCCTGCATGACCCAGCTCGCGTACTGCCAGTCCTTGCCCTGGTAGGCACGGGTGGCCAGCGAGGTGCCCTTGCTGTCCTGCTCGAACAAGCCGCCCGAGGGCGTCCGCTCCAGCAGGTCGGCACGGCCGTCGAAGGTCAGGTCCGTGTCGTCGATACGGGGCTGGGCCGCCCAGGTGTACGAGGTCACCTTGGTGAACACCGGGTAGGCGCCCTTGGCGGTGCAGCCGGAGACGCCCCACGAGACGATGCCGACGACCTTGCCGCCGACGACCACGGGGCCGCCGGAGTCGCCGTTGCACGGGCTCTTGGTGCCCTCGTCGGTGCCCGTCGCCGGGGTGCCGGCGCAGAACATCGAGCCCTCGACGAAGTCGTCCTCACCGAGGACGGTCTTCATCGCGGTGTTGCAGGTGGAGTCGGCGACCATCGGCAGGGTCACCTTGCGCAGGTTCGCCGACAGGTCCGCGTCCTCGGCACCCGAGGTCAGACCCCAGCCGTAGACGGTGGCGGAGGTGCCGGCCTTGTACGAGGTGCTGTCACCGGCCGCCGTCAGCTTCAGCCACTGCTGCTCCAGCGGACGGTCCAGGGTGAGGACCGCCACGTCGTTCTGGAGGGTCGCGTCGTCGAAGTGCGGGTGGTTCCACTGGCGGTAGACGCCCGCGACGGTGCCGTTGGTGTCGTCCAGCAGGCCGGTGGCACCCGCGACCACCGCGCCGTTCTTCGCCCAGTCGAGACCGGCGACACAGTGCGCCGCCGTCAGGACCTTGTTGGGGGCGACGAGGGTGCCGCCGCAGAAGTAGCCCTCGCCGGCCGCGCTGTCGTAGTAGGACAGCTGGACCATCCACGGCGCCGAGGAGATCGAGGTCTCGGTGCCGCCGATGATGAACGGCGTCTTCTTGGGCTTCGCCACGGGCGTCGCCTGGGTCTTGGCGGCCTCGACGACGCGGTGCCGCAGTTCCTTGTCGGAGGCGGTCGGGGCGGGCGCGGCGCCGGTCTGGGCGGCGACGCTCGCGTCGGGCAGTCCGGCCGGGTGGTCGGCCGCACTGGCGGGCTGCGCCGCGAGGACGCCGGCGCAGGTCAGCGCCAGCGCGAGAGCGGCCGTCGGGAACGCCGTGGCGGGGCGTCTCCAGCGGTCGCGCAGGGCACGTATCACTCAGGGCTCCTGGTGTGGGTGTGCGTGTACTCGTTCCGTGTCAGAGGCCTGAGAAGGGCGTACGACGCACCGGCCCGACCGTCGACAGCAACCGCTTGCATGGCGTGCGTCGACAACGGGCGTAACCGCGGAGCCCCCCTCCGGCGCGGAGATCGTAGGCCTCACCGGCCCCCGAAATCACGGCCCTCACAGGGGTCAGACAAGTGTTCGCCCCTGCCGTTCCACGGGATCACCGGGACGCAACCCACCGTTTGCCGAAGGAGCGGGTGAGGGGGCCGGCAGGAGGTCCGGCGGTGACGCCGGGCGAGCCCCGCAGGTCCCGCCGGACGGGGTCGACAGGTCCCGCCGAGTGGGGTCGACAGCGTGCTCGACGTCGGGACCGACAGCGGTGCCGAGGCGCCCCGGGGGGCGCCTTTATATCGGGCATACGAGGTTCTGTCGGGCTTCTCAGGGACCACTCAGGGAGCTCTCATGATCCGGGGACAGTCTTTTTGACATGACCGAGAGCTTCCGCCGCAGCGGCGAGTACCCCCAGGGCGACGACCACGGGTCCGCGTACCCCCAGCAGCAGTCGCACCCCTCCTCCTCCCCCGTGAACCCCGAGTGGCCTCCCCCGCCGGCGTACCAGCCGGCCCCGCCGGTCCACGTCGAGCCGGGCACCACCGTGTGGCCGGGCTCCGGTCACGGCGGCGACGGCAACGGCGGTGACGGCCCCGGCGCCGGGCCGTACGCCGGTCACCCCGGGTCCGACGCCACCGGCTCCACCGCGGTCTTCGCCGCGCCGCCCGCCCCGCCGGAGGGCACGGCACACGCGAAGCGGCGCGCCAAGGGCCCGTTCGCCCTGCTGGCCGCCGTCGCGATCGTCGCCGCGGCGATCGGCGGCGGCACGGCCTACGGCATCCAGGAGCTGACGGGCAACGACACCGTCGCCTCCAGCAGCACCAGCACCAGCGTGGTGCCCACCAGTCAGAAGGGCACGGTCTCCGGCGTGGCCAAGGCGGTCAGCCCGAGCATCGTCGAGATCAGCGCCACCTCGAACGCGGGCTCCTCCACCGGCTCGGGCGTGATCATCACGACCGGCGGCGAGATCATCACCAACAACCACGTCGTGTCGGGCGCCTCCGCGATCAAGGTGCGGCTGAACAACGGCAAGTCGTACACCGCGAGCGTCGTCGGCACCGACAGCAAGAAGGACCTCGCGCTGATCAAGCTGGAGAACGCGCCGTCCGGCCTGAGGACGGCGACGCTCGGCGACTCGGCCGGCGTGCAGGTCGGCGACCAGGTCGTCGCCATCGGCTCCCCCGAGGGCCTGACCGGCACCGTCACCAGCGGCATCGTCTCCGCGCTCGACCGGGACGTGACCGTCTCCACCGACGAGAGCCAGGGCCAGCAGCAACAGCAGGGCGGCGGCAGCGGCAGCGAGCAGTGGCCCTTCGAGTTCGGCGGGCGCCAGTTCAACGGCGACACCGGTTCCTCCACGACCACGTACAAGGCCCTGCAGACGGACGCCTCGCTCAACCCCGGCAACTCCGGCGGCGCCCTGATCGACATGAACGGCAACATCGTCGGCATCAACTCCGCGATGTACTCGGCCGCTTCGGACTCCTCCTCGTCCTCGTCGAGCGCGGGCAGCGTCGGCCTCGGCTTCGCCATCCCGATCAACACCGTCAAGTCCGACCTGGCCTCACTGCGGGCCGGCGGCTCCGACAGCTGACCCGGAGGTCGCCATGAGGATCCAGCACGTCGCGCACACCGTGACCGGCGACGACCCGGCCGGGCTCGGCCTGGCCCTGGCCGTCGCCCGCGAGCTGCACGCGCCGGCCCGGCGGGCCCCGGAGCTGACCCCGGCCGCCTCCCGGCCCGCCGCCCGCCGGGCCCCGGCCCACCGCCGTACCGTACGAAGCTGATCCATTCCGGGACAGCCCGGAACGTGCGAGGCTGAAAGCACCCGGTCGACGTCCGGGTGTGCCACGACCCCCACCCACCGAGGAACCCACATCCATGAGCTCCGCCGAAGGCGACCGTGACACCCAGCGCATCCTGATCGTCGACGACGAGCCGGCGGTGCGCGACGCGCTCCGGCGCAGCCTCGCCTTCGAGGGGTATGACACGGAGGTCGCGGTCGACGGCGCGGACGCCCTGGAGAAGGCGACGGCCTACCAGCCCGACCTCGTCGTCCTCGACATCCAGATGCCCCGCATGGACGGCCTCACGGCGGCCCGCCGGATGCGCGGCGCGGGCACGACCACGCCCATCCTCATGCTGACGGCCCGTGACACGGTCGGCGACCGGGTGACGGGACTGGACGCCGGCGCGGACGACTACCTGGTCAAGCCGTTCGAACTCGACGAACTCTTCGCCCGCATCCGGGCGTTGCTGCGACGCAGCTCGTACGCGGCGTCCGCGGGTGCCGTTCCCGAGGACGACGCGCTGACCTTCGGTGACCTGCGCATGGACCTGTCCACGCGCGAGGTCACCCGGGCCGGGCGCCCGGTGGAGCTCACCCGCACCGAGTTCACGCTCCTGGAGATGTTCCTCGCCCACCCGCGCCAGGTCCTCACCCGCGAGCAGATCCTGAAGGCCGTCTGGGGCTTCGACTTCGAACCGTCGTCGAACTCCCTGGACGTGTACGTGATGTACCTGCGCCGCAAGACGGAGGCCGGCGGCGAGCCGCGCCTCGTGCACACGGTGCGGGGCGTGGGGTACGTACTGCGGTCGGGCGGCGCGGAGTGAGAAAGCTGTTCCGCCGGTTCAGGTCACTGCCCCTGCGATCCCGGCTCGCCCTCCTCGTAGCGGCAGCGGTGGCGTTCGCGGTGGCGGCGGTCTCGGTGACGTGCTGGTTCATCGTTCGGGGCAAGTTGTACGACGAGGTCGACGACGATCTGCGGACGACGGTGCGTACGCCGGTGTCGGAGGTCTCGTTCAGCACCCTCATCGACAACTGCACCCAGACGCCCAAGAGCCCTACAGGACCGAACGGTTTCGGCCCGCGGCCCAAGACCATGTACTACGAAGTGGTCGACGCGGACGGCACGGCCTGCGTCTTCGGCGACTCCGCGGGGCTGGTGAAGGTAACCGACAGCGACCGGAAGGTGGCCAAGGAATCGGAGTCCCACGACGGAATGCTCCGCAACGGAACGGACAGTGAGGGAGACAGCGTCCGGGTCCTGACCGCTCCCCTGACCGTCAGCCAGGGCCTGCCCGGCACTCGGAGTACGGTCCCGGGCTACGCCATCGTCATCGGCTCCCCGCTCAAGAACACCGAGACCACTCTCAACGACCTCGCCCTGCTGCTCCTTCTCGTCTCCGGGATCGGAGTGATCGGCGCCGGGGCTGCCGGGCTCTGGGTCGCTCGCGCCGGGCTTCGCCCGGTCGACAAGCTCACCGACGCCGTCGAGCACGTCGCCCGCACCGAGGACCTCACCATCCGCATCCCCGTCGACGACGACAGCGAGGACGAGATCGCCCGGCTCTCGCGATCGTTCAACTCGATGACCGCCTCCCTCGCCAGCTCCCGTGAGTTGCAGCAGCAGCTGATCGCCGATGCCGGGCACGAACTGCGGACGCCGTTGACCTCGCTGCGGACGAACATCGAACTCCTCACCCGGAGCGAGGAGACGGGCCGGCCGATCCCCCCGGCGGACCGCAAGGCGCTGCTCGCCTCGGTGACCGCGCAGATGACCGAGCTGGCGGCGCTCATCGGCGACCTCCAGACGCTGTCCCGGTCGGACGAGGCGCACGCGGGCGACCGGGTGGAGGTCGTGGCGCTCCAGGACACCGTGGAAGCGGCCCTGCGCAGGGCGCGGCTGCGCGGCCCGGAGCTGACGATCATGGCGGACCTGGAACCCTGGTTCGTCCGGGCGGAGCCCTCCTCCCTGGAGCGCGCCATCGTCAACATCCTCGACAACGCGGTGAAGTTCAGCCCGCCGGGCGGCACGGTCGACGTACGGCTGCACGCGGGCGAGCTGAGCGTGCGCGACCACGGCCCCGGCATCCCCACCGACGAACTCCCGCACGTCTTCGACCGTTTCTGGCGCTCCCCGGACGCGCGGGCCCTGCCGGGATCGGGCCTCGGCCTGTCCATCGTGGCCCGCACGGTCCAGCAGGCCGGCGGCGAGGTGTCACTGCGCCCGGCCGAGGACGGCGGCACGATCGCGACCGTACGGCTGCCCGGCGCCCCGGCCGCTCCGCCCGAACTTCCGTGACCCGCGGGTCGGGTCAGTGCCCGACCCGCAGATCCGTGCCCGCCACCTGGACCCGGATCCCGTCGCGCTCGACCCGCACGTCCCGCAGGTTCACCGCCCCGTCCGCCGGGTGCGGCAGCTGGAAGCCCAGCGAGAGCTGGTCGGCGAGAACGGGCCGGGTCAGACGGGTGAGGCCCTGGAGCAGCGTGGGGTCGAAGCCGAGGCGCTTCAGGAGCTCCGGGTGGGCGGCTGCCACGTCGAGGAGGTTCAGCCGCATCGCCTGGTGGACGAAGGCGGGTGCCCCGGTCAGGGAGGCCAGCTTCGTGTCGTCGCGGAGCGCCTCGCGCACCGCCGAGTCGGGCACCCCGAGCCGGTGGACGATCGACGGGACGGCGAGCAGCGCCCGTGCCTTCGCGGCCTCCTTGCCGAGCCTGGCAGCCGTGTCGCGGGTGAGGTGGAGGCCTTCCGAGGCCCGGGTGCCGGGGCGGTAGGTCGCCAGGTCGCCGATGTCCAGGCGCATGCCGCCGATGTGGGTGGAGATACCGCGCGCGCCGTCCCGCCGGATGCGCGCGTCGGCCCGCAGCTGGAGATCGTGTCCGGCGACGGGCAGCGTGCCGCGCGCCCGCACCTGGTCGCGGCCGTGCCCGGTGAACGTGACCTGCGAGGCGCCCAGTTCACGGTTCAGGTCGTCGAAGGACAGCAGGACCTCGCCGTGCATCTGGGGGATGCGGGCGCCGCGCACGGAGGTGGGACCGTCGCCGTCGAGCCGTACGTTCGTCGCCGTCGCCGACACCTTCGCCAGGGAGACCCGGTCGGCGGCCACGTCGGGCACGGTCACCTTCACGGAGTCCAGCCGCTGGTCGGCGAGCTGGGTGAGGAAGGGGAAGCCGCCGATCTCGACCTCGGGCGCGGCCGTCAGATGCAGCTGGTCCTTGAGCGTGTCGGCCGCCCGGTGCTCGGCGTACAGCACCGCCCAGCGGTCGCCGAGGGCGAGGAACGCCGCGAGGGCCAGGATGGTGGCGGACGCCTTCACGGCGAACGGGAGGCCGGCGAAGCGCCTGCGGCGGCGCCGGCTGCCGCGCCGGTGGTTGGGCGGGGACCAGCCGTCGTCCGGTTCTTCCGGAGGCTCGACCACGGGCGGGTCCTCGTGGAGGAACTCCTCCAGCGGCCCGGTGCCGTCGAGGGCACCCAGTTCTTCGTAGGGGTTCGGATAGGGATGCGTGGCTATGCGGTGGGGGGTACGCATCGTCTCATCCGACCATGCGTACCGCCCCTGACCGCAACTGCTACCGCCCGTATGCGATCAACTTCACGCTCCGCGCCTACTTGACGATCGTGATCCGGTCCGCGGCCGGGACCGGGTACGGCGCCGTGGCCGAGGAGCCGGCCGTCAGGTAGGTCTCCAGGGCCGCGAGGTCGTCGTTGCCGACCCGGACGTTCGCGCCCTTGCCGAGTTCCGCGAAGCCGTCGCCGCCGCCCGCGAGGAAGGAGTTCATCGCGACGCGGTAGGTGGCGGCCGGGTCGATCGCCGTGCCGTTGAGCTTGACCGAGTCGGCGACGACGCGGGCCGCGCCGGTCTTCGTCAGGTCGAGGGTGTAGGTGAGGCCCTCGGAGATCTGGAGGATCTTCGGGGAGGCCTCGTTGGCGCCGCTGACCTGCTGCTGGAGCGCGGTGACCACCTGGGCGCCGGTGAGGTCGACCAGGTTGACCGTGTTGGCGAACGGCTGGACCGTGTACGCCTCGCCGTAGGTCACGACGCCGTTGCCCTCGCTGCCGCTCGCCGCGTAGGTGAGCCCGGCGCGGATGCCGCCCGGGTTCATCACCGCGAGGTCGGCCTCGGGGTCGACGGACTTGCCGTACGCGAGCTGCGCGTCGGCGATCAGGTCACCGAGCGGGGACTCGGTGCCGGCGTTGCCGATGTCGCCGGCGATGTAGCCGATGGGGCGCGAGGCGATCGGCGCGGAGAGCGCGTTCCACTTGGCGATCAGCGACGTGATGTCTCCCGCCTTGGCGACGTCACGCGTGACCACGTGGTTCGCGGACTCGACCGCCGTGCGCGCGATGTCGCCGGTCCTGCGGTCGTACGTCAGCGTGGTGTCCGTGTAGAGCCGGCCGAAGGAGGAGGCCGACGTGACCATGCGGGGGTTGCCCGCCGGGTCGGGGATGGTGCACGCGTAGGCCTGGTGGGTGTGACCGGTGACCAGGGCGTCGACGGCGGGCGTGACGTTCTTCGCGATGTCGACGATCGGCCCGGAGATGCCGTCGCCCGCGCCGGGGCTGTCGCAGTCGTAGTTGTACGACTGCGAGGCGGGCGCCCCGCCCTCGTGGATCAGCGCGACGATGGACTTCACGCCCTGCCGCTGGAGTTCCTTGGCGTACTTGTTGATCGTCTCGACCTCGTCGCCGAACTTCAGGCCCTTGACGCCCTCGGCGGAGACGATGTTCGGCGTGCCCTCCAGCGTGACGCCGATGAAGCCGACCTTGACGCCGTTCTTCTTCCAGACCCAGTAGGGCTTGAGGATCGGCTTCTTGGTCTTCTCGTCGGTGACGTTCGCGGCGAGGTAGGGGAAGTCGGCGCCCTTGAACTTCGCCTTCTTGTCGTAACAGCCGTCCGTCGGGTGGCAGCCGCCCTTCTGCAGGCGGGCCAGCTCCTTGGCGCCCTCGTCGAACTCGTGGTTGCCGACGCTCGTCACGTCCAGGTCGAGCTTGTTCAGCGCGTCGATCGTCGGCTCGTCGTGGAAGAGCCCGGAGATCAGCGGCGAGGCACCGACCATGTCGCCGGCGGCGGCCGTGATCGAGTACTTGTTGCCCTTGCGGGCGTCGCGCAGGTGCGTGGCCAGGTACTCGACGCCACCCGCGTCGATGGTCTTCGTCGTGCCGTCGGGCTGCAGCTCCGTGACGCGGCCGGAGGAGCCGGTCGGCGGCTCCAGGTTGCCGTGCAGGTCGTTGAAGGAGAGCAGCTGGACGTCCTGGTAGCGGCCGCTGCCGTGGTGGTGCAGCGGAGTCGCGTCGTCCTGGTGCGCGCTCGCGGGCATCGCCGCGGCCAGCGCGCCCACGGTGGCGAGACCTGCGGCGGCCGCGAGGAGGCGATGAGTTCGTCTGTGCCGGAAGGTGGGCGGCATGGTTCCCCCCTGGAGAACGGTGAGAGGCGAAAACGCTGGGTCGTGAACTGAACCGGACTGAGCTGACGTGCAATGTGCACCGTGCGATGTGCACGGAACGGGCGGGCGCTACGGGTCCTGCGAGCCGGGCTGGTGGTTCGGTCGAGCGGGTGGTGCGTGCGCGGGCCGGGCGGGCTGTGCGGCCGCTGTGACAGCCGTGGCTTTTGCACGCACTTTAGAATCAACGCGCGTAGCGCAACAGGGGGTTCGGGGTTACGGACTGGTTGCCATCGGCTCACCGGAGGCCGACACCCCGCCCGGCGAGGCTCCGGCCCGCCCCCGCCGCGACCGCTTGCGCATCCCGCGGAGTACCTCCGCCCCGCCACGATCACATCGACTCCGCCCAACCGCTTGTCCCCCAATCACCGCGCCGTACCCTCGTATCCATGACCAGCGACGACACGTCACCCCTCGCCAGCTCGCGCTCCATCGCGACCTACTCCGAGCTCTCCCCGGACCAGGCCGAGGACGTGCTCCGGCTGCTCTCGGAGGCCGCCCTGGAGGACGGCCAGCAGGCGGTGTCCGAGCAGGGGCGGCTCCAGCTGAAGGGTGGAGCCCGCGAGGGCGTCCGGCATCTGCTGCTGACCCTCGGCGACGAACTGGTCGGCTACGCCCAGCTGGAGGACACCGACCCGGTCGAGGCCCCGGCCGCCGAACTGGTCGTCCACCCGGCCCACCGGGGACACGGCCACGGACGGGCGCTCGGCACGGCCATGCTCAACGAGTCCGGGAAGCGGCTGCGGGTGTGGGCGCACGGCGGGCACTCCGCCGCCCGGCATCTCGCCCAGGTCCTCGGTCTCACCCTCTTCCGTGAACTGCGCCAGATGCGCCGCCCGTTGGAGGGCCTCGACCTGGCCGCCCCGAAGCTGCCGGAGGGCGTGAGCGTCCGTGCCTTCGTGCCGGGGCAGGACGACAGCGCCTGGCTCGCCGTGAACGCCGCCGCCTTCGCCCACCACCCCGAGCAGGGCTCCCTCACGCAGCGCGACCTGGACGACCGGATCGGCGAGACGTGGTTCGACCCGGCCGGCTTCTTCCTCGCGTTCCGCGGCGACGACCTCGTCGGCTTCCACTGGACGAAGGTGCACGCCGAGGAGGGCCTCGGCGAGGTGTACGTCCTCGGTGTGCGCCCCGGCGCCCAGGGTGGCGGCCTCGGCAAGGCGCTGACCACGATCGGGCTGCGCCATCTGGCCGCCCAGGGCCTGCCCACCGCGATGCTCTACGTGGACGCCGACAACAAGCCGGCGGTCGCCGTCTACGAGCGCCTCGGCTTCGTCACCCACGAGACCGACCTGATGTACCGGACGGAGTCCTGACCCGGGTTCGGCTCGGAGCGACGGCCAGGGTCCGGGACGGAGTAACGATCCGCCCGTGAGCGGACCGCGCCTCCGGCGCCGGGCCCCTCGGCCGACGTCAGCGGCGGCCGAGGACGGTCGCTCTCCGCCGCCGCAGGGGCTCGGCCAGGCTGCACGCCCCCGCCAGCACCGCCACGACCAGGACACCCGCCCATCTCCGGTGCGCGTCGTCCCAGTGGGGGTCGTGCGTCGCGACGAAGAGCTCCCAGCGCTCGGGGAGCAGCAGGGCCGCCGTGAAGACGGTGCCCACGAGTCCCGCGGACACCGCGATGCCCGGCTCGGTCGCCTCCGCGTGCCGTACGGCCATGGTCGCGGCGGCCAGCGCGAGGGCGGCGAGGGCCGCCGCCTCCAGGGTGACGGCACCCACCGGCGGCCGGCCCTCGTCGGGTATGAGGAGCAGGACCGCCGTCCACCACGCCGCCGACAGCGGAGCGACGAGTCCCAGCCGGACTCCGATCCGCACCGGCCGCCGCGTCGGCACCGCGGCGGTGGTGTGCCGGGCCGGGTCGTCCAGCAGGAACGCCAGTCCCAGGCCGAAGGCGAGGGCGGCGGCCCGCAACACGTTGAGGCAGAGCCACGGGTCGACCTCACCGGACAGCGTCCGCGGAGTGCCGGCCAGCAGCAGCCCGAGGCCCGCACCCGTGGCCAGGGCCGTGCGGGGCAGGGTGCGCCACACGGGCCGGACGAGGACGGCGGCGACCTCGTGAGCCCGGGGGCGCCCTCCTCCTCCCGCGGGCCGTCCGGAGGCTCGGCCGAACCGCTCAGCAGCGTCCGCGGAGCCGCCGGGGCCTTCTGCCGGCCGGGCCGCCAGGTCTACCTCTCGCACGATCCGCTCCCCGAGTCCGCCGGCGTCCCCTTGCCCCCGACCGGGACGCCGAGCAACTCGGCCACCCGCTTCGTGGACGTCTTCGGGGCGGTCAGCTCCGTCCAGTGGGCCTTCACCTTGGCGGCCACGCTGTAGTGCGACTTCGCCAGCAACTCCCGTACCACGGTGGTCTGCTGGGCCGTCATCGAAACGCCGCCGGTGGGCGAGAGCACGTAGGCGGAGCCCTCCGTGGTGTCGTCGAGCCGCACGTCGCGCAGGGACTGCATCGGGTCCGGCTGTGTGCTCAGCGCCAGCCACATGGTCGTGACCACGCGGGCGTCGCACCTCTCACCGGCGCTCTTCTCGTCCCCCGCGACCAGTACGGAGGCGACGCCGACCGCGAACTCGGGAACGCGGTTCCCACCCCAGCGCGTGCCCGCCGTCACGGTGCCCGGTGTGCCGGACGAGTCGATCGCGGCGTCGCCCTGAAGGCCGTACCGGGCGTCGATGCGCTGGCGCACGGTCAGCCGCTCCCCGCCGGCCGATCCGCCCGCGCGGGACTGGATGCGGTCCACGATGTCGGCCCAGTCGGCGGTGCGGCCGGCCCACTCGGGGAACACGCAGTACGTCGACCGGCCGTGCTCGACGCAGACCTGCACCTTCTGCGGGGTGACGGACGCCTTCGCCCGGGCCGCGACCAGTGCGGCGGAGTCGCCCGGGGACTGTCCGGCCACTCCGACGCCGGTCGCGACGGCGGCGACCACCGCCACGGCCGCGAGCAGGCGCGTCCGGCCACCGCTCAACAGGACCGCGAGGCAGAGCAGCAGGGCGGTGAGGCCGATGAGGTAGAGGGCGTGCCAGGCTGCCGGGCGGCCCACCAGGTCGGAAGGAAAGGGGTCAGCGCCCGTGTCGGAGACGACCGGGCCGAGCCAGGTCACCCAGTGCGCGCCCTGCGTGGACGCGGAGACCAGGATGGTGACGGCGTAGGCGCCGATCACGAAGGGCGGTGCGACGAACCCGACCGGGATCAGCCGGGCCAGCAGGACCCCGAGGACACCGGCCAGGAGGACCACCAGGGGGCCCACGGCCAGTTCGGCGGGTGAACCGTGCCCGACGGCGCCCGGCTTCAGCGCGGCCCAGGTGAACTCGAAGCCGACGACCAGCGCGGTGATCGCGACGAACGGCAGCACGGACAGCGCGTGGGCCAGCGTCCGCCGCCAGGGTTCCATGACCAGCACGTCGAAGTGCCGGTCGGTGGACTGTCGGCGCGAGCGCAGCACCGCGCGGTTCACCCCCACGAACAGGGCGATGGCGAGCAGCATCGGGGCGGACTGCGTGGACCGGTCGACGTCCTGGAGAGCGGGGAACTCGTCCATGCCCTCACGGCCGGAGAACAGGGTCCACGCGGTGTAGCCGACGTACACCGCGAGGAAGAGCAGGACCGGGATCTGCAGGAGCAGTTCGCGTGCCTCGAAGCGGGCCAGGGCGACGACGGCGGCCGCCCTGGACCGCGGGCCCGGCGTGACCCGCTCCCTGGCGGTGGGAGCGGTCCGGGGGAGCGTGTGCGTACCGGCGCTCATGCCGTCACCTCCGCGGGCTCACCGTCGAGGGTGAGCAAGTAGCCGTCTTCCAGGGTCGGTTCGAGGAGGTCGGCGCCTTCGGGAGGGTCTCCGACGTTGCGGAAGGTGCCCGTGCCGGTGCGCCATCCGGCTCGGGCGGCCGGGTCGCGCTCGGTGCTGCTCCAGACGCGGCCGGCCGCTCGGTCGGTCAGCTCGGCCGGGGTGCCCTCGAAGCGGATGCGGCCGCCCGCCATGACGATCACGCGGTGGCAGAGCATCGCGACGTCCTCGGTCTGGTGGGTGGAGAGCAGGACGGTGCGGCCTTCACCCGCCTGGGCGATCAGCTCACGGAAGCGCATGCGCTGTTCGGGGTCGAGCCCGACGGTCGGCTCGTCGAGCACGAGGAATCCGGGGTCGCCGACGAGGGCGGCGGCCAGCGCGACCCGCTGGCGCATCCCGCCGGACAGTCGCTTGATGCGCTTGCCGCGCACGTCGGACAGGTCGACGGCCTCCAGCACGCGCCGCACCTCGCGGTGCCGGGCGGTGCGGTCGGTCAGCTCCTTGAGGATCGCCACGTAGTCGACGAACTCGAACGCGGAGAAGTCCTGGTGGAATCCGGGGGTCTGTGGGAGGTAACCGAGGGCCCGGCGGACGTCCAGGCGTCCCGCGGTGGTGCCCGGGTCGTGTCCGAGGACCGTGAAGGCACCCCGGTCTGCCGGTACGGCGGTGGCGAGCACCCGCAACAGGGTGGTCTTGCCTGCGCCGTTGGGCCCGAGGAGGCCGGTGACGCCGTCACCGAGGCGCAGCGAGACGTCGTCGAGTGCGAGCGTCCCTCCGAAGCGCAGGCTCAGGCCGGAGGCGGAGACGGTGGGGATCATGCGGCGTTCCTGTCGGTGAGGTCGGTGAACGGGAGGCGCGAGCTGTCGAACCGGTCCCGTGCGAGATAGAGGAGTGCGGCGGCGAGGGCCGCGACGGCTCCGGCGACGCCCTGTCCGGCCGCCGTGAAGGGCGCGAGGGTGGTGCCCGACGCTGTGGTCGCCTGGGCCACGGCCAGCACCGTGACCCAGCCGCCCGCGACCAGGGCGGGCGCGAGGACGGGGCCGAGCCGGGAGGCCAGCGCGAGGCCGCTCGCGGTGAGGGCGAGGGCCGGCAGCAGCCAGGCCAGGGCCCGCAGGCCGTAGGACGGGAGGGCGAGGGTCGCCACGCCGTTCAGCCCGAGGCCGACCGTGAGCACCGCGACCGTGCGGATCATCAGGAGGCGGAAGCCGTGCAGCGGGGAGACGACCGCCATCTCGTACGTCGGGTCGAGCCTCGGTCCGTAGGAGAGGGCGACCCCGGCGAGGGGGAGCAGGGGGGCGAGGGCGAGGAACAGGGTGGGGGTCGCGCCGACCCGTGCGGCGTTGGCCGCGGCGACCGTCATGGCGAGGACGGCGACGACGGCGCCGAGCCAGGACCGGCGCAGGACGGGGGCGGCGGCCAGCAGCCGTGCGGTGTGGTCGGCGACGCCGATCCGGACGAGCAGCGCCTCGACCGGGCCGGGCCGGGGTGCGTCGAGCTCGGCGTCGAGCCGCTCCCAGCCGGCGTCCAGGGCCAGCGGGTCGCTGGACGCGGCCAGTTCGGCTCGGCACCGGTCGCACGCGGCGAGGTGGGTGTCGGCGGACCAGAGGCGGGGTGCCTCCAATACGCCCTGTGCATAGGCCCGGAGATCCTCCTCCGGCACGTGCCACGGCGTACGCCCGGTGCTGCCACCGGTCACGCTCTCGTCCCCGCTCGTGCGGTTGCCGTCCGCCACGCCGTCGTCACCCTTCATGCCGCTGTCACCGCTTCCGTGACGGTCGTCGCTCATGCCAACGCCTCCCGCAACTGCCTGCGCGCACGCAGTGCCCGCGTCTTGACCGTGCCCGGCGGGATGCCGAGCAGGACGGCCGCTTCCCGGGTGCTGAGCCCGTCGATCACCGTGGCCTGGAGCACCGCCCGGAGTTCGGGCGAGAGTCTGGTCAGCGCGCCCGCCAGGTCGCCGTGTTCGACGCCTGCCAGCACGCGCTCCTCCGCCGAGACCTCGTCGCGGTGCCGGAGCCGGGCCAGCGCGCCGCGCAGCCTGCCGCGCGCGCCGTCCCCCCGCATCGCGTCCACGAGCCGCCGCGAGCCGATGCGCCACAGCCAGCCGGCCGGGTCGCCCTCCTCGCGGTAGCGGGCGGAGCCGTGCCAGACCGCGAGGAAGGTCTCCTGGACGACGTCGTCGACGATCCCGGGGTCGGCGCAGCGGCCGCGCAACCGCGCGCTCAGCCACGGCGCATACCGCCGGTACAGCTCCTCGAAGGCGCGACGGTCCCGGTCCGCCGCGATGGCCCGCAGCAGCTCTCCGTCGCTTCTCGTTTCCCTCACACCCCCTCATCGGACGAGCCCCGCCGATCGGTTCACGCTCCGGCGAGTTTTTTCCGATCAGTGTTCCGCGCCTGGTCGGGGCCCTGATCCCGGCGTCGCGGGCACCCGGCGGGCCGGGGCGACTTGACGGCGGCCGCTCCCTTGCACCACCCTTTCACTACTCAATTAGTGAAAGGGTGGTTGTCCGAGTGGTCGCGTACCGCATCGACCGGCGCAGCGGCGTCGCCACCTACGTCCAGATCGTCCAGCAGACGAAGCAGGCGCTGCGCCTCGGCCTCCTCGAACCCGGCGACAAGCTCCCCACCGCCCGCGAGGTCGTCGAAGCCACCGCCATCAACCCGAACACCGTGTTGAAGGCCTACCGCGAGCTGGAGCGCGAAGGCCTGGTCGAGGCCCGGCGCGGCCTCGGCACCTTCGTCCGCAGAACGCTCGGCGCCGCCCCGGCCGACTCGCCCCTCGGCGAGGAACTCGACGCCTGGGCGCGCGACGCCCGCACGGCGGGCCTGGACCGCGAGGACGTGGCCGCGCTGTTCACCTCCGTACTGGACGCACACTTCCCGAAGGGGGACCAGTGAGTTCCACCCGCACCACCCGCCCCGCCGTCGCCGTCGAGGCGCACGGTCTCACCGTGCGCTACGGCCGGCGCTCCGCCGCGGCCCTGGACGACTGCTCCTTCCGCCTCCCGGCCGGCCGGGTCAGCGCCCTCGTCGGCCCCAACGGCGCGGGCAAGTCGACGCTGCTGGCGGCGGCGGCCGGACTGGTGCGCCCCACCGCCGGCACCCTCACCGTGCTCGGCACCGGCCCCGCCGAGGCGCGCGAGAGCATCGCCTACCTCTCCCAGAACAAGCCGCTGCACGCCCAGCTCACCATCGCCGAGACCCTGCGCCTGGGCGCAGAACTCAACCCGGCCCGCTGGGACGCCTCGTACGCGGCCGGCATCGTGGAACAGGGCTCGCTCGACCCGGGGACCAGGGTCAGGCGCCTGTCCGGAGGCCAGCGGACCCGTGTCGCCCTCGCCCTCGCGCTGGGCAAGCGGCCCGACCTGATGCTGCTGGACGAGCCGATGGCCGACCTGGACCCACTGGCCCGCCACGAACTGCTGGGCACGCTGATGGCGGACGCCGCCGAGCGCGGGACCACCGTGCTGATGTCCTCGCACATCGTCTCCGAACTCGCCGACGCCTGCGATCACCTGCTGCTCCTGGGCGGCGGACGCATCCGGCTCGGCGGCGGCCTGGACGACCTCCTTCTCGCCCACACCCTGGTGACCGGCCGCGGCACCCCCGCCGACCTCGCCCCGCACCTCGTCGTCGAGTCCCGCGCGGCCGGCCGCGGCCTCACCGCACTGATACGCAAGGACGGACCCGTGGACGACCGCTGGCAGGCCGAACAGCCCTCGCTGGAGGAGCTGCTCCTCGCCCACCTGCGCTCCCCCGCGACCCCCGCGCTGCTCACCCCCGGCACGACCGCGACCCCCGTGGCGGTGACCCGATGAGCACCACCTCCCTGACGTCTCCCGTGCGCCGCGCGCTGCCCCGCCCGCACGGCCTGCTCTGGACGCTCCTGCGGCTGCACCGCACCGCCCTGTGGATCTGGACCGCCTTCGTGGTGCTCACCGCGGGTCTCCTGCTGTGGCTCTACGGCCCGGGCGCCACGCACACCCAGCACCTGCTCGACACCTTCGGCTACGCGGGCGTGCAGGACGACGCCTGGACCGCCGGCACCATCGGCTCCCCCTTCTCCGGCGCCTACAACGACCTCTTCTACGCCCCGGCCTCCCTGCTGAACGCCGCCTCGTTCGCCGTCGCCGTCTTCGCGGGGACCTCGCTGGTCGCGCGCGAACTGGAGAACGGCACCGCGCGGCTCGCCTGGACCCAGTCCGTCAGCCCGGCCCGGTGGCTCGCCGCCAAACTCGCGGTACCCGCGCTGTTCCTCACGGTCGGCACCGGCCTGCTCGTCGCGCTCTACCGGATGCTGTGGTCCGCGCACGGCAACCTGCTGCTGGCCGGCTACGGCCCCCAACGCCTGTACTTCTCCATCGGCCCGGCCACCGTCGCCGCACCCCTGCTCGGTCTGGCCGTCGGCGTCCTCGCCGGGCTCACCCTGCGCCGCACACTCCCCGCCCTCGCCGCCGCGGGTGCGGTCCAGTACTCCGTCATCGCCGTGCGCTCCAACTTCTGGCCGTTCCAGCGCGGTTATCAGCAGCCCGAACTGTCCGTCCGCAGCCGGGCCATCACGTCCACCGGCGCGGAGATCCACGACCCGGGCTGCTACGCGAGCCGCGCGTGCCTCGCCAAGCACGACGTCGTCGGCTTCACCCGCCAGTACCTCCCCTCCCCCGACTACTGGCCCCGCCAGCTCCTGGAGACCGGCGTCCTGCTGGCCGCCACCGCGATCCTGGTCGCCGCGGCCTTCGCCGTCCTGAGGAGGACGTCCACCTCATGAGCGCCCCGACCCTGCGCCCCCCGTCGGGCCCTGCCGTGCCGTCCCGGCCCGCCCCGGCCCCGCTCCGCCCCTCCGGCCTGACCTGGACCGTGCTGCGCCTGCACCGCGCCGCGCTGATCGTGTGGGTCGCCGCCCTGCTCGTCGCCGGCGCGGTGATGACCTGGCTGTACGTCATCGGCCCGGACGCCCGCGCGGCCGTCGTCCCCTGCGCCGCACCACCGGCCGACGGCCTGCCGGACTGTGCCTCGCTCCGGGCGATCCACACGGACGAGAACTACGGCGTGGGCCTCGACCTGGTCGCCACCGGCCTCTCGTACCTGATGTTCCCCGTCGCGGCCTGGGCGGGCGCCGCGCTGATCGGACGCGAGCTGGAGAACGGCACCGCCCAGCTGGCCTGGACCCAGTCCGTCACCCCGGTGCGCTGGCTCGCCGCCAAGCTCGCCGTCCCCGCTGTCCTGCTCACCGCCGGCACCGCGGCGGCCGTCGTGCTCCACACGGTGGCCCGCCGGGACGGGAACGGGCCCCTGGCCGGCGCCTGGTACGACCCCGAGGTCTACGCCTCCACCGGTCCCGTCACCGTCGCGTACGCCCTCGCCGGACTGGCCCTCGGCACCCTCGCCGCTCTGCTCCTGCGCAGGGCCCTGCCCGCCGCCGGAGCAGCGTTCGCCGCGACACTCGTCCTCTCCTACGCCCTGCGGGCGGTGCGGCCGAGCCTGTGGCCCACGACGACGATCACCGGGCGGACGGCCCTCGACCTCCCGCCCGATGTCCTGGTCCTCGAACACGGCATCGTCACGAACGACGGCCGGCGCATCGGGAACGACCTGGCCTGCGTCGGCTCCGAGACGTCGGCCCAGATCCGGGCCTGCATGAAGAGCAGCCGACTGAGCGACTTCTGGGCGACCGTCCACCCGGAGTCCCACTTCTGGCCCCTGCAGCTGGTGGAGAGCGGGGTGCTGCTGGCCGTGGCGGGGGCCGCGGCCGTCGCCGCCTTCACCCTGCTGCGCCGTCGCACGGCGTAACCGGCGGTACCCCGGGGGCCCACGCGGCTCGTACGGGGGCCGGAACCCGGTTTCCGGACACGTGGACGTCCGGGAGCCTCCCCCCGATAGCCCGCACGTCATGTCCTCGTAACCATCGATTCAGGTGACCTTGCGACCCTCGGGGAATGCAGCCCGCCGTGCCCGAGCCGTCTCCTCCGCCGGAGAACGAGCCCTCGCCGACCACGCGGAGTGAGCGTACGTCAGTGAAGCGGAACGGAAATTTCCGTATCGCCGCGCTGGCGCCCGCTCTCTCCGACGCGCCGGTCTCGCCTTCGGCGCGGAAGAATGGGTCCATGAACCAGCCAAGCGCCCAGGCACCCGTGCAGCACCCGCAGCCGTCCGTCGGATCCATCGCCGCGCACCGGCCGCACACCGTCGCGGCCAACGTCTCCGACCTGGAGCCCGACCTCGACGCCGACCTCGACGAGTACGAGGACACGGTGCAGGACGGGATCACCCTGCCGCAGGGGCGGTTCCTGGACCGTGAGCGCAGTTGGCTGGCGTTCAACGAACGCGTGCTCGAACTGGCGGAGGACCCGAACACCCCGCTCCTGGAGCGCGCGAACTTCCTGGCGATCTTCGCCAGCAACCTGGACGAGTTCTTCATGGTCCGGGTGGCCGGCCTCAAGCGCCGTATCGCCACCGGCGTCGCCACCAAGTCCGCGTCGGGCCTCCAGCCCCGCGAGGTCCTGGAGATGATCTGGGCGCGTTCCCGCGAGCTCATGGCCCGGCACGCCGCCTGCTACCAGGAGGACGTCGCCCCCGCGCTCGCGGAGGAGGGCATCCACCTGGTCCGCTGGAGCGAGCTGACCGAGAAGGAACAGGCCCGCCTCTTCACGCTCTTCCGGCACCAGATCTTCCCGGTCCTGACCCCGCTGGCGGTCGACCCCGCGCACCCCTTCCCGTACATCTCCGGCCTGTCGCTGAACCTGGCCGTCGTCGTGCGCAACCCGGTCAGCGGCCACCGCCACTTCGCGCGCGTCAAGGTCCCGCCGCTGCTCTCCCGCTTCCTGGAGGCCTCCCCGAACCGCTACGTCCCCATCGAGGACGTGATCGCGGCGCACCTGGAGGAGCTGTTCCCGGGCATGGAGGTGCTGGAGCACCACACGTTCCGGCTCACCCGGAACGAGGACCTGGAGGTCGAGGAGGACGACGCGGAGAACCTTCTCCAGGCCCTGGAGAAGGAGCTCATGCGGCGCCGCTTCGGCCCGCCGGTGCGCCTGGAGGTCGAGGAGTCCATCGACCGCTACGTCCTCGACCTGCTCGTGCGGGAGCTGAAGATCTCCGAGGCCGAGGTGTACCCGCTGCCCGGCCCCCTGGACCTCACGGGCCTCTTCGGCATCGGCTCGCTCGACCGGCCCGAGCTGAAGTACCCCAAGTTCATCGCCGGCACCCACCGCGACCTCGCGGAGGTCGAGTCGGCGTCCCCGCCGGACATCTTCGCCGCGCTGCGCGAGCGGGACGTCCTGCTGCACCACCCCTACGACTCCTTCTCCACCTCCGTGCAGGCGTTCCTGGAGCAGGCCGCGGCCGACCCGGACGTCCTCGCCATCAAGCAGACGCTGTACCGGACCTCCGGCGACTCGCCGATCGTCGACGCGCTGATAGACGCCGCCGAGTCCGGCAAGCAGGTCCTCGTGCTGGTCGAGATCAAGGCCCGCTTCGACGAGCAGGCCAACATCAAGTGGGCGAGGAAGCTGGAGGAGTCCGGCTGCCACGTCGTGTACGGCCTGGTCGGTCTGAAGACGCACTGCAAGCTGTCGCTCGTGGTCCGGCAGGAGGGCGACATCCTGCGCCGCTACTCCCACGTCGGCACCGGCAACTACCACCCGAAGACCGCCCGGCTCTACGAGGACCTCGGACTGCTCACCGCCGACCCCCAGGTCGGCGCGGACCTCTCCGACCTCTTCAACCGGCTCTCCGGCTACTCGCGCCGCGAGACCTACCGCCGGCTGCTGGTCGCCCCCAAGTCGCTGCGCGACGGCCTGATCGCGCGGATCAACAAGGAGGTCCAGCACCACAACGCCGGACGTCCCGCGTTCGTCCGCATCAAGGTCAACTCGATGGTGGACGAGGCCCTCATCGACTCGCTGTACCGCGCCTCCCAGGCCGGTGTGCCGGTCGACGTGTGGGTGCGCGGGATCTGCGCCGTCCGGCCCGGGGTCGCGGGCCTGTCCGAGAACATACGGGTGCGTTCCGTCCTCGGCCGCTTCCTCGAACACTCCCGGGTCTTCTCCTTCGGCAACGGCGGCGAACCCGAGGTGTGGATCGGCAGCGCCGACATGATGCACCGCAACCTCGACCGGCGGATCGAAGCGCTGGTCAGGGTCACCGACCCGGCTCACCGAGCGGCCCTCGGCAGGCTGCTGGAGACCGGCATGTCCGACACCACCGCCTCCTGGCACCTCGGCCCCGACGGCGAGTGGACCCGACACGCGACCGACGCGGATGGCCAGCCCCTGCGGAACGTCCAGGAGATGCTCATAGACGCCCGGAGGCGCCGGCGTGGCACAGCAACACCTTGATCCCCCCACCGGTCCGTCGGCCGGGACAGCCCCCACCGTCCCGGCCCCTCCCGTCCAGGAAGGCGACCCCATCGGTGACGCCCTGGCGGGCTACCTCCGGGCTCAGGCCACGGAGTTCCTGCGCTCGCTGCGCCAGCACCGGGAGACCGGCAACGCGGCGGGCGGCGCCGGGGAATCGGGCGACGCGGCGCGTTCGCTGCGCCGCTCCGCCCGCCGTATCAGCGGCAGCCTGCACACCTTCCGGCCGCTCCTGGACGCGGACTGGTCGGAGGCGATGCGCCCCGAGCTGGCCTGGCTGTCGGGCACCCTGGCCCGCGAACACGCGTACGCCGCACGCCTGGAGCGCCTGCTCGGCGCGCTGAACCGGCTGTCGGGCACCGCCGCGCTGCCCGCCCAGGTCGGACCGGGTCCGGCCGCCGCCCCCAAGGGCAGCCTGACCGTCGGCGCCGCGAAGGCCGGCGCCCTCCTCGACCGGCAGCTGACCCTCGCGCGCACCCGCGCCCACTCGGCGGCGCTCCAGGCGCTCGGCTCCTCCCGTTTCCACGCGGTCGCCGACAGCGTCGCCGTCCTCGCCAGCGAGGTCCCGCTGACCCCGGCCGCGGACTTCACCGACCTGCGTCCGCTGGCCGGAGCGGCCCAGGGCCGGCTGGCCGACGCCGTCACCGCGCTGCCGCTGGTCACCGCGGGCCACCCCTACAACGCGGAGGCCCTCGTGCACGGCCTCTCCGCGGACACCGCCCCCCAGCCGCAGGACGCGCCCTGGCACCAGGTCCGGCTGCTGCTGAGGCTGCACCGCTACGCGCGCGAGGTGCTGCACGGCGGGGAGTTCCCCGTCGACGGACGGCTGCTCGGCGCGGGACAGGCGCTCAACCGGCACCGCGACGCGGCGGAGGCCGCGGCGGCCGCCGCGTCGGCGGCACGCACCCCGCGGATCGCGCCGGCGACGGCGTACGCGCTGGGAGTGCTGCACGCCGACCAGCGGCACGAGGTGGAGGCGGCCCGGTTCGCCTTCCAGCAGGCATGGCAGAAGGAAGCCGTACGCACCCCGTGAGGGAGGCCCCATGGCCGACGACACCATCCATGCCGCGGGCTGTGTCCTGTGGCGCCGCTCCCCGGTCGGCTCCGGGCTGGAGATCTGCCTGGTGCACCGGCCCAAGTACGACGACTGGTCGCATCCGAAGGGCAAGCTGAAGCGCGGCGAGGACTCCCTCGCCGGCGCGCTGCGCGAGGTCGGCGAGGAGACGGGCTACGGGGCCGCCCCGGGCGCCGTCCTGCCCACGCTCCGCTATCTCGTCGGTGACCGCCCCAAGGAGGTCCGCTACTGGGCGGCCGAGGCGGCCGACGGTCATTTCACGCCGAACGACGAGGTCGACCGCGTCCTGTGGCTCTCCCCCGTCGCAGCCCGTCACCGTCTCACCCAGCCGCGCGACCGTGATCTGGTGGACGCCCTGCTGGACGCGCTGCACCTGACGTGAGGCCGTCCCGTACCGGCGAGCACCTTCCGTACCGGCACGAACGCGGAATCCGCGCCGGTACGCACAGGGGCGTGAGCCGGTACACGCGGGAAAGGCGCGTCGAATGAGGGATGGCGGAGGCGTGCGTACGCTGAAACAGGAGCCGCCCCTGTTCGTCACTCAGAGTTTCCCCGCAGGCCCCCTGGGCCGGAATCCGGCCGTGTCCTCGACGTAAGCCTTCCGTGACCTCACCGCACCGCCCTCAGGGGTTCACCCCCCGTTCACTTATGGCCATCGACGCCTTCACCTGATCTGCCTAATTTCGGCCGTACACGGTGCGAAGGAAGTCCCCGGACGTTCTCCCCGCATCGCTACAGACCGCGTTACTCAGACTTCGCACGCCGCCACCAGACGGCGGCTCCTGGAAGGAACTCCCGAAAGTGAAGCTTCAGCGCATGAACCGGCGGGCCCTCACCCTCGGTGCTCTCGCCGTCTCCGGCGCCCTGGCCCTCACGGCGTGCGGCTCTGACGACACGGGCAAGAGCGACGCGGGCGGCAGCTCGGCGCCGACCGCTGCCGCGGGCTCCATCAAGTGCGACGACGCCAAGGGCCAGCTGCAGGCGTCCGGCTCCTCCGCGCAGAAGAACGCGATCGACGCCTGGGTCAAGGCCTACACGGCCGCCTGCAAGGGCGTTCAGATCAACTACAACCCGACGGGTTCGGGCGCCGGTGTCACGGCGTTCACGCAGGGCCAGACCGCTTTCGCCGGTTCGGACTCGGCTCTCAAGCCGGAAGAGGCCACCGCGGCCAAGAAGGCCTGTGACGGCAACAACGCGGTCGACCTCCCCATGGTCGGTGGCCCCATCGCCATCGGTTACAACCTCCCGGGTGTCGACAACCTCGTGCTGGACGCCTCGACGATCGCCAAGATCTTCGACGGCAAGATCAAGACGTGGGACGACGAGGCGATCGCCAAGCTGAACCCCGACGCGAAGCTCCCCAGCACCAAGATCCAGGCGTTCCACCGCTCGGACGAGTCCGGCACCACGGACAACTTCACCAAGTACCTCAAGGCCGTCTCCCCGTCGGACTGGAAGTACTCGGGCGGCAAGGCCTGGCAGGCGCAGGGCGGCCAGTCCGCTCAGGGCTCCTCCGGCCTCGCCCAGCAGGTGAAGCAGACCGCCGGCGCGATCTCGTACTTCGAGCTCTCCTACGCCGCCGACGGCATCAGCACCGTCGACCTCAAGACGGAGGCCGCCACCCCGGTCAAGGCCACCGTCGAGAACGCCACCAAGGCCATCTCCTCCGCCAAGGTCGCCGGCGTCGGCAACGACCTGGCCCTGGAGCTGAACTACAAGCCGACCGAGGAGGGCGCCTACCCGCTCACCCTGGTCACCTACGAGATCGTCTGCGAGAAGGGCAACAAGGCCGACACGCTGGCCGCCACGAAGTCCTTCCTCACCTACATCGCGAGCGAGGACGGCCAGAAGCAGCTCACGGCCGCCCAGTACGCGCCGATCCCCGACGAGATCATCACCAAGGTCCGCTCGACCGTCGCGAACCTGAGCTGACCCGAGTGTGCGGCCCGCCTCACCGAGGCGGGCCGCACCGTCCGGTGCACCGCCGCCTGGAGCCGCCACTCGACTCGGCTCCGCAGACCGGAGACTCCTGATGGACATATCGACACAGAACACCGAAGCACCTCCTCCCACCCCACCGCCTTCGACGATCGAGCAGAAGCGCGCGGCCCGTGGCGCCACCCGCCCCGGCGACCGTGTCTTCCTCGGCCTGTCCCGCGGGTCCGGCATCCTCCTCCTGGTGATCATGGCCGCCATCGCGGTCTTCCTCACCTACCGTGCCGCCATCGCGATCAGCAAGGACCACGCGAACTTCCTCACGACGTTCGAGTGGAACACCAACATCGAGCCGCCGGTCTTCGGCATCGCGGTGCTGGCCTTCGGCACGGTGGTCTCCGCGATCATCGCCATGGCCCTCGCGGTCCCCGTCGCCGTCGGCATCGCCCTGTTCATCACGCACTACGCGCCGCGCAAGCTCGGCGGACCCATCGCGTACGTGATCGACCTGCTCGCCGCCGTCCCGTCCATCGTCTACGGCCTCTGGGGCGCCCTCGTCCTGGTGCCGCACATGGGCGGCCTGTTCGGCTGGCTCGACCACTACTTCGGCTGGACCGGCATCTTCGAGTGGCAGGGCGGAGCGCCCCGCTCCATGCTCACCGTCGGTGTCCTGCTCGCCATCATGATCCTTCCGATCATCACCAACGTCAGCCGTGAGGTCTTCCGGCAGGCGCCGATGATGATCCAGGAGGCGGCGCTCGCGCTCGGCGCCACCCGCTGGGAGGTCATCCGCATGTCGGTGCTGCCCTTCGGCCGCTCCGGCGTGATCTCCGCCTCGATGCTCGGCCTCGGCCGCGCGCTCGGCGAGACGATGGCCGTCGCCACCGTCCTCTCCCCGACCTTCGACATCAACGCCAGCCTGCTCGACCCGGGCGGCGGCACGTTCGCCCAGAACATCGCGAGCAAGTTCAGCGAGGCCACCCCGTTCGGCCAGGACGCCCTGATCGCCTCCGGTCTGGTCCTGTTCGTCATCACCCTGGTGGTCAACGGCGCGGCGCGCGTGATCATCAACCGCCGCAAGGAGTACTCGGGGGCCAACGCATGAGCAACGCACCCGTCACCGCACGCCACGCGAGCACGCTGCGCGGCGGAACCCTCCCGAAGTGGTCCCCGTGGGCCATCGCGGTCGGCGCCGTGGTCGTCGCCGTCGGGATCGGCCTCGGCGCCGGCCTCGACAGCAAGGTCCAGTGGGGCCTGATCGCCGCGATCCTCTTCGTCCTCGGCACGTACGGCATCGCCGCCCGCGTCGAGGGCCGCCGTCAGGCCAAGGACCGCGTCGCCACCAGCCTGGTCTGGGTCTGCTTCATCGTCGCCGTCATCCCGCTGGCCTCCCTGATCTGGGAGACGGTCAAGCGCGGTGTGAAGGTCTTCGACGTCTACTTCCTGACGCACTCCATGGGTGTGGTCGCCGACACCGAGACCGGTGGCGGCATCTACCACGCGATCATCGGCACCCTGGAGCAGGTCGGCATCGCCAGCCTGATCGCGGTGCCCGTGGGCGTGCTGACCGCGATCTACCTCGTCGAGTACGGACGCGGCAAGCTCGCCAAGGCCGTCACCTTCTTCGTCGACGTCATGACGGGCGTCCCGTCGATCGTCGCCGGTCTGTTCATCCTCAGCTTCTGGATCCTGATCCTGGACATGGGCTACTCCGGCTTCGCCGGTGCGCTGGCCCTCGCGATCCTGATGATGCCCGTGGTGGTCCGCTCCACCGAGGAGATGCTGAAGCTCGTCCCGAACGAGCTGCGCGAGGCCTCCCTGGCCCTCGGCATCCCGAAGTGGCGCACCATCATCAAGGTGGTCCTGCCGACCTCCCTCGGCGGTATCACGACGGGTGTGATGCTCGCCGTCGCGCGCATCACCGGTGAGACGGCCCCCGTGCTGCTCCTGGTGTGGGGTACGAACTTCATCAACACCGACCCGTTCTCGGGTCCGCAGGCCTCGCTGCCGCTGTACATCTACCAGCAGTACGCGAACAGCGCCGGCTCCGGCGCGGCCTACGACCGGGCCTGGGCGGCGGCGCTCGCCCTCATCGCCTTCGTCATGATCCTCAACATGGGGGCGCGAGCCATCGCGCGGTGGAAAGCCCCCAAGACGGGCCGCTGACGCGGCCATCAGCGACCCGAATCCTTTGCGAAAGAAGCAGTGAACTGACATGGCCAAGCGAATCGACGTAAGCGGTCTGACCGCCTACTACAGCGCCCACAAGGCGATCGAAGACATCTCCATGACGGTCGAGCCCCGCTCGGTGACGGCCTTCATCGGCCCCTCCGGCTGCGGCAAGTCGACCTTCCTGCGCACCCTGAACCGCATGCACGAGGTCACCCCCGGTGGCCGCGTCGAGGGCAAGGTCCTCCTCGACGACGAGGACCTGTACGGCAGCTCGATCGACCCGGTCGCCGTGCGCCGCACCATCGGCATGGTGTTCCAGCGCCCCAACCCCTTCCCCACGATGTCGATCTTCGACAACGTGGCGGCGGGCCTGAAGCTCAACGGCTCCTACAAGAAGTCCGAGCTGAGCGACGTCGTCGAGAAGTCCCTCAAGGGCGCGAACCTCTGGAACGAGGTCAAGGACCGGCTGAACAAGCCCGGCTCCGGTCTGTCCGGCGGTCAGCAGCAGCGACTGTGCATCGCGCGGGCGATCGCGGTGGAGCCGCAGGTCCTCCTCATGGACGAGCCCTGCTCGGCCCTGGACCCGATCTCCACCCTCGCCATCGAGGACCTGATCGGTGAGCTGAAGGAGCGCTTCACGATCGTCATCGTGACGCACAACATGCAGCAGGCCGCCCGCGTCTCCGACCGCACGGCGTTCTTCAACCTGTCCGCGGTGGGCCAGCCCGGCCGCCTCATCGAGATAGACGACACGGAGCGGATCTTCTCCAACCCGTCCGTCCAGGCCACGGAGGACTACATCTCCGGTCGCTTCGGCTAGACCGGATCTCCTCCTCGAACCCCTCGCGGTGCTGCATGGCGGTGCCACCGCGAGGACGAAAAGGGCCCGCCCCCGACACCCGGGGGCGGGCCCACTCGTTTGCGTCCTTCAGTCTCCGGCGGGCCGGGGGCTTCAGGGGAACTTCAGCCCGTCCGGCGTTGAGGACGAGGCCGTCCATGCCGAAGGGGGGTCCGGGGGCGCAGCCCCCGGGGACGGGAAGGGAAGGGGCGGAGGGGGCGAAACCAAAAGGCCCGGCCCCCGGAGGAAACCCCCGGACGACCGGACCCTGGACCCTGGAACAGAGGAACGGGAACGAGCGGCCCCGCTAGAGAACCGCGACGTTCACGATCCAGAAGCTCACAGCGGCCACGAGCGCGGCCGCCGGCATGGTGATGAACCAGCCGAGGACGATGTTCTTGGCGACACCCCACCGCACGGCCTTCACCCGCTTCGTGGCCCCCACACCCATGATCGCGGACGTGATGACATGCGTCGTGGAGATCGGCGCCTTGAAGATGTAGGCCGTGGCGAACATGATCGACGCACCGGTCGTCTCCGCGGCGAACCCCTGCGGCGGATCGAGCTCGATGATCTTCCGCCCGAGCGTCCGCATGATGCGCCAGCCACCCGCGTACGTCCCCAGCGACAGCATCATCGCGCAGACGAGCTTCACCCAGACCGGGATCGGGTCGCCGGGACCCTGCACATCGGCGATGACCAGGGCCATCACGACGATACCCATCGTCTTCTGGGCGTCCTGAAGACCGTGCCCGAGGGCCATGCCGGCCGCCGAGACGGTCTGCGCGATACGGAAGCCGCGCTTGGCCTTGTGCGGGTTGGAGCGCCGGAACAGCCACATGATCGCGGCCATCACCAGATAGCCGACGAGCAGGCCGACCACCGGCGAGAGGAACATCGGAATGATGATCTTGTCGAGCACGCCGTCCCAGTAGACCGTCGTACCGCCGGCCAGCGCCGCGCCGACCATGCCGCCGAACAGGGCGTGCGAGGACGACGAGGGCAGACCGAAGTACCAGGTGACCAGGTTCCAGGTGATCGCGCCGATGAGCGCGGCGAAGAGGATGCCCATCCCCTTCGACCCCTGGGGCGTCTCGATCAGCCCCTCACTGACGGTCTTGGCGACCCCGCTGCCGAGGAACGCACCGGCGAGGTTCATCACCGCGGCCATGGCGAGCGCGGCCCGTGGCGTCAGGGCACGCGTGGACACGGACGTGGCGATGGCGTTCGCCGAGTCGTGAAAACCGTTCGTGTACGTGA
Source organism: Streptomyces sp. NPDC048643 (assembly GCF_040650615.1). Classification (NCBI taxonomy): domain Bacteria; kingdom Bacillati; phylum Actinomycetota; class Actinomycetes; order Kitasatosporales; family Streptomycetaceae; genus Streptomyces; species Streptomyces sp. NPDC048643. The sequence continues at coordinate 78,930 of NZ_JBEZHO010000034.1, forward strand.
ATCCGAGCGCGACCCCGATGGTCACGATCAAAGCGAAGGTGTCCATGAACGGGTCAGGACTCCTTGACGGCGATGGTCTCCACCGTGTTCGCCACGTGCTCGAACGCGTCGGCCGCTTCCTCCAGCACGTCCACGATCTGCTTGAGCTTCAGCACCTCGATGGCGTCGTACTTGCCGTTGAAGAGGTGGGCCAGCAGCTTGCGGTGGATCTGGTCGGCCTGGTTCTCCAGACGGTTGACCTCGATCCAGTACTCGGTGAGGTTGTCCATGGTCCGCAGGTTCGGCATGGCCTCCGCGGTCAGTTCCGCGGCCCTCGCCAGCACCTCGATCTGCTGCTCGACACCCTTGGGCAGCTCCTCGACCTGGTACAGGACGACCAGGTCGACGGCCTCCTCCATGAAGTCCATGATGTCGTCGAGGCAGGAGGCCAGGTTGTAGATGTCCTCGCGGTCGAACGGCGTGATGAACGAGGAGTTCAGCTGGTGGAAGATCGCGTGTGTCGCATCGTCACCGGCGTGTTCGGCGGCCCGCATACGCTCTGCGATCTCGGCCCGGGCGGAGGTGTCCGCTCCGAGCAGTTCCATCAGGAGTTTCGAGCCCGTGACGATGTTGTCCGCGGATGCGGAGAACATGTCGTAGAAGCTCGTCTCCCTGGGGGTCAGACGAAAGCGCACGTTGGGGTCCTCGGGGTGCTTCGGTTCGGTCAGGCTGATGCTAGGCGCATCATCCGGCCACGGCTAATGGGCCGTCCCCCAGTGTCGCCCATCGGGCAGTGTGATCAGCACAGGGTCCGGTACCGGCTTCTGGCAAGGGCCCTATACCCGGCAAAGTTCGATACCATATACCCACTAGGGGTATACGTACAGGGCTTAACAGACGAGATTCGGCCAGGTTCCCCGGCCGGATCACGACCGGCATCCGGGACAGTCCCCGGGCAGGCCCCTGACAAAACCGCCGAGCGGATCAACAGGAGGACGCGATGACGACCACCGAGGCCGGCGCGACCGCGCCCTCCGGCGACGGACACGAGGTCGTGACCGATCACGACCGCGGCGTCCACGGCTACCACCAGCAGAAAGACGAGCACCTGAAGCGGCTGCGCCGGATCGAGGGCCAGATCCGCGGGCTCCAGCGGATGGTCGACGAGGACGTCTACTGCATCGACATACTCACCCAGGTCTCGGCCTCGACGAAGGCCCTGCAGTCCTTCGCCCTCCAGCTCCTGGAGGAGCACCTGCGGCACTGCGTCGCGGACGCGGCTCTCAAGGGCGGCGACGAGATCGACGCCAAGGTCGAGGAAGCGACGAAGGCGATCGGCCGCCTGCTCCGCACCTGAGAGATGTGACGCACGCGACGCGGGGGACGTATGTGACATCCCCGACTCTTGTGACGTTCCGGACCCGGACCGGGACACAGAGTCGACGCGACACCGGGACGCCGCGTCCGGAACGCCGTGCAACAAGTCGGGGACGCCGGGACCGGAACGCCGGGCGACGGGACGGATCAGGACGCCCGCTCCGCGGCACCCCGCCCTCAGAGCCGGGCGCTAGTCCCCCGCGCCGCGCGGACGGGCGCGTTCTTCGGCCACTTTCAGCACCTCGTCGATGCTCTCCAGGCTCAGCCGGTCCTCGTCGGCGGCCGAGGCCGCGATGATCAGGTCACCGCACAACTCGATCTCGGCGAGGGCCACGTGGTCCTGAACTGCCGTACCGCCGACCGGAGCCACGTGCGTCACCTCTTCCTGCCGTCACCGGCTTCCTAGAGTAGGGAGCGGCCTACACACCGCGCATGGCACGGAAGGGCCATTTCCGGCCCTCCGGTGAAGCTACGGCTCCGGATGCTCTTGCCCATTCCACCGGAACCCACTACTCCGCGATCTTCCCGGCGTAGATGTCCGCGGAATCCGGCAGCCGTACGTCCGCGGCGGCGCCGAAGGCGTACAGCAGGGTCGTCGAGGCGACGTCGACGGTGCCCTTCTTCTGGTCGTTGACGAAGCTGAACCGGTGCCGGACCTTGCGCAGCCGCCCCTGGTCGTCGAGGTAGGCGTCGAACGGCACCGCGGTGGTGGCGAACCCTTTCGCCGCCGCGTTGAGCGCGGGCCGCTGCCCGGTCGAGGCGCCCCGCGCGGCCACCAGGAGGTCGGCGGTCCCGCGGTAGTGCCGCACCGAGGTGCCGGCCACCTCGGTCCGCCCCACGTACGTCGCCGTGCGCGCGCCGCGCAGCAGCTCGGCCGCGGCGTACGGGTCGGTGGCTCCGCCGGTGACCAGGTTCCCGTCCGAGAGACCGGCGGTGTCGACCCGGACCCACTTGTCGGCGGGCACACCGGCGCCCCGGTTCTTCATGAACAGCGCACCCGGGGCGAGCAGCTCGGTGATCGGCCGGTGCTCGTCGGCCCCGGCGGGGTCCTGCGGCAGCAGCACCTTCAGCCGCCCGGTCTGCTTGCGGAAGTCGTAGACACCCTGCCCGCGGATGGTGACCCGGGTACCGCCGGTCGCCATCTCCATGGACGTGGTGGCCTTGGCGCTGCCCGCTCGCTCCAGCGCGCCGGCCGCCTGGCGCAGCGTCCCGACGGTGTCGGCCCCGGAGCCGACGTCCTCGGCGGCGGCCCCGCCGCCCGAGCACCCGGTGCCGCAGACCATGAGTCCCGCCATGACGAGCGCCATCGCGGTCGCCCGTCCCTCCTGCTGCGCCACCATCGTCCGCCGACCCCCAGCCGGTCCGTCCCGGGCCTCCCTGTCGTCCCGCTTAACGACGGGTGCGGGCGGCCGTCACGCGGCAGGAGTCCGTTCACTTGCCTTGGGTAACGTTGTCGGTGTGGAGCAGCAGGACATCACCGACCCGGTATCAGAGCACCGCGCGACCACCGTCGAGCAAGGTCCCTTCTGTCTGGCCCGCTGCACCTGCGGCTGGCGGGGCCCGGCCCGCCGCGCGAGAAGCCAGGCCCGCGCGGACGGCGCGGCCCACGCGACGGGCGACACCCCCTGAGGAACGCTCGTCCTCCCCTGCCCCGCCTCCCTCTCCTTTTCGTACCTTTCCCTCCCCTTTCGCGGCCACCCCGCCGTTCCCGTGGCGGTGCGCGCGTGCTGGGATGCGGGAGCTGTAGCGGTTTCGCGACGTTCGGACGTGGAACCTGCGGGCCCGGGGGCCCGTCTCGTTCCACGGAACCCAGGGGAGGCGCACATGCAACGGCGTACGTTCATCGGCGGTACCACGGCCGTCCTCGCGGCGGCGGCGACGTCCGCGTGCAACGGCACGGACAGCGGCGGTGCTTCGGGTGCCTCCGGCACGGCGGGGAGCACCGCGGCGGACGCCTCAGGCATACGCTCGGCGGCCGCGGGCAGCCGCGCGGCCGCCAACTGGACAGCCCTCTCCCACGCCCTGGACGGCGCCCTCGTGCGCCCGGGCGACCGCAGCTGGTCGGCAGCGCACCAGCTGTACAACACGCGCTTCGACGGCCTGAAGCCCGCCGCCGTCGCCTATGTCGCGCACGCCGACGACATACGCACGACGATGGACTACGCCCGTGCCCACGGCGTCAAGGTGTCGATACGCAACGGCGGCCACTCGTACGCCGGTTGGTCCTCGGGAGACGGCCGCCTGATCATCGACGTCTCCAAGCTGAACAAGATCCGCGCCTCGGCGAACGAGGCCGTCGTCGGCGCCGGCTCGAAGCTGATCGACGTCTACCGGACGCTGGCCGCGAAGGGCGTCACCATCCCCGCGGGTTCCTGCCCCACCGTGGGCGTCTCCGGTCTGACGCTGGGCGGCGGCCACGGCGTGGTGTCACGGGCGTACGGACTGACCTGCGACAGCCTCACGCGGGCGACGCTGATCACCGCCGACGGCAAGCAGCTGACCGCCGACTCCTCCACGAACAAGGACCTGTTCTGGGCGCTGCGCGGCGCGGGCAACGGCAACTTCGGCGTCGTCACCGAGCTGCGCTTCAAGACCCACCCGGCGCCGCAGGGCGTCTCCGCGTACATGACCTGGCCGTGGGCGAAGGCCGCCGCCGTGGTGAAGGCCTGGCAGGAGTGGGGCCCGGACCAGCCGGACGAGATCTGGTCGTCGTGCCATCTCGCGAGCGCGTCCGGCGGCAGCCCGACCGTCTCGGTCGCCGCCTTCTCCCTCGGCACCTACGGCGAGCTCCAGAACGCCGTAGACAAGCTGGCCGACCGCATCGGCTCCCCCGCGCGGAGCGTCTCCCTCAAGCGGCGTTCGTACGAGGAGTCGATGGAGGTGTACGCGGGCTGCTCGTCCTTCTCGGCGGACGCCCAGTGCCATCTGCCGGGCTCGACGCCGGGCCGCGTCGCGCAGGGCGCCCTCGGACGCGAGACGTACGCGGCCCGTTCGGACTTCTTCGACCGGTCGATCTCCGCGGCCGGCATCCAGACGCTGCTGAGCCAGATCTCCGCGGTCCGCGGCGGGGCGGGCAGCATCGCGCTCACGGCGCTCGGCGGCGCGGTCAACCGGGTGTCGCCCACCGCGACGGCGTTCGTGCACCGTCGCTCCCGGATGCTCGCGCAGTACATCGTGTCGTGGCAGGCGGGCACGTCCGGCACCACCGCCCAGTCCTGGCTGACCGGCGCCCACCACGCGATGGCCCGGCACGCCTCGGGCGCGGCCTACCAGAACTACACCGACGCGACGCTGACGGACTGGCGCAAGGCCTACTACGGGGACGCGGCGACCCGCCTCAAGACGCTGAAGCACCGTTACGACCCGGACCGCTTCTTCTCGTTCCCACAGGCGCTGTAGCCGGCGGCCGTGGCGGGTGCCCCGGCCGCGGGCGCCCGCCCGTCACCGGTGCGGGCGCCCGATCGGACGGTCAGGCCGCGAGGTCCCGCTCCTCGGAGTGCTCGGTGCGCGCCCCGGGGATGAGCGTCTCCTGCCCGGCGGGAGCCGCGTTCCGCGCGCGGATCAGCCGTCCCGCGCGCGGGGACCGCTCCACGGCCTTCATGACCGGGGTCAGCAGGGCCATGGCGAGCGGCGACAGCAGCAGGGCGACCGCGGTGCCGAGGGCGAATCCGCCGATGACGTCCGTCGGGTAGTGCACGCCCATGTAGACGCGGCAGAACCCTTCGAGGAGCGCGAGCCCTATACCGGCGAGGCCGATCCTGCGGTGGGCGACGAAGAGCCCGACGCCCATCGCCATGGTGAGCGTCGCGTGGTCGCTGACGAAGGAGAAGTCGGTCTTGCCGCCGATCAGGACGTCGAGGCCCTGGTGGTCGACGAAGGGCCGCGGCCGCTCCACGAAACCCCGTATCGGAACGTTCACGAGGACGGCGATGCCGGCCGCGAGGGGGGCCCAGACGAGTGCGGCCACGGAGGACGCTGCGTCGGTTCCGCCCCGGCGCCGGACGGTCCACCAGCAGCCGACGACCAGGAGGACCATCGCGAACAGGAGACCCCACTCACCGACGAACTCCATGATGCGGTCGAACCAGTGCGGCGCGTCCTTGGCCAGGCCATTGATGTCGTACAGCAGGTCGACGTCGGGGTTCGAACCGGATTCGGCGAGTCCAGCCATGGTGCTGCGGCCCCTTCGTCGTCTTTCCCACGGTCGCGCCTTCTCGCGCGCCGCTCGATCCACCCCCGTGGTCGTAGAACAAGGTCTCTACGTGGAATAGGAACGCACAGTTCCCTGCGGTGGGTTCCGCACTCCACGGAACGATCACGCAGACGTTATCGAAGAGAGACACATCGCCGCAGCTCAGGGGGTGGGTTCAGATCGAAGTGGGCAATGCTTTCGCGCCATCTTCCGTCACTCGGGTGGCCCCGAAGTAGTCGGGGGTGTCGATGGGGTCGAAGCGGATGACGGCACCCGTGCGGGGTGCGTCGATCATGTAGCCGCCGCCCACGTAGATCCCCACGTGCCGGATGGCACGGGAGTTGGTGAGGTCGTCCGAGAAGAACACCAGGTCCCCCGGCAGGAGTTCGGACCTCTTGGGGTGCGCTCCCGCGTTGTACTGGTCGTTGGCGACCCGCGGCAGAGTGATCCCGGCGCTCTCGTAGGAGGCCTTGGTGAGACCCGAGCAGTCGAAGCGTCCGCCCTGGTCAGCAGTACCGGTGCCACCCCACAGGTAGGGCGTGCCGAGCTTCTTCTGCGCGTAGGTGATCGCGGTCGCGGCCTGCTTCGAGGGGTCCACGCGGGTCACCGGAGCGGCGAAGCTCTTCGACAGCGTGGTGATCGTCTTCACATAGTTCTGGGTCTCTTTGTACGGCGGTACACCCTTGTACTTGATGACCGCGTACGCGCCCGCGTTGTAGGCGGCGAGCATGTTCTCGGTGACGTTTCCGGGCGCGTTCTTCACATAGGAGGCGAGCTGGCAGTCGTACGAGGCCGCCGACGGAATCGCGTCATTCGGGTCCCACACGTCGCGGTCGCCGTCGCCGTCGCCGTCCACTCCGTGCGTGGCCCAGGTTCCCGGGATGAATTGCGCTATCCCTTCGGCCTTCGCTGGACTCTTCGCGTTCGGGTTGAATCCGCTCTCCTGGTACAGCTGAGCGGCCAGCAGCGCCGGATTGATCGCTCCGCAGAGATTGCCCCACTTCTGCACGAGGGGCTGGTACGCGGCGGGCACGGCGCCCTTGGCGAGTCCGACGGCGCCGCCGCCGATGCCGTTGGCGAGGTTCCCGGCGACCATGTAGACGCCGACGACGAGCAGCATCACGAAGCTGATCCCCGTGCCGATGGCAAGGGTCGCCACGATCCACGCCTTACGCACCGTCAACCGCCCCTCACCGCACAGGAGTCCGCCGACGTCAGTGTAGAGGCGGGCTCCGTGCGCGGGGGAGATCGCGCACAGGCGGCAGGCGAGGTTCCGCCGGACAGTCCCTAACCGGCCAGTCCGGCCTCGCGGTAGAGGTCGGCGGCCTCGGTGCCGAACACGGCGCTGTACGAGATGTCGTCGGTCTTCCCGCCCTGCTCGTGGCCGCCGATCACACCGACGACGGCGCCGTCCCCGTTCACCCAGGGGCTGCCGCTGGTCCCACCGGGGAAGTCGGGGCACGCGATGCGCTGCTGCGTGCGGCTCTGCGCGGTGGGCTTGTCGGTGCACGTGATGGCGGTGTCGGCGGAGCTGGGGTATCCGGTCACGGTGACGGCGGTGGCCCCGGTGGCGCGGTGCGCGGCGAAGACGTTGGCGCCGCCGACGGCGTCCTCGGCCTTCTTGCCGTCCCGTTCACCGAGGACCGCGAAGGCTATGTCGCTGTCCTCGCCCTGCCCGTCCTTCCACCCGTCGGGCAGGAACACGCGCCGGACGTCCCAGAACCCGTACGGCGCGCCGCCGTCCCGGTACCCGGGCGCGAAGGACATCGGCCGGCCCCCGTCCAGACAGTGGGCCGCGGTGAGGAGGAGGTCGCGCCCCGCGCTGTGCACGACGGAGGCGGTGCAGAAGTGCCCGCCAGCGCCCGTGCTCGCGGCGTCCCCGTGGAACAGGGCGCCGACGCGGGCCGTCCGGGCGTTCACGGCGGCCTGGACGGTCACGCCGAACGGTCCCGGCCCGTCGTCGGCCGCCGCCACCGACGAGGACGTCACGGCCAGCAGCACGACCGCCGCGCCGAGCAGCGCGGGCCGCCGCCGGGCTCCGGGGAAAGGGGTGACGCGGGTGCGCTTCATCGCCTCTCACCTTGCCCCGAGCGGGTGAGCAAAACCTTGGACGAGTCCGAGTATCGCCTGAGACCTCCCGTGCCGCCCGTCCAGACCCCGAGGGCCCTGCGGCCCCGGGCCCGGCAGGGCGGCCGGCCGGGTGACAGCCCCTTCCGGACAGGCCCGGACGAGCTGTGGTCCGCGCGCCACGAGGGCCCCGGGCCGGGGATACGGTGGCCGCGGAAGTCTCCGATCACGGACCCGGGGTCCGGACGCGGCGAGGCAGGGGCCTCCTTCCACCTGGCCGGAGAGGAACACCACCGTTGACCGACATCCCCCCGGGCCTCGACTGGGTGCGGGCCGCGCCCAAGGGCGTGACCGGACCCGGCCCCTGGATCGAGCTCGCCTTCGGCACGGACGGCCTGGTCCACCTCCGGGAGACCGGCGACCCGGAGAACGTCGTCACCACCACCCGCAGGAAGTGGGACGCGTTCGTGCTGGGCGTCCGGGCGGGCGAGTTCGACCACTTCGTGGCGGGGGCCGACGACGAGCGGCCCCCGGCTCCCGCGGAGGACCGCCCCTGAGGTGAGGTGCCGAGCGCCGAGCCGTCACCGATGATCACACCGATACGGCATGCGCGCGTACCCCCACGACCGCACGGGGGGATAGCCTGGAGGCGACGGACCGTCATGAGCGGTACGGGGGCGCCGTGTCGGCCGGCAGCGGTTCGCGCGAGCGCCGTAGAAGGGGACAACGACGGAACCACACGACAGGTTTCGCTCGCACTTCATTGCCCGGCGTGACCGGCCGTGATACACAGAGTGACGATACGACTCTTCGTATACCGCCGTACGCCTCCCGAAAGGGTCCCCGCGCACGCCGGTGACAAGGGATTCGTACGAAACCCGCCAACCAATGACGTCAAGTCGACATACGAAGGCGTCTTTGTCGGCGAGAATGGGCCCGACCTCTGCGCAGTGGCAGGGGGTGCAGAACTACCCACTAGGGGCGGTGACTTACATGCTTTTCGCAGCCGACAAGGGCGACATCAACACGATCATCGGCGGGATCGCCCCGGACTGGGGCCCCTTCGGCAGCCTGGGCAACGAAGCCAAGGTGATGGTCGAGGTGGTGATGGCGGTCGCCATCCTGCTGTGCCTGGGCATCGCGATCTGGGGTGCGGCCAAGCAGCGCATCGGCGCGACCGCCCTCCGCGACACCTTCAGCGCCGAACAGGGCAAGGGCCTCATCATCGCCGGGCTCACGGGAGTCTTCATCATCGGTTCCCTCGGCACGCTCTTCACCATCGTGTACGGCATGGCCGTGTAGCCCGGCCGGACCGCGCCGCAGCCGGCGCACCGTCAGTCCCCGGCCGGGCGTGCCCGGACACCCCGTCCTCCGACCCACCCGTCCGTCGTGCCCACCGGCTGAGGTTGCGTTTCCCTGATGTCGAGTCACCACACCGCGCCCGCGCGGGAACCAGCACGGCTACCGTCGTACTACGTGGTTCAGCGAGAGGTTGAGGGGGCGTACGCGGCATGAGTCTCGGAGACGAACCCGGGTACGGCGACGCCTCGCGCGGCGAGGACGGGGGGTACGGCGGCTCCGGCCAGACCCGCACCCGCCTCCCCGACCGCCAGGGCGACGTCTACGGCGGCGCGCGACGGGGCCGCGGATCCTCCTCCCGGAGCCTGATCACGGTCGTCGGCGTCGTCGTCCTCCTGATCGCCGCGATCGCCTTCGCGAACCGCGGCGACGACTCGCCCTCGGCGGGCGACACGGGCGGCGACAAGGCGAAGACGTCCCCGACGTCCGCCTCCGGCGACCACCCCGTGAACACCAGGTCCGCCGGCATCCCCTCGGGCTTCCCCCACACGGGAGAGGGCGCCCAGAGCGCGGCGGCGAACTACGCGGTGGCGTTGGGGTCGACGGCCATGTTCAACACGGCCGCACGGCACGACATCGTCAACGCCATCTACACGTCCGCCGCCGCCGTCCAGCTCCAGAGCCCGATGGACCAGGCATACTCCGCGGACTTCCTCGGCAAGCTGGGGCTCGATGCCGACGGCAATCCGCCCAAGGGCAGCACGTTCGTCTCGCGCACGATCCCGGTGGGCACCAAGACCGAGCAGTACGGCGGCGCCGGCGCCAAGGTGTCCGTCTGGTACATGGGCCTCATCGGCATGTCGGGCCAGACGTCGACCGATCCGGTCAGTTCCACCTGGAAGACGTGGACCTTCGAGCTCCAGTGGGACAACAGCGACTGGAAGATCGTGACGGACTCCCAGAAGGACGGGCCCGCCCCGGTCCCCGGCGACGACAAGGCCGCCACCTCCGACGAGATCAGCAAGGCCATCGAGGAGTACGGAGGGTTCACGTATGCCCGGTAGCCGAAGCGGCGTGCTCAAACTCGCCACCGTCGTCACCGCCGTACAGAGCACGGCCGTCCTGCTCGCCACTCGCGCCTCCGCGGCCCCGACGCCGAGTCCGACACCGTCCAAGGATCCGTGCGGTCTCCTGATCGGCCCCGCCAAGCAGTACTGCGAGAGCGACAAGGGCGGCGGCGGCAAGGGCGGCCTCACCAGTGACCCCGGGGGGCTCGGGTCGACCCTCGACCCCCTCTCCTCCCTGGCGAAGGGCTGCGCCGACGCCGCCTCCTGGACCGTCGACAAACTCTCCGCCGCCGTGAACGACACCGCCAACGTCGACTTCACGAACCCCAAGTTCCTCCAGCAGTACGCCGTCGTCTTCGCGGCGTCCACGATCCTGACCCTGCTGCTGTGGCTGCTGGCCGTGGCCAAGCGGGCCGTCCGGGGTGTCCCCCTCGGCACGGCCCTGTCCGAGGCGATCGGGTTCCTCTGGCTGACCGTGCTGGCGTCGGCGTTCACCCCGCTGATCCTCTACACGGTCGTCTCGGCGACGGACGGCGTCACGGAGGTGCTCGCCAAGACCACGGGCAACCAGACGGACGCGTTCTTCGGGACGTTCTCCGGCGCCCTCGGCAAGGGCGAGAACATCGGCGGCGGCCCGATCATGCTGATCGTCGTCTCGCTGGTCTCGATCCTGGCCGCCGGAGTCCTCTGGCTGGAGCTGGTGATCCGGGCCGCCCTGCTCTACGTCGGCGCCCTGCTCGGCACCGTCGTCTACGCGGGCCTCGTCGACAAGAACCTGTGGGGCCACGTCCGCCGCTGGGCGGGCATCATGATCGCGGTGATCCTGGTGAAACCGGTCATCGTGATCGTGCTCGGCCTCGCCGGCGCCCTCAGCTCCGACAGCGGCCCCGACGCGTTCTCCGCCGTCGTGTCCGGCCTCGCCATCATCCTGCTGGCCATCTTCGCCAGCGCGATGATCTACCGCTTCGTACCGGGCTTCGGCGACGAACTCGCCGGCTCCCGCAACAACCGCATCATGCAGGGCGCCGAGGGCAAGGCGGCCGCCGTCATCAGCTCCCCGGCGACCATGGTCGCGCAGGGCATCAAGACCCACAGCACCCGCGCGGACAACAACGGCGGCGGAGGCGGAGGCAGCCAGCCCCGTCCCGCCAACCCCGTGTCCGGTGGTGTGGCCGCGCACAGCAGTCGTACGCCGAACGGAGGCGGCGGATCTGTCCCCTCCGCCGCACCCCCACCGCGTAGCAGCCCGGTCAACACCCCGCACGCGAGCAACACCCGCAACAGCAGCACCAACAGCACGGGAGGTGAAGGGCGTTGACGACCGAGTCCCACGTGTCCCACGTGGTCACGCCCCGCCGTACATATCTGATCGGCCGCGCCCGGCCGAACGCGATCGTCGGCCGCAACCGCGAGTCCGGCGAGATCGCGCTCATCATCGCGGGCGCGTTCCTCGGCATGATGTGCGGCCTGCTCGTCCCGGTCCTGTCCCTGCGGATCGTGCTGCTCATGGGCTTCCCGCTGCTCGCGCTGGCCGCGGTGTACATCCCGTACAAGCGCCGCACGTTCTACAAGTGGTTCGAGATCAACCGCAGCTACAAGCGGAGCCTGCGCAAGGGCACCGCGTACCGCAGCCAGGTGATGGAGGCCGGAGTCCGCGTCGACGGCAAGGAGGTCGAGATCGGCCCGCCGCCCGGCATCGGCCGGATCTCCTGGCTCGCCGCCCCCTTCGGTCCCGACGAGATCGCCGTGCTGCTGCACGCCGACCGCCGCACCGTCACGGCAGCCATCGAGATCGAGGGACCCGGCGTCGGCCTGCGCGACAGCGAGGACCAGGAGGCCCTCGTCGACCGCTTCGGCACGCTGCTCAAGCACGTGGCGAACGGCGACGGCTTCGTCACGCGCCTCCAGATGCTCGCCCGCACCCTCCCCGCCGACCCGGACGCCCACGCCAAGGACGTCTCCGTACGCGGTGACGAGCGGGCGCCCGGCTGGCTCCAGCAGTCCTACGACCAGCTCCAGTCGATGGTGTCCACCAGCAGCGAGCAGCACCGCGCCTACCTCGTCGCGTGCATGCACTACTCGCGCGAACTGGCCTCCGAGGCGCAGGCCATGGCACGCGCCGCCCGGCCGCAGGGCGGGCGCAAGCTCGACCGGGACGCCGGACTCGCCGTCGTCATGGCGCGCGAGCTGACCGACATCTGCTCCCGGCTCCAGGAAGCCGACATCCGCGTACGGCAGCCGCTCGGTCAGGGGCGGCTCGCCTCCCTCGTGCACTCGATGTACGACCCGGACCACCCGATCGACCACATCCAGGCCATGACCAAGCGCAACGCCTGGCCGGCCGAGCTGGACGCCATGGAGCCGACGTACCTCCAGGCGAAGACCCGCGAGTCCTCCACCCGCGCGCCCTGGTGCCACTCCACGGCCTGGGTGAAGGAGTGGCCGATGACCCCCGTGGGCGTCAACTTCCTCGCCCCGCTGCTCGTCCACACCCCGGACGTCATCCGCACGGTCTCCGTGACGATGGACCTCGAACCCACCGAGATCGCCATCGAGCGCATGCTGACCGAGAAGACGAACGACGACGCCGAGGCCAGCCGCGCCGCCAAGATGAACCGCACCGTCGACCCCCGCGACATCGCCTCGCACAACCGCCTCGACCAGCGCGGCGAGGACCTCGCGAGCGGCGCCGCGGGTGTCAACCTCGTCGGCTACATCACCGTGTCCTCGCGCAACCCCGAGGCGCTCGCGCGCGACAAGCGCACCATCCGCGCCTCGGCCGGCAAGTCGTACCTGAAGCTGGAGTGGTGCGACCGCGAGCACCACCGCGCCTTCGTCAACACACTGCCGTTCGCCACCGGAATCCGCAGGTAGGGGCTGATGCACTGATGCGGGATCCGCTGTCCATCGCTACCGACGCCTTCACGTCCTTCCTCTTCGGCAAGGTCGAGACGACCCGGCTCCCCGTCCGCACCTCCACGGGACAGGCCCAGGCCGTCTACCTCCCGACCGCCGCACCCGGCCTCGGTGACTCGGGCGTCATCATCGGCCGCGAGGTGTACTCCGGGAAGGGCTACATCTACGACCCCTTCCAGCTGTACGGGCAGCAGTTGCCCGCCCCGCACTGGCTGGTCCTCGGCGAGTCCGGCAACGGCAAGTCGGCCCTGGAGAAGACGTACGTCCTGCGCCAGCTGCGCTTCCGCGACCGCCAGGTCGTCGTCCTCGACGCCCAGGGCGAGGACGGCGTCGGCGAGTGGAACCTCATCGCGGAGGAGCTGGGGATAACCCCCATCCGGCTCGACCCGACGGCCGCCCTCGACATGGGCATCCGGCTCAACCCGCTCGACCCCGCGATCACGACGACGGGCCAGCTGGCACTGCTGCGCACCATCATCGAGGTCGCCATGGGTCACGGCCTCGACGAGCGGTCGGGCTTCGCCCTGAAGGTCGCGCACGCCTACGTCAACGAGACGATCGTCGAGCGCCAGCCCGTCCTCACCGACATCGTGGAGATGCTGCGCCACCCCGAACCGGAGTCGGCCGAGGCGATGAACGTCGCCATAGACGACGTACGGGCCTGGGGTCTGGACGTCGCGCTGGTCCTCGACCGGCTCGTCGACGGTGACCTGCGGGGCATGTTCGACGGTCCGACGACGGTGGGCATCGACCTGGACGCCCCCCTGATCGTCTTCGACCTGTCGCACATCGACCGGAACTCCATCGCCATGCCGATCCTGATGGCGATCGTCGGCGTGTGGCTGGAGCACACCTGGATCCGGCCCGACCGCAAGAAGCGCATCTTCCTGGTGGAGGAGGCGTGGCACATCATCAACAGCCCCTTCGTGGCCCAACTCTTCCAGCGGCTCCTGAAGTTCGGACGACGCCTCGGCCTGTCCTTCGTGGCGGTGGTCCACCACCTCTCCGACGTCGTCGACGGGGCGGCGGCGAAGGAGGCCGCCGCGATCCTGAAGATGGCGTCGACCAGAACGATCTACGCCCAGAAGGCCGACGAGGCCCGGGCGACGGGACGGGTCCTCGGCCTGCCCCGCTGGGCGGTCGAGATCATCCCGACGCTCACTCCGGGCATCGCGGTCTGGGACGTCAACGGCAACGTCCAGGTGGTCAAGCACCTCATCACCGAGACCGAGCGCCCCCTGGTCTTCACCGACCGGGCCATGACCGAGTCCTCGGCCGACCTTCTCCTCTCCGACGACGCGATGCGCGCCGCCGAACTGGAGGCGGAGGAACGGGCGGCGGCCTTCATGGAGCAGCACCTCAGTGACCTCGACGACTCCTCCGAGTCCACGGTGGCGTGAGGCGGCGTGAGATGAGACCGGACGACCGGCACGGCCCCCGTCGCGAGGGGGACGGCGGCATCCCCGACGGCCTGCTGATCGGGGTGCTCGGCTTCCTCCTCGGCATGACCCTGATGGTGTGGACGGCCACGGGCCTCGCGGGCCTGTTCTCCCGCGGCGCCTGGCCGGACGCGGTCACCTTCCCGCGTACGCCGCTGGCCATGCGGCACCTGATCGGCGCGCCGCACGACCTGCCGGGCGCCTGGTCCGACACCCCCGCCGCCCAGCTGTCCGGCTACGGGCTCTTCTGGGGCCTGTTCATCGGCCAGTTGATGGTCCTGCTGGTCCTCACCGTGTTCGTGATGGGGACAGTGGCCCGGTGGCGCGCGGGCCGGGCCCGACGACGCGCCGAAGCCGTGGCGTCCGCGGGCGCGATCGGCCCGGTGGTGCCGTCGGCCAGAATCGAACAGCAGGCGTGGGCGGAGCAGCAGCCCCCGGTCGCCGCGCAGTATCCCGGCCCGGCGCAGCCGACGGCCGCGCAGCCGCCGGCGACGGCCCACACGCCCGCCCTGGCCGCCGAGGACGGCCGGACGGCGGATCGGTCCGGCCAGCGGACGGGCGCCGCCCAAGCGGGCGTACAGACAGGCGCACAGCCGGCCGGGCAGACGTTCGCCGCCTCGGGTGCGAACGCGGGCGCCTGGGCCGCCACGGCGGCGACCATGTGGGCGGGCGGCCGGGAGGCGGCGCCCACCGACGGCACGGCACCCCTCACCACGACGCCGGCCCAGCCGAAGCAGGCCTGGGAGAACACCCACGCGGTGGTCCTGGCCGCGGCCGAGGCCCGGCGGCCCACCGCCGCCCAGGCCGTGCGCGACGCCGAGGGTCCCGCCCTCGTCGTCACCTCCGACCCGCGGATCTGGTCGGAGACCAAGGACGCCCGCGCCAAACTGGGCCCCGTCCTCCTCTACGACCCCACGCACCTGTGCGACACCCCGGCCCGCCTCCACTGGTCCCCCGCGGCCGGCTGCCAGGACAGGGAGACGGCGGCGGCCCGCGCGAGCGCCCTCCTCGCCGCCGTACGGCCCACCGCCAAGGTCGACCAGGCGATGGCCGACGTCGCCGAGACGCTCCTGCGCAGCTACCTGCACGCCGCCGCCGTCGAGGGCAAGGCCTTCCGCCACGTGCACCGCTGGGCCCAGGGCACACAGGTCCAGGACGCCGTACGGGCCTTGCGGACGAACCCCAAGGCCGCGTCCGGCGCCGCCGGCGAACTCGAGGCCGCGCTCACCTCGCACCCCGAACGCCGCGACATCGCACAGGAGTTGACGGCCCGGGCGCTCTCGTCGCTCGGCACGGTCAACATCCGGGAATCCTGCACCCCGAACCGAACTGACAGCCTCACCCTGGATTCTTTCGTGGACGAAGGGGGCACGCTCTATGTGGTCGGTGAACCGATCGAGGACCCCAAGGCGAACCCCGGCGCCATGCCGCTCCTGACGGCCCTCGCCTCAAGCGTGGTCGAGCGTGGCCGGCGCATGGCCGAACGGTCATCCTCCGGTCGGCTCGACCCACCACTCACCCTCGTCCTCGACGACGTGGCGGCCGTCGCCCCGCTCCCCCAGCTGCCGGACCTCCTCACCACAGGCCCGGCCCGCGGCCTCCCGACCCTGGCCCTCCTCCGCTCCCGCGAACAACTCCGTTCGCGCTGGCCGTCGTACGAGCTGCCGGACTGAACCGCGGGCGGCGCCGGGCCCGCCCGTCACCCGTCGAGGGTCAGGACGACGGAGCGCGACAGCGCGTCGGCGCCGCGGATCCGCTCCCCCTCCACCGTGATGGTGAGTTCACGCAGGTCGGCCAGTTCGGCGAGCGGGGCGACGTCGATATCGACGTCCACCGTCAGGGCACCGCTCACCCGACAGACGACCAGTCCGGGAAAGGCCGCGGGCAGTCGGTCGAGCGCCGCCTGCACCGCCCGCTCGCCCTCCCACGACACGAGGTACAGGTGGGTGACGCTCCCCAGCACCGCGCCGGACGGGAGTGCTTCCACCGAGGCGGCCGTCGTCCTGAGTTCGGTGATCCGGGCCAGGGTGCCGGTCCCGGCCCTGCCGCACAGGAACTCCAGGTCGCTCACGCCGAGCTGGGGCAGGCTCAGCCGGCGGGCAGGGTGGTGGGCCAGGTACGACGTCAGCGCCTCCCCGGACACCCCGGCCCTGACGTCCAGTGCGTCCGGCCGCAGCCCGAGCCGCCGGAGGTGACCGAGCTGCTCGTCGTTCTTCACGGTGAACATGAGGTCGTCCGGATCCAGTCGCGCGATGATCTCGTCGGCGTACTGCTCACTGTCGAAGCGGGACCAGGACCACACGAGTTGAGCTCGCACCGCAACGAAGGGATGGTCGACGAACCGGGCGAGAAAGGGGACGGCGGCGTCGGAGGCGACACGCGACGCCGCGATGACCGTATGGAAGGCGCCCAGGTCGTCCACGTCCTCGGGGCCGGGCAGCAGGCGCAGGATCAGCGGCCCGGCTTCGGCCAGAGTCCGGGCCTCCTCCTCGTCGCCCGGAGGGATGAGGGTGGCCGTGGCCCGTTCCACGGCCTCCCGCACGGCCGGGCTCAGCGACGTGGCGTGCTCGAGACAGGCCGCCGCGAGCAGACGGATACGCGCCCGCACCCTGGGGTCCGCGCCCCGATCAGCTCGCGCCAACAGCTCCCGGAAGATCGTCTCGCGCTCCCGCGGGCGGGCGAGCGCGACGGCCATCCGGATCACGTCCTCCCACTGGTCGTCGTCCGCGTGCTCGACCAGCAGCCCGAAGTCGCCCTCCTCCACGGCCGCCCGGGCACCGAGGAAGTCCTGGAAGGTGCGGTGGATGAAGTCCACGGAATCGGGAGCGGGTTCACGGAGCAGGCCGCTGCGCTGGAGGAGATGGTCGAAGACAGCCGGAGCCTCCCCCAGCTCGGCGACCTCGGGAATCGCCGGAAGGACCCGGGCGACGATGGTCTCGGCCCGTGAACGGTCCATCTCCGTACGGCCGTTCTTGATCAGCCAGTACGCGAGCAACTGGAGCACCTCCCGTTGCGGCTCCTCCCGCAGGGCCGGGATCGCCATGTCCCGCTCCCGGTCGCGGCGGCTGAGCAGCATCGACAGCGCGGCCTCGTAGAGGTCCTTGCGCCCGTGCGGCAGGGAGCCCCGCCGGTCGCGATGAAGGGCGCAGATCAGCCCGCACATCAGGGGGTTGGCGGCCAGCCTCCCGAGGTCCGGCTGCGTCCGTACGGCGGTGCGGAGTTGGGACGCGTACCGGGCCAGCTCGCCGCCGTCGTCCGTACCCGTCCGCGCGGCCGCGTGCCAGCGCTCGATGAACGTCGCGATGTCGGCCGGCCCGAGCACGGAGAGCGTCAGCTCGGCGAACCCGTCCTCGATCAGCCAGTCATGGCCCACGGCCGAGGGGCGGGAGGTGACCAGCCAGCGGTTCTGCCCGTCGTACGTGTCGATCAGATCCCGCAGCCACCTGCGGGTCCGCTCGCGCTCGGGCTCGGGGACCTCGTCGATCCCGTCGACGAGGATCAGCCCGCGTCCGGCGAGGAGCACCCGGTCCTCCCACCCGTCGGGCTGCCCGCCGGCCAGCGGGCAGCCCGACGCCGCGAGCAGGTCGCGGGGGTTGGGCAGCCGTTCGCCGTGGCGGGTGAGGGTACGGAGCGGGAGGACGAACGGCACCCGGTCGTCCAGGTACTCCAGCCGGTCGGACAACTCCCCCCGGGCGGCCATGACGGCCAGCCACTGCACGAGCGTGCTCTTCCCGGAACCGGCCTCACCCCGCAGCAGTACCCGCCGGTTGGAGGCGAGGACCTGGTCGGCGGGTTCGGTCCCGTCGGCGAGCGCCCACTGATAGGCCTGTCCGGTCTCCCCCCGGGACGCCGGACTCGGCACCCGACGGGTCGTCTCCAGGTTCAGGTACGCCACGTCCAGCGGCCACCGCGTGGGCGAGCTGCTCAGGTCGATCCCGTGAATGGTGAGCTTCCCGTGCTTCTTGCGCAGATGCTCCAGATACCGCCGCTCGAAGGCGGCGTCCTCACCGCCCGGCAGGGGGCTGCGCCGCACCAACTCGTCGACCTTGCAGATGAGTTCGTCGAGGCCCCGGGCCTGCTCCACCAGAGCGTGCGCGACGAAGGTCGACCGTTGCGTGAAGAACTGCAGGATGTGCAGACAGGCGGCGTCGACCAGACGCTCGTAGAAGTACGTTCCCTCGGAACTCAGATGCCGCTCGGGCCGGTCACCGGCCCGCCGCAGCTCCCGCGCGAACTCCTGATGCCCCAGCCGTACGGCGTCGAGATCGGTGAGGGTGAGGTCGCCGAGTGCGTGGAGCGTGGCGCCCAGTGCGTCGACGACGGCCTGTTCCTCGTCGGCGGCGATCGGCCGTTCACCGCTCCGCAGTCCCTGCCGGACCAGCTTCGCGGCGAGTTCCCGGACGTCCGCCTCCGTGAGGGAGCGCTTCTCTCCCGTGAAGGAGACGTACCCGGAGATGCGGATCGGCCGGTCGACGAGACCGGCGCCGGATCCCTCGGCGACGAACAGCTTCTTCACGAGGGAGCCCACGGCGGCCGAGGCCAACCTCGTTCCGACGGCGGCGAGTTCCACGTGTGCTCCCCCGAGACGACTGCGATCCTCCCGGGGATCCTAGGCCGCGCCGCCGGACGGCGGAGATCGCTCCGTCATTCGCCCCGGGTGATCACGAACTCCAGCTCCAGCTCCCCGGTGTCCCCGGGCATCGGCACGGTGTTCCCCGTGGGACGGAAACCGGCCTTCCGGTAGAACGCCTCCGCCCGGCTGTTCTTCTCGTGGACGAAGAGCCGTACGCGCTCCAGTCCGATCCCCCAGGACCACACGAGAGCGGCGTCGAAGAGCGCCCGGGTCACCCCGGCCGCGCTTCCCCGGTGCTCGGGCCGCACGAAGACCCCCACCAGATGCCCCTGGCTCTGCTCGATGACCTGCCCGAACGGGTCCACCGACCCGGCCTCCTCGACCAGCACGGTCACGGACCCGCCCCACGTGCCGTCCTCGCCGACCGCGACGAACTGCTGCCGCGACTCGACGCCCACGGCAGCCCCGGCCGCCCGCTCCTTCCAGAAGCCGTCGGCCTTGGCGGACGCGTCCTCGTAGGTCTCCAGGAACGCGAGGTGAGCGACGGGGTCCCGGAGCGCGTCCAGCCTCAGCTCCTTCACCTGACGCCACTCGTCGGGCCATATGGAACGGATCACGTGGTTCATGAGGGTCACGGTAGTACGGGCCCGCACCGGCGCTCACCCGGATATCCACCCTGCCGAACGCCGCCGGCCCACCCCCCGTCATGCTCTTCCCTTGTACGACAGTTCCAGCCAACAACCGCTACAGCACCGGCTCGTCAGGGAGAAACACCGCATGGCCAAGGTCCAACTCGAGGAACTCCGCACCGTCATTCATCCCGAGGGCAAGCTGGACAGCAGGGCCGAACACTGGGCCGGCCGCCTCTACATGAGGTCCCTGTCCCTCCGCGTGACCCTCCGGCTCGTCGACGCCCGTATCTCGCCGAACCAGATCACGGTGATCATGGTGGCCGCGGGTGTCCTCTCCGGAGTCGCCCTGATCCTGCCGGGCCTCGGCGGGGCGGTCCTCTCCGTCCTGTTCATGCAGCTGTATCTGCTGCTCGACTGCGTGGACGGTGAAGTGGCCCGCTGGCGGCGCCAGTTCAGCCCGCTCGGCGTCTACCTGGACCGCCTCGGCGCCTATCTCGCCGACGCCGCCGTCATGGTCGGCATGGGCATCCGTGCCGCCCAGCTCGGTCTCGACCCCTACCTGGTGGCGGGGCTCGCGGCGGCCATCGGCGTCCTGCTGCTGAAGTCGTCCTCGGACCTCGTGCACGTCGCCCGCTCCGACAGCGGCATGCAGAAGGCGACCGACCAGTCCGTCGTCCCGCGCTCCAGCGGCCTCGCCAACATCCGCCGGCTCGCCTCGGCCGTCGGCCTGCACCGCCTGGTCAACGGCATCGAGTGCACCCTTCTGCTGCTCGTCACCGCGGTCATCGACCTGGCTCTCGGCGACCTGACCGCCACCCGCGTCGCCACGATCGCCGTGACGGCGATCGTCTGGCTCCTGGTGCCGGCCCACATCGTCTCGATCGTCGCGTCGTCCCGCCTGAAGTAGCCGGAAAACAGGAAAGGGGGGCGGTCTCCATACGGAGACCGCCCCCCTTTCTTCTTCCTATTCGAGTCTCCAACGGCCGCAACAGAAAAGCCCTCGGAACGCAGAAAACCCCCGTACCGGTATCCCCGGTACGGGGGTTTTCTCAAAAATTGTTCGGCGGCGTCCTACTCTCCCACAGGGTCCCCCCTGCAGTACCATCGGCGCTGTGAGGCTTAGCTTCCGGGTTCGGAATGTAACCGGGCGTTTCCCTCACGCTATGACCACCGAAACACTATGAAACTGTCAACCGGAGCCGTGGCATAGCTACGACGGTTGTTCGTGGTTTCAGAACCAACACAGTGGACGCGAGCAACTGAGGACAAGCCCTCGGCCTATTAGTACCAGTCACCTCCAGCGGTTACCCGCCTTCCAGATCTGGCCTATCAACC
>NZ_JBEZHO010000035.1:0-93552 GCF_040650615.1 Streptomyces sp. NPDC048643
CCTGGGCGAGCGAGGTGTAGAGCGGGCCGGCGTCGAACTGCTTGACGTCGACCTGGTAGCCGCGCTCCTCCAGGATCTCCTTCCAGAGGAAGGTGTCGCGACGCTCGGTCGGGAGCTTCGCTCGGTGTGTCCGCCGCGTCACGGACAGATGTGGGGCAGATCTCGTCACGCTGACATACCTCCACGTCAGGTCACCGGAATCAGAGGTTCCGGTGACCCGGGAGAGGGCCTCGCATGGCTGATGACCAGGCCCGGGGCTAGCGTCGTACTAAAATTCCAGGCTTGCTCGGAGCTGGACCGGAATATCCCCAGGCGTACCTGCGGGCCCACCAGCGCCCCGGACGCTCCCGGGAACAACACGTGAGGACCCGATGGCAGCCCTCCAGCAAGGCCCCGCAGTCGCGTTGTCCGACGACGAGGTGCGTGCGGAGTTCGGCGACCAGGCGCGCTTCTCCGCCGCCCCGGCCGCCTGGCCGCGCACGCTCGTCGACATCCTCGACGCCTCCGTTCGGGCGTTCCCCGACGAGCCCGCTCTCGACGACGGGCGGCGCGCGCTCACCTACCGTGAGCTGGCGGCCGAGGTCGATGCGATGCGGTGGCGGCTCGCGCAGGGGGGAGTCGGGCTCGGCGACCGGGTCGGTGTGCGGGTCCCGTCCGGCACCAACGAGCTGTATGTCGCGATCCTCGGCGTCCTCGCGGCCGGTGCCGCCTACGTCCCGGTGGACGCGGAGGACCCGGACGAACGGGCCGAGCTGGTCTTCGGCGAGGCGGGGGTGCGCGCGGTCGTCGGAGCGGGACACGAGCTGACGGCCGGAAGCCGCTCCGAGGTGCCCGCCGGGCGCCCCGGCGTCGAGCACGACGCGTGGATCATCTTCACCTCCGGCTCCACCGGCAGGCCCAAGGGCGTGGCCGTGAGCCACCGCAGCGCCGCCGCGTTCGTCGACGCCGAGGCCGGCCTCTTCCTCACCGAGGAGCCGATCGGGCCCGGCGACCGGGTCATGGCGGGCCTGTCCGTCGCCTTCGACGCCTCCTGCGAGGAGATGTGGCTCGCCTGGCGGTACGGCGCCTGCCTGGTGCCCGTGCCCCGCTCCCAGGTGCGAAGCGGCGCCGATCTGGGGACCTGGCTGGTCGAGCAGGAGATCACCGTGGTCTCCACCGTGCCGACCCTCGCCGCGCTGTGGGAGCCGGAGGCCCTCAACGAGGTCCGGCTGCTGATCTTCGGCGGTGAGGCCTGCCCGCCCGAACTGACCCAGCGTCTGGTGACCGAGGGCCGCGAGGTGTGGAACACCTACGGGCCGACCGAGGCGACCGTCGTGGCCTGTGCCTCGCTGCTGACCGGCGAGGAGCCCATCCGGATCGGGCTGCCCCTGAACGGCTGGGAGCTGGCCGTCGTCGACGAGGCCGGCGAGCTGGTGCCGATGGGCGCGAGCGGTCAGCTGGTGATCGGCGGGGTCGGGCTGGCCCGGTACCTCGACGCCGAGAAGGACGCGGAGAAGTACGCGCCGCTCGCCGCCCTGGGCTGGGAGCGGGCGTACCGCAGCGGCGACCTGGTCCGGGCCGAACCGGAGGGGCTGGTCTTCCTCGGGCGCGCGGACGAACAGATCAAGCTCGGCGGACGCCGGATCGAACTCGGCGAGGTGGACGCGGCCCTCCAGGCACTGCCCGGTGTCGCGGGCGCCGCCGCCGCCGTACGGACCGCCCGCGGCGGCAACCAGCTCCTCGTGGGCTATGTCGTCACGCAGGACGGCTGGGACCACGCGACCGCGGTCGAGAAGCTGCGGGCCGAGCTGCCCGCCGCGCTGGTGCCGCTGCTCGCCCCGGTCGAGGACCTGCCCACCCGTACGTCCGGCAAGGTCGACCGGAACGCGCTGCCCTGGCCGCTGGAGGGGCTGGAGTCCGGTGGCGCCAAGGAGCAGCTCTACGGCACCGAGGCATGGCTGGCCGAGCAGTGGAGCGAGGTGCTCGGCATCCCCGTCGGCGGTTCGGCCGACGACTTCTTCTCGATCGGCGGCAACAGTCTGGCGGCCGCCCAGCTCACCACCCGGCTGCGCGCCCGCTACCCGAGCGCCGCGGTGCTCGACATCTACCAGCAGCCCGTCCTGCGCAAGCTGGCCCGGCACCTGGAGAAGTCCGTCCAGGACGACGGCAGCGGGCGGACCGTCGCGCCGGTGCCGATGCGCGCCAAGGTGATCCAGCTCCTCGTGCTGATGCCGCTGTTCACGCTGCTCGGGCTGCGCTGGACCGTGGCGCTGGCCGGGCTCGGGAACGTACTGCACTGGTTCGGCCCGTATCCGTGGGCGCCGAGCACGTCGTGGTGGCTGGTGGGCGCGGGTGCCCTCGTGCTGTTCAGCCCGCCGGGACGGCTCGCGATCGCGGCGGGCGGGGCGCGGCTGCTGCTGCACGGGCTGAAGGCCGGCCGGTACCCGCGCGGTGGCGGTGTCCATCTGCGGCTCTGGACGGCGGAGCGCCTCGCCGAGTTCAGCGGCGCGACCTCGCTGACGGGTTCCTGGCTGGAGCGGTACGCCCGTGCGCTGGGCGCCCGGGTCGGCCAGGACGTGGACCTGCACTCGCTGCCGCCGGTGACCGGCATGCTCAAGCTGGGCCGGGGTGCCGCCGTGGAGTCCGAGGTGGACCTGTCGGGTTACTGGCTGGACGGTGACCGGCTGGAGATCGGTGCGGTGAAGGTGGGCGCCGGTGCCGTCGTCGGGACGCGCAGCATCCTGTTCCCGGGGGCCCGGGTCGGCAAGCGCGCCGAGGTGGCGCCCGGCTCGGCGGTCACGGGGCAGATCCCGACCGGGCAGCGCTGGGCGGGCGCCCCGGCGGGCAAGCTGGGCAAGGCGAAGCGGGCGTGGCCGAAGGACCGGCCGCGGCGCGGCACGTACTGGCGTGTGATGTACGGCGTGACCGGCTTCGCGCTGACGGCGCTTCCGGTGCTGGCGGCCGTCGCGGCGCTGCTCGTGGCGCGGGGCTTCGTGACGGCGGACGCCGGGTTCGGTGCGGCGCTGCGCGGTGCGGCGATCGCGCTGGTGCCGGCGACGCTGGCCTTCGGCCTGGCGTACGCGCTGCTGCTCCTGGTCTTCGTGCGGCTGCTGAGTCTCGGACTGCGGGAGGGCACGCATCCGACGCACAGCCGGATCGGCTGGCAGGCGTGGACGGTCACGCAGCTGATGGACCGCTCGCGGGAGACGCTGTTCCCGCTGTACGCCGGGCTGATCACGCCGGTGTGGCTGCGGCTGCTCGGGATGAGGATCGGGCGGGGCGCCGAGATCTCGACGGTGCTCGCGCTGCCGAGTCTGACGACGGTCG
The DNA here is from genome assembly GCF_040650615.1 of Streptomyces sp. NPDC048643. NCBI lineage: Bacteria > Bacillati > Actinomycetota > Actinomycetes > Kitasatosporales > Streptomycetaceae > Streptomyces > Streptomyces sp. NPDC048643. Next base: position 3,307 of record NZ_JBEZHO010000035.1, read on the forward strand.
GCGAGGGTGCCTTCCTCGCCGACGACACGCTGACCGCGCCCTACGAGCTCGGGGGTGGCTGGATGCGGATCGGGCGGGCGGAGATCGGCCGCCGGGCGTTCCTCGGCAACTCCGGGATGACGGCGCCGGGCCGCAGCGTGCCGGACGGGGGTCTGGTCGGTGTGCTGTCGGCGACGCCGAAGAAGGCGAAGAAGGGCAGCTCGTACCTGGGCCTGCCGCCGGTGAAGCTGCCGCGCTCGGCGCAGGGCGGCGACCAGAGCCGTACCTACGAGCCGCCGGCCCGGCTGCTGTGGGCGCGCGGTCTGGTGGAGGCGTGCCGGATCGTGCCGGTGTTCTGCTCGGCCGCGCTGGCGGTCCTGACGGTCGCCGCGCTGTGCGCGCTGGGTCCCTGGGCGTGGGTGTTCCCGGGGGCGGTGCTGCTGGCCGCCGGGGTGCTCGGGGGCCTGGTGTCGGTCGTGGCGAAGTGGCTGCTGGTGGGCCGGCACCGTGCCGGTGAGCACCCGCTGTGGAGCGGTTTCGTGTGGCGCAACGAGCTGGCCGACACCTTCGTGGAGGTCGTCGCCGTGCCGTGGCTTGCGGGTTCGGTGCCGGGTACCCCGCTGATGACGGCGTGGCTGCGCGGTCTCGGCGCGCGGATCGGGCGCGGAACGTGGGTGGAGAGCTACTGGCTTCCCGAGACGGACCTGGTGACACTGGAGGACGCGACCACGGTGAACCGGGGCTGTGTCCTGCAGACCCACCTCTTCCACGACCGGATCTTGCGGACGGATACTGTGGTCCTCCGTGAGGGCGCCACCCTGGGCCCGGGCGGAATCGTCCTGCCCGGCAGCACCGTCGGGGCCCGCTCGACCCTGGGTCCCGCGTCGCTCGTGATGGCGGCGGAGTCCGTTCCCGACGACACCCGCTGGCTGGGCAACCCGATCGAGGCCTGGCGTTCGTAGCAGTCGTCGGCCGGTCGGCAACGAAGGGCGGTACAGCGGTACGCCGAGCACAGGGCAGGGAGCAGTCGCAGCAGTGAGCGTTCAGCAGACAGCGGGACCGGACCCCTACTTCCCGGCCAACGGCGACCCCCGTTACCGGGTGCACCGCTACGAACTCGCGCTGGACTACCGCCCCGCCCCGAACCGGCTCTCCGGGACCGCGCGGCTCAACGCGATAGCGGGCCGCTCGGCGCTCACCGAGTTCCAGCTGAACCTGGCGGACTTCCGGATCGGCCGCATCCGGGTCGACGGCAAGGCGCCGCACTACACGCACCGCGGCGGCCGGTTGCGGGTCCGTCCGCCGAAGCCGATCCGGGCCGGTGCCGCGTTCACCGTCGAGGTGCAGTGGTCGGGCAATCCCAAGCCGGTGAACAGCCCGTGGGGCGGAATCGGCTGGGAGGAGCTGGAGGACGGGGCGCTGGTGGCGAGCCAGCCGGTCGGTTCGCCGTCCTGGTACCCGTGCAACGACCGGCCGGCCGACAAGGCCGCGTACCAGATCTCGATCACCACGCCGTCCGCGTACGCGGTGGTGGCGGGCGGACGGCTGCTGACGCGCACGACGAAGGCGTCCACGACGACCTGGGTGTACGAGCAGGCGGCGCCGACCTCCAGCTATCTGGTCGGCCTCTCGATCGGCAAGTACCAGACGGTGCTGCTCGGCGATCCGGGCCTGGTCGGCGTACCCCAGTCCGGGCATCTGCCCGCGCGGCTGCTCCCGGAGTTCTCCCGGGACTTCGCGCGGCAGCCCGCGATGATGGAGCTGTTCGAGGACCTCTTCGGGCCGTATCCGTTCGGTGAGTACGCGGTGGTGGTGACCGAGGAGGACCTCGACGTCCCGGTCGAGGCACAGGGGCTGTCGCTGTTCGGCGCCAACCACGTGGACGGGGCGCGCGGTTCGGAGCGGCTGATCGCGCACGAGCTGGCGCACCAGTGGTTCGGCAACAGCGTGTCGATCGCCGACTGGCGGCACATCTGGCTGAACGAGGGGCTCGCGAAGTACGCGGAGTGGCTGTGGTCCGAGCGTTCCGGCGGGCGCACGGCCCACCGGCTGGCGTCGGCCGCGCATCGGAAGCTGTCGGCGCTGCCGCAGGATCTGCTGCTGTCCGACCCGGGCCGCAAGCTCATGTTCGACGACCGGCTCTACGAGCGCGGCGGGCTCACGGTGCACGCGATCCGCTGCGCGCTGGGCGACGAGGCGTTCTTCCGCATGCTGCGCGGCTGGTCCGCTCTGCACCGGAGCGGTGTGGTCACCACGTCCGTGTTCACCACGCACGTCGCGCGCTACGCGGCCGAGGCGCTGGACGACCTCTTCACGGCCTGGCTGTACGAGACAGCGCTCCCGCCGCTGGCCTCCCCCGCCGCGCAGATGCCGGCCCGGCCCAGCTATCCGCCCACGAACGCCGACTCGGCCCGGGTCCGGGGAGAATGACGCGATGACCAGCCGTTCCTGCCCCTGCGGGCTCGCCGAGCCGTACGCGCGCTGCTGCGGGCGCTTCCATCGCGGTGAGTCCGCGGCGCCGAGTGCCGAGGCCCTCATGCGGTCGCGGTACTGCGCCTTCGTCCAGGAGGACGAGGCGTATCTGCTGCGGACCTGGCATCCGCGGACGCGTCCCGCCCGGGTGGAGTTCGACCTCGGGATGCGGTGGACGGGCCTGGAGATCCTCGGCGCGGAGCAGGGCTCGGCGTTCCACACGACCGGGACCGTGACCTTCCGCGCCTCCTACCGGGGCGGTTCGCTGCACGAGCGCAGCCGGTTCGAGCGGGCGGACGGCGCCTGGGTGTACGTGGACGGGGAGTTCCTCGACTGACCGTCGGGGCCTGCCGGTCAGGGCGCCAGGATGTCGAGTTCCTGGAGTGCGCCGACCGTGATCTCCCGCGTGAGCTGTTCGGCGAGACCGGCATCGCCCTCGCGGACGGCCTCGGCGACCTTGACGTGCAGGGTGACGGCGGCGGGGTCGGGGTCCGCGAACATGACCTCGTGGTGGGTCCGGCCGGACAGGACCTCCGCGACGACGTCCCCGAGGCGGGCGAACATCTCGTTGCCGGACGCGATGAGGATCACGCGGTGGAAGGCGACGTCGTGGACGAGGTAGCCCTCCAACTGGTGTCCGCGTGAGGTGGCGACCATGCCGAGCGCGCACTCGGTGAGCTCCGCGCACTGGGCGGCGGTGGCGTACCGGGCGGCGAGTCCGGCGGCGACCGGTTCGACGGCGGAGCGCAGCACCGTGAGGGAACGCAGCTGGTGGGGGCGGTCGGCGCCGGCCAGTCTCCAGCGGATGACCTGGGGGTCGAAGACGTTCCACTCGGACTTGGGGCGGACCGTCACGCCCACGCGGCGGCGGGACTCGACCAGGTACATGGATTCGAGGACCCGGACCGCCTCGCGCATCACGGAGCGGGACACCTCGAAGCGCTGGGCGAGTTCGTCGGTGCGTAGGACGCTTCCCGGCGGGTAGTCGCCCGCCGTGATGGCCGGCCCGAGGGATTCCAGTACATGTCCGTGCAGCCCCCGGCCCCGTGTGGTCATGAAGTCAGCGTACGAGGCGGACGCCACAATCAAAAAGTCAGACTTATACGTCACAGACTCTTGAATTCGTCGTACCTAATGCGTTTCAGTGGCGTCGACATCAGATGTCGACGAAGACAGCGAGAGCCCGATGCAGCCCAGTCACACCCCTCATGTCCTTGTGGTCATGGGCGTCGCCGGTACCGGCAAGACCACCATCGGACCGCTGCTCGCGGCCCGGCTCGGTGTTCCGTACGCCGAGGGCGACGACTTCCACCCGCAGGCCAACATCGCCAAGATGTCGGCCGGGACACCGCTGACCGACGACGACCGCGCGCCCTGGCTGGACGCCATCGGCCGCTGGGCGCACGACCGGGCCGGCCTCGGCGGCGTGGTCAGCTGCTCGGCGCTCAAGCGCGGCTACCGGGACCGGCTGCGTGCTGCCGCCCCCGGGGTCGCCTTCGTGCATCTCACCGGTGACCGCGAGCTCATCGAGGACCGGATGGCGCACCGCAAGGGCCACTTCATGCCCACCGCGCTCCTGGACTCCCAGTTCGCCACGCTCCAGCCGCTGGCGGCGGACGAGGCGGGAGTCGAGGTGGACGTCTCCGGCGACCCCACCGAGATCACCGAGCGGGCCGTGGCCGCGCTCGCGCACCTCGCGCCGCCGCAGTAACCGCACCCCTCACCTCGGGCGCCTCCTCTTCGCCGCGTCACCTCGCGGCCGAGGTGTCGGCGCCGGGTTCAGCGCTGCCTCCTTCCGGAAGCGGCCACCCCGCACCACCTTCCCCCGCGACCTTCCACAAGCAAGGGAATCACCGTGACCAGACTCAGTGTCGAGATGCTGGCAGCGGACACCGTCGAACCGATCACCTCGGCGGGCCACGCTCAACTGGGCATAGCCGTGCTGGCGGGCATCGCCGTCATCGTCCTGCTCATCACCAAGTTCAAGCTGCACGCCTTCCTGGCCCTGACCATCGGCTCGCTGGCCCTCGGCGCGTTCGCCGGAGCCCCGCTCGACAAGGTCATCGTCAGCTTCTCGGGCGGACTCGGGTCGACCGTGGCCGGCGTGGGTGTGCTGATCGCCCTCGGCGCGATACTCGGCCGGCTGCTCGCCGACTCGGGCGGCGCCGACCAGATCGTCGACACCATCCTGGCGAAGGCGGGCGGTCGCGCCATGCCCTGGGCGATGGTGCTGATCGCCTCGGTGATCGGCCTGCCGCTGTTCTTCGAGGTCGGCATCGTGCTGCTGATCCCGGTGGTGCTGATGGTCGCTCGGCGCGGCAACTACTCGTTGATGCGGATCGGCATCCCGGCCCTCGCGGGCCTGTCGGTGATGCACGGTCTCATTCCGCCGCACCCCGGTCCGCTGGTCGCGATCGACGCGGTCAAGGCGAACCTCGGCATCACCCTCGCCCTCGGTGTGCTGGTCGCCATCCCGACGGTGATCATCGCCGGTCCGGTGTTCTCGCGCTACGCCGCCCGCTGGGTGGACGTCCAGGCGCCCGACCGCATGATCCCGCAGCGCGCCTCCGAGGACCTGGACAAGCGTCCCAGCTTCGGCGCCACGCTCGCCACCATGCTGCTGCCCGTCGTGCTGATGCTGGCCAAGGCGCTGGTGGACATCGTCGTCGACGATCCCAAGAACATGACGCAGCGCGTCTTCGATGTCGCCGGAGCCCCGCTCATCGCCCTGCTCGCCGCCGTGATCGTCGGCATGTTCACCCTCGGCCGCGCGGCCGGCTTCACCCGGGACCGCATCTCGACGACCGTCGAGAAGTCCCTCGCCCCCATCGCCGGTGTCCTGCTGATCGTGGGCGCGGGCGGCGGCTTCAAGCAGACCCTGATCGACTCCGGCGTGGGCCAGATGATCCTGGACATCTCCAAGGACTGGTCGATCCCCGCGCTGCTGCTCGCCTGGCTGATCGCCGTGATCATCCGGCTCGCGACGGGCTCGGCGACCGTGGCCACCATCTCGGCGGCCGGTCTGGTGGCACCCCTGGCGGCCGACATGTCGAGCACGCACACCGCGCTGCTCGTCCTCGCGATCGGCTCGGGCTCGCTCTTCTTCAGCCACGTGAACGACGCGGGCTTCTGGCTGGTGAAGGAGTACTTCGGCCTGGACGTCGGCCAGACCATCAAGACCTGGTCCGTCATGGAGACCATCATCTCGGTGGTGGCGGGCGGCCTGGTGCTGCTGCTGTCCCTCGTCATCTAGAGCCTGCCGGGGGCGGGGCCCGGCAGGCCCGGACCCCGCCCCCGGCCCGGTGGAACGTGCCGCACGATCCAGGAGTACGCAGATGAGTCACCCGCTCTTCGACATCGCCGGCCGTACGGCGCTCGTCACCGGCTCCAGTCGCGGCATCGGGCTCGCGCTGGCCCGGGGACTGGCGGAGGCCGGCTGCACCGTCGTCCTCAACGGACGGGACGCCGGCCGGCTCACCGAGGCCGCCGCCGGGCTCCCCGGTCACGTCCGCACCGCGGTGTTCGACGTCACGGACGGCCCCTCGGTGGCCGCCGGGATCGCCGACGTCGAGGAGCGGGTGGGTCCGCTGGACATCCTCGTCAACAACGCGGGCATGCAACTGCGCGCCCCGCTGCTGGAGTTCACGGACACCGACTGGCACCGCGTCCTGGACACCAACCTGACGAGCGCGTTCCTGGTCGGCCGTGAGGCGGCCCGCCGGATGACGGAACGCGGCCACGGGAAGATCGTCAACATCTGCTCGCTCCAGAGCGAGGTGGCCCGCCCGGGCATCGCCCCGTACGCGGCGACCAAGGGCGCGCTGAAGATGCTGACCAAGGGCATGTGCGCCGACTGGGGCCCGCTGGGCGTGCAGGTCAACGGGCTGGGCCCCGGTTACATCGAGACCGAACTGACCCGACCCCTGGTGGAGGACGAGGAGTTCAGCGCCTGGGTACGGCGGCGCACCCCGGCCGGACGCTGGGGCCGCACCGACGACCTGGTCGGCGCACTGCTCTTCCTCGCCTCCCCCGCGGCGGACTTCGTCGGCGGGCAGGTGCTGTACGTCGACGGCGGCATGACGAGCGTGCTGTGACCTTCCGGGAGGGTGCGATGCGGGCCTGTGTCATCCACGGACGCGGTGATCTGCGCGTGGCGGAGCTGCCGGTCCCCGAACCCGGCCCCGGGCAGGCTCTCGTCGCCGTCCGGTACGGCGGGGTGTGCGGCTCCGACCTGCACTACTGGCGACACGGCGGAGTCGGTGACTTCCGGCTGCGCGAGCCGATGGTGCCGGGCCACGAGATCGTCGGCACGGTCCTCTCCTACGGTGACGGCGCCTCGGGCCCGTTGCCCGGTGCTGCCGTCGCCGTGCACCCGGCCACCCCGTGCGGACGCTGCCCCGAGTGTGCGGACGGCCGGGCGAACGTGTGCCGCGACACCCGCTATCTGGGCAGCGCGGCACGCACCCCGCACGTCCAGGGCGGGTTCGCCGCTCGCGTCGTCGTCCCGGCGGCGCAGCTCCGGGTCCTTCCCGAGGGGCTCGGTCTGCGGCGGGCCGCGCTCGCCGAGCCGTTGTCCGTGGCGCTGCACGCGGTGCGCCGGGCCGGAGGCGTGCGGGACCGGCATGTGCTGGTGACGGGCGCCGGGCCGATCGGCTGTCTCGTGGTCGCGGCGGCGAAGGCCGCGGGCGCGGCGCGGGTCACGGTCACGGACGTGGTGCCGCGCGCGCTGGAGTACGCCGTCGCGGCGGGCGCCGACGCGGTCGTACGGGCCGACGCCCCCGGCGGTGCCGGGTGGCCGGCGGAGGTCGATGTCGCCGTGGAGGCGTCCGGTGTGGCGGCGGGCCTCGACAGCTGTCTGCGGCTGGTGCGGCGCGGCGGAGTCGTCGTGCAGCTCGGCATGCTGCCACCGGGGAGCGGCCCGTTCGCGGGGAACCTGGTGGTGAGCCGGGAGATCGAGCTGCGGGGTGCGTTCCGCTTCGACACGGAGTTCGACGAGGCCCCGGCCGTCCTCGCCGCCGGTTCGGTGTTCGACGACCTCGTCAGCGCGGTGGTACCGGTGGAGGAGGCCGAGGCGGCGTTCGCGCTCGCCGCCGACCGCGGCAGGTCGTGCAAGGTGCTGCTGGACTTCGGCGGCTGAGAAGCCCGACGGGCAGGGACGCGTGGGTCGGGCCCCGCCCCTCAGCGGCTCGGTCGTCGTGCGGGCCGACTCATGGCCGCCGCAGGAGATGTGTCCGTACCGCTCACGGACGCCACAGCGGATGTTCCCGCTCGGCCCACTCGCGGCTCACCGAGCCCGTGCGCAGGCCGCGTCGGGCCTCCGGGTCGCCCAGCGCCATGCCGATGTGGCCGGCGAGGACGATGCCGATCGTCAGGGCCAGCCAGTCGTGCACGAAGGTCGCCGAGGTACGCCACATCAGCGGGGTGAGGTGGGTGAACCACATCAGCAGCCCGGTGCCCACCATGACCAGCGTGGCGCCGGCGATCCAGGCGGCGTAGACCTTCTGCCCCGCGTTGAACTTGGCCGCCGGGCGGGAGTCCCGGTGCTTGTCGCGGCGCAGCGCCGCCCGCAGCCACACGCGGTCGTGCGGGCCGAAGCGGTTGAGGTGACCGAGGTCGCGGCGGAACGCGCGGGAGGCGAGGCCCGCGACGACCGGGACCGGGAGCATCAGGCCGGCCCATTCGTGGACGCGGACGACGAGTTCGCGGCGGCCCACGAGTTCGGCGAACTCGGGAACGTAGAGGCAGGCCGCGGTGACCACGCACACGCCCATGAGCAGGGCCGTGACGCGGTGCACCCAGTGCTCGGCCCGGGTGAAGCGGTGGACCTGGCGGGACGGGGCGGAGGCGGCGGACACGTCCGGGGCGCCGTCAGCTCGTGGGTTCATCGTCGCGTCCGTTCGAACGGCCGACCCAGGCGTCGACGTCGTACCCCCGGTCCTCCCAGTACCCGGGACGGACGTCCTCGGTGACGGTGATGCCGGAGAGCCACTTGGCGGATTTGTAGAAGTACATCGGCGCGACGTAGAGGCGGGCGGGGCCGCCGTGGTTGTGGCCGAGGGGCTTGTCCTGCATGCGCAGGGCCACCAGGACGTCCGCGCGGCGGGCCTGGCGGAGCGTCAGGCTCTCCGAGTACGCCCCGTCGAAACAGGTGAAGCGGACCGCGCCGGCCGTCGAGCGGACGCCCGCGGCGTCGAGCAGGTCGGACAGGCGGACGCCCTCGAACGGGGTGCCGGGGACCCGCCAGCCGGTGACGCATTGGACGTCGTGGACCAGCCGGGTCTGCGGCAGGGCGCGCAGGTCGGCGAGCGTGTAGGAGGCGGGGTGGTCGACCAGGCCGTCGACGGTGAGCCGGTAGTTCGTCTCGTTCTTGTGCGGGACGGAGGAGGTAACCGAGTAGTAGCGGAAGCCGCCGCCGTTGGGCAGCAGGCCCGTCAGGCCCGTGGGGTCCTTCTCGGACGCGCCGGCGAGGAAGGACTCCATGGTGCGCTGGAGGGTCGGCGCGGTCAGCACGCCGAGGGCGCCGAGTCCGAGGGTGCCGAGCAGAACGCGTCGGCCGATGGGCTTGCCGCGCTCCTCGGGACGGGCGGGCTCTTCGGGCCGCTCGGGGTCCGGTTCGCCGGGCCGTTCAGTGTTCACTCATTGATTCGAGCACCCGCGACCCCCAAAAAGCCAGCGGTGGCGGGTGCTCGTCAGCGTTCCGTCATCTCTTCTCACGTCCTGTTCGAAGCCCGGGGCTCCGAACAGGACGCGCGGGCCGCCTCAGGAGGTGGACTCGGCCGCCTTGTCCAACTGGAACGCCTCGTTGCCGAGGCCGATCCGGGCGTGTGCCTCGGGCTTGCGGGAACGCAGCACGAGCCCCTGGACCAGTCCGACGACCGCGGCCGCCCCGATGACGGCGGGCAGCAGCCAGCTGAGGGTGGATCCCGGACCGGCGCCGACGAGGACGTCGAAGTCCTTGACGGTGTAGACCACGATGACGAGCAGGGCGACGCCGGCGACGGCGGAGGTGGCCAGGCGCCAGGCCTGGGCGCGGGCGGCGCCGCGGCGGACGAAGAACACGATCACCGACAGCGAGGCGGCCGCCATCAGGAGGATGACACCGAGCGCCCCGACGTTGCCGCCCCAGGTGAAGAGGTGCAGCACGGGGGCGGTCGGGTCGCCGGTCGGCTTGTCGTCGGCCAGCGCGAAGCCGCCGACCACGACCAGGGAGACCACGGTGTGCAGGAGCGAGCCGGTGCCGGGGGCCCCGCTGGACTCCGTGGTCCGGCCGAAGGCGGCGGGCAGCAGTCCCTCGCGGCCCATGGCGAAGGCGTACCGCGAGACGACGTTGTGGAAGCTGAGCAGCGCGGCGAACATGCCCGTCACGAAGAGCACGTGCAGGACGTCGGTGAACGTGGTGCCGAGCCGTGACTCGGTGAGGAAGAACAGCAGTCCGGCGCTCTGCTTCTGGGAGGTCCCGACGATCGCGGAGGGTCCGGTGGCCACCGTCAGCGCCCAGGAGCTGATGGCGAAGAAGACGGCGACGAAGCCGATCGCGAGGAACATGACGCGCGGGACCAGGATGTGCGGGCGGCTCGTCTCCTCCGCGTAGACCGGCGCCTGTTCGAAGCCGGTGAAGGCCGCGATGCAGAAGCACAGCGCGGTGCCGACGCCCGCTCCGGTGAGGGTGTCCGGGTTGAACGCGTGCAGCGACAGACCCTGCTTGGCGGGATCCGCGACGGCCGCGATGTCGAAGACGACGACGAGCGCCACCTCGATGACCAGCAGCACGCCGAGCACCCAGGCGTTGACGTCGATCTTCAGCCAGGCCAGCGCGCCGACGACGAGCACGGCGGCCAGCGCCGGTATCCACCAGACGAGTTCGGTGTCGAGGTAGGTGGCGAACAGGCCGGAGACCTCGAAGCCGAAGAGCCCGTAGATGCCGACCTGGAGCGCGCTGTAGGCGACCAGGGCGACCGCCGCCGCGGCGGCGCCGGGAGTGCCGCCGAGTCCGCGGGAGATGTACGCGTAGAAGGCGCCCGCGTTGTGGACGTGCCGGCTCATCTCGGCGTACCCGACGCTGAAGAGCACCAGGACGACACCGAGGATGACGAAGAGCAGCGGCTGTCCGACGATGCCCATCACCGCGAATGTGGTGGGCATGACACCCGCGACCACCATGAGGGGGGCGGTCGCCGCGAGGACGGACAGCAGCAGACCCCCCGTGCCGAGGCGGCCTGCGCGCAGGGCGCGGTCCTGTCCCTTGAAGGTGCTGATGCCGGCCTCGTCGGCGGCCGGTCTTCCCGTGCTCGACGTACTCGATGTGCTCGAACTGCCCGTCGTCATCGCGGGGTCGTCCTTTCGGATGTCTGGTCGTCGGGGGGCGTTCAGACCGTGCCGAGCGCGCTGTCGCGCGCGGTACGGAAGGCTGTGTACGGATCGCGGTCCGGGTAGGACCACGGAGCCGGGGTGGGGTGCTCGCCGATGCGGTGGAACAGGGCGGCGGCCTCCGCGCCCCGGCCCTCGCAGACCTTGGCGTGGGCAAGGAAGTTGAGGTCGACGAGACGCCGCGGGTGGTCGTCGCGCTCCCACTCCAGCCACCAGTCGAAGGCGGCCTTCATCACCTGCCGGGCCCGGCGTCCGACCCAGTGCCCGGAGGCGACCGGATCGGCGGGTTCGGTCCCGGCGGCGGCGAGCACCCGGAAGCGCTCGGCGTGCGCGACGACCGGGAGGATCGCGAGCGGCGAGTCGGCCGGGGCCTGCTCGGCGGCCCAGTTGGCGAAGTCGTACACCTCGTGCAGCGGGTCCTGGCCCGCGGTGGCACGGCGTTCGGCGAGCCGGGCGACCATCAGGTGGTGCGCGTGGTGGTGGTCGGCGTGCCGGTGGCGCACCTCGTCGAAGAGCCGGACGACGTCCTCCTCGGCGCCGAGCGAGCGCTCCAGAAGGAGCAGGCCGAGCCAGGGCGTGGGGTCGGCGGGGGCGAGCACCGCCGCCGCCCGGCAGGCGTCGCGGGCGCGCTCGGGGCGTTCCTTGCCGTTCAGGGCACGCTCGACGGTGGCGCAGCCGAGCAGGACGGCCGCGTCGGGGGACTCCGGTTCGGCGAGCTGCCAGTCACGGGCCCAGGCGAGGGTGGCGGACTCCTGTGCGAGAACGGTGAGGCGGTGTCCGCGGCGGTCCCAGTCCTCGCCGGTCCCGGCGAGCAGGGCGCGGACGGCGGTCCACCGGCCCTGGCTCAACGAGGCGCGGGCGGCGACGAGTTCGGCGTCGTCGAGGGCGGCGTCGAACGACTGGGCCGCACGCTTGCGGCCGCGGCCCAGGGGTGGCGGGGGTGGTGACACCGCTGCTCAACCTCACAGGCGCGGTTCGTCAGAGAGTGATCACGGACAGCAAACCCTCAGCCAGAGTTCAAGTCAAGAGCCGGCCAAGTCGCTACACGTGTCAACTGGCGGGGCGTGCGGTGAAGTTGACCCTCACCGCCCCCATCGTCCCGAAGCGTCCTCGGGAGGTCGGACGTCCCTCGATGTCCGACCTCCGTCGACGTCGGGCCCCTGGGGAAGTCCGCACACTCGGCTCACCGCGCGGGCTTCCGCTCGACCCGTCCCCCGGTCTTTCCCTCGGCCCACCGCGCGGGCCCGCGCTCAGCGGAGCGCCTCGGCCGCCGCGCGTCCCGCCGTCCGGCCGGAGAAGAGGCAGCCACCGAGGAACGTGCCCTCCAGGGACCGGTATCCGTGCACACCACCGCCGCCGAACCCGGCGGCCTCACCGGCCGCGTACACGCCCTCCAGCACGTCGCCACCCTCGGTCAGCACGCGCGAGGACAGGTCGGTCTCCAGGCCGCCGAGGGTCTTGCGGGTGAGGATGTTGAGGCGGACGGCGATCAGCGGACCCGCCTTGGGGTCGAGGATGCGGTGCGGGCTCGCGGTGCGGATCAGCTTGTCCCCCAGGTACTTGCGGGCCCCGCGGATGGACATGACCTGGAGGTCCTTGGTGAACGGGTTCGCGATCTCCCGGTCGCGCGCCACGATCTCGCGGCGCAATGCGGCCTCGTCGATCAGCGGCTCCTTGGTGAGCGCGTTCATCCCGCGCACCAGGGCTGCGAGGTCCTTCTCCACGACGAAGTCGGCGCCGTGGTCCATGAACGCCTTCACCGGGGCGGGCACTTCGGCGCGGGCACGCCCGATGACGTCGCGGATCGACTTGCCGGTCAGGTCGGGGTTCTGCTCCGAGCCGGAGAGCGCGAACTCCTTGCCGATGATCTTCTGGTCGAGCACGAACCAGGTGTAGTCGTGGCCGGTGCGCATGATGTGTTCGAGGGTGCCGAGCGTGTCGAAGCCGGGGAAGAGCGGGACCGGCAGCCGGTTCCCGCGCGCGTCGAGCCAGAGGGAGGACGGTCCCGGCAGGATGCGGATGCCGTGCTTGTCCCAGATGGGGTTCCAGTTCTGGATGCCCTCGGTGTAGTGCCACATGCGGTCGCGGTTGATGAGGCGGGCGCCCGCCTCCTCGGCGATCCCGAGCATCGCGCCGTCGACGTGTGCGGGCACACCGGAGATCATCCGCTCGGGCGGGGTGCCGAGGCGCTCCGGCCAGTTGGCGCGGACGAGGTCGTGGTTGCCGCCGATGCCCCCGGAGGTGACGATCACGGCCTGGGCCCGGAGCTCGAAGGCGCCGGTGACGTCGCGGCTGCTGGCCTGGCCGCGCTCGACGCCGGACGGCTCCAGGACCTCGCCGGTGACGGTGTCGACGGAGCCGGCGCTACGGGACAGGCCGGTGACCCGGTGGCGGAACCGCAGCTCGACGAGGCCGCGGGCGACACCCTCGCGCACCCGGCGTTCGAAGGGCGCGACGAGGCCGGGTCCGGTCCCCCAGGTGATGTGGAAGCGCGGGACGGAGTTGCCGTGCCCGGTGGCGTCGTAGCCGCCGCGTTCGGCCCAGCCGACCACCGGGAAGAAGCGCACGCCCTGGCCGTGCAGCCAGGACCGCTTCTCGCCGGCCGCGAAGTCGACGTACGCCTCGGCCCAGCGCCGCGGCCAGTGGTCCTCCGGACGGTCGAAGCCGGCCGTGCCCATCCAGTCCTGGAGGGCGAGGGCGTGGCTGTCCTTGATCCGCAGGCGGCGCTGCTCGGGCGAGTCGACGAAGAAGAGCCCGCCGAACGACCAGTGCGCCTGGCCGCCGATCGACTGCTCGGGCTCCTGGTCGAGGAGGATCACCTTGCGGCCCGCGTCGACGAGCTCCGCGGTCGCCGCGAGCCCCGCAAGGCCCGCTCCGATGACGATCACATCTGCGTCGTAGGCCATGGGCCCGTCCTCTCGGCATTCCGACTGGTCGGATCGGATCGGCGCCCGGGGACGACTTGATGACGTTTGTCACGAACCGATCGGCAGCGTCGCTGGTTGATGAGACATTGGAGATGTGGTGGTCGGCCACGACGGGCGACCAGCCGTTGTTACTGATCGGTCAGATCCTTCGGCAAGAAAGGTGACCGAGTCAACCGCCTGGTTCTCGGGACTCCCGGAGCAGGCCCCGGCCCATGGCACTAAAGTCGGCGGGAAACGCACCGTGGCCCCCCGACCCCGATGTATCGAGGTACCCAGCGTGTCGGTTCTCGTTCTGGTCCTCGCGGTGAGCGCGGCCTGCTGTCTGGGCTTCGGCTTCGTGCTCCAGCAGAACGCCGCCTCGCACGCCCCGCTGAGCGACTTCCTCTCCCCCCGCATCCTGCTGGACCTCGTCCGGGTCCCGCGCTGGCTGGGCGGCATCGGGCTCATGGTGTGCGGCATGGTGCTCGGCGCGATCGCGCTGGGCAAGGGCGAGGTCTCCCTGGTGGAGCCGCTCCTCGCCACGAACCTCCTCTTCGCGCTGGCGCTCTCCCGCCACCAGACCAAGCAGCCGCTGGGCCGACAGGGCTGGGCCGGGCTCATCCTGCTCGCGGGCGGGGTCTCGGCGTTCATCGTCGCCGGGCAGCCGCAGGGCGGCGAGGCGATCGACGATCCGCTGCGGCACTGGCTGATCATCGGGATCGTGGTCGGGCTCGCCCTGCTGCTCACCGCCTACGCGAAACGCTCCCGGCTCAGCGCGGGACCGGTGCTGCTCGCCACCGCCGCCGGCCTGCTGTACGGCCTGCAGGACGCGCTCACCCGGGTGAGCGGCCAGCGGTTCGGCGACGGCGGCTGGTCCGAGCTGCTCACCGGCTGGCAGCCGTACACGGTGCTCGTCCTCGGCGTCACGGGGCTGATCCTGGTCCAGAGCGCCTTCGAGACCGCTCCGCTGCGGATGTCGCTGCCCGCGCTCACCGCGGCCCAGCCGCTGGCCGGCATCGCCTGCGGGGTGGGTTTTCTCGGCGACCAGCTCCGTACCGACGTGGGCGCCCTCGCCTGGCAGGCCGCGGGGCTCGCCGGGGTCGTGGCGGGGATCATCCTGCTCGGGATGCACCCGGCGATGCCCTCGGGCACCGCCGAGCCGGAGCACTCGCGGGACCTCCAGCCGCACTGACGCCGCCCGCCGGGGACACGGGCGCCCCTCCCCCACCGCGGCACCCTCCGTCGGCCCTCAGCGGCTGCTTGGATGGGTCGCATGAGTGCCGCTGACGAGATCCTCGACATCGTGGACGAGAACGACCAGGTCATCGGGCAGTCCTCGCGCGGGGAGGCGTACGAGCGCGGACTGCGCCATCGGTGCGTGTTCATCCAGGCCCGGGACGCCGAGGGCCGGGTCTTCGTCCACCGGCGTACCCCGACCAAGCTGGTGTTCCCCTCCTTCTACGACATGTTCGTCGGCGGGGTCGTCGGCGCCGGCGAGTCCTACGACGACGCCGCGCTGCGCGAGGCCGAGGAGGAACTCGGCGTCTCCGGGCTCCCCCGTCCGACCCCCCTCTTCCGGTTCCTGTACGACGACGGGGCCGGCCGGGCGTGGTGGTCCGCCGTCTACGAGGTCCTCTGCGACCTTCCGGTGGAGCCGCAGGTGGAGGAGGTCGCCTGGCACGACTTCCTCACCGACGAGGAGGTGGAGGCGAGGCTGGCGGACTGGACCTGGGTGCCCGACGGCCTCGCGGCCCACGAGCGGCTCAAGGACTACCGGGCGATGGGCTGAGGATCCGCCCGTCCGGGCGCACCGCGTGGTGCCGACCGGTGAGCGCGGCGGCCAGGGCACGCTCCTGGTCCGCGGTGATGCCCTGGGCGAGCCGGACGGTGCGGGGGCTGTGCGGTCCGTCGCACAGCGGGAGCGGGCTCGGCTCCGCGGTGGTGCCGCCGAGCGGGCTCCCGCCCTGCGTCGTCCAGGTGGGTCCGTCCCAGAAGGGGTGGTCCAGGAAGCGGCCGGCGGCGGCCGACGCCGCGTCGGCGGCCATTCCGGCCGCGGTGAGCGCGTCGGCGATCCGCTCCACCGCCTCCTCGGGCGGCACGTCCGCGTCGCCGAACGCCGGGAGCAACAGCAGCAGCCGCGTGCCCGCGTCGAGCACGCCCTCGGCGCCGGGCGGGGCGGAGCCGGCGACCGCCAGCAGTTCGGGCCAGGACAGCCCGGGCCCGCTGAAGTGCCCCTCGATCGAGGCCAGGTGGCCGGGGCGGGACCACGCGGGATGGGTGATCAGGTAGTCCGTGCCGGAGTCGTCCGGATGGTTGCTGTGCACGATCCACAGGACGTGGCCGCCCGCCAGGGGGAGCCGGTACGCCGGCCAGGGGTCCACCGTCCCGTACAGCGCGTCCGCGGCCGCGTCGACGTCCGCGCCGTCCGCCCCGAACAGCTCCGGCTCGTCCGCGAAGTCATCCCAGGTGGGCCCGTAGTAGGCGGGCCAGAACCCGGGGAGGCGCAGCAGGTGCTCGGCCGGGGCGACGGTGAACCCGGGCGGGGCGCAGCCGGGGGGCGGGGAATCGTCCATGGCCCCGGACGGTAGCGGGCGGCACCGACACCGGGGCGTGGCGGGCTCCCGGTAGGGTCCTGGGCGTGATCGAACTCGTACGCAATGTCCGGCTGTGGTTCGCGCCCCGGCAGATCCGGGAGGAGGGCGGGACACCGGACTACCGGTTCTCCCTGGCCAACGAGCGGACCTTTCTGGCCTGGCTGCGCACCGCGCTCGCGCTGATCGGCGGGGGCTTCGCGGTGGACCAGTTCCTGCCGGACCTGCGCTGGGCCTGGCGTGCGGGCCTCGCTCTGGCGCTGCTGGCGGCGGGGGTGCTCTGCTCCCTGCGGGCCGTCAACCACTGGGTGCGCTGCGAGCGGGCGATGCGGCGCGGCGAGGATCTGCCGGTGTCGGGGTTCCCGGCGGTGCTGAGCATCGCCGTGGCGGTCGTCGCGGTCGCGATGATCGTCGTGGTGCTCGCCGGCTGGGCCGGATGACCCCGCCGGCGCGCGAGGAGCGGGACCCCGGTCTCCAGCCGGAACGCACCCGGCTGGCCTGGCGGCGTACGACCCTCTCCGGCACCGTCGTCGCCGTGCTCGCCGCGAAAGCCGCGCTTCAGGACAGGGACTCGGCGGCGGGGATCGTGGCGTGCGCGGTCGCCTGCGCGCTGTGGCTGTGCTTCCTCGCGCTCGCCCACCACCGCATCCGGACGCTGGCCCTCGCGGGCCCCGCCGGCCCCGCCGTCCTCGCCCCCCGGCACGCGGCGGCCACCGCGGCGTGCACCCTCGTCCTGGCGGTGTGCGCGGTCGCCTTGGTGTTCTAGGGCCTGCCGTCCGGACCGGGCCGGTTCCGCACCTGCGGGAGCTCGGGGCGTACGCGGTCTCGGGACCCGTTGGGCGCACGCGATGCGGCGCGGACGCTCCCGGGCCCTCGGACGCCACAGGCTCCGAAATGAGCATCAATGATCCAATATGCACCCCTTCGCGGCGATAGCCTGGGGTGTCGTTCCGCCCCGCTCAGGAGGCGGACGGACCACCCACTCCACGCCGGCCGAAGGTGAGCACGATGACCACGCTTCATCAGGAACACCCCACCCACCAGCACGCCCACGGCCCGGACTGCGGTCACGCCCAGCTGCGGCACGGGGACCACGTCGACTACGCGCACGACGGGCACCTGCACCGCGAGCACGCGGGTCACTGGGACGAGTGCGAGCAGAGCGGCCACGTGGCGCACGAGGCCCACTCCCACCAGCACGGCGAGGGCTGCGGACACCCGGCGGTCCCGCACGGCGACCACGTCGACTACCTGCACGAGGGCCACCGGCACGCCGAGCACGAGGGCCACTGGGACGACCACTGACCTCTGCGCCGCGACGGCGTCTCCCCCGGCTCCGGACTCCCCGGGGAGACGCCGATCACGTTTCGCACAGCGGGTGGACGACATACCGACTGGTCGGCATCATGGTCACCACCTGTTTCCGTGCGCTGAGGAGCAAAGATGAGTCCGGACCACCCGCCAGGTCTCGATCTCGACCGGTTGCGTGACCTGCTCGACCGCGAGCGGCCCGGGCTGGTGAACGGCCCGCTGACCGGCCGGCTGATCGAGGGCGGACGGTCCAACCTCACCTACGCGGTCTCCGACGGCGCCTCGCGGTGGGTCGTACGGCGACCCCCGCTCGGCCATGTGCTGGCGACCGCGCACGACATGAAGCGCGAGCACCGGGTGATCAGCGCACTGCACCCGACGGCCGTGCCGGTCCCGGACCCCGTTCTGCTCTGCGAGGACGACTCCGTGCTCGGCGCGCCGTTCTACGTCATGGAGTTCGTGGAGGGCACGCCCTTCCGCACCGCCGACCAGCTCGCCCCGCTCGGCCCGGAGCGCACGCGCGACGCGGTGCTCGGGCTGGTGGACACCCTGGTGGAACTGCACGCGGTGGACCCGGCCGAGGTCGGGCTCGCGGACTTCGGCCGACCCGAAGGCTTCCTCGACCGACAACTGCGGCGCTGGGGGAAGCAGTTGGACGCGTCCCGCAACCGCGACCTGCCGGGTATCGACGAACTGCACGCGGCCCTCGGGCGCGAACTGCCGGACTCGCCCGCTGCCACGGTCGTGCACGGCGACTACCGGCTCGACAACGTGCTGATCGGCCCCGACGACCGGATCCGGGCGATCCTGGACTGGGAGATGTCCACTCTCGGCGATCCGCTCACCGACCTGGGCCTGCTCGTCATGTACAGCACGCGCCTGGAACTTCCGAACTCCCCCATCAGCACCACGGCTTCGGCCGCCGGGCACCCGGAGGCCGCCGAGATCGTCGAGCGGTACGCCGCGCGCTCGGGGCGCGACGTGTCCGCGGTCTCCTGGTACACGGCGTTCGCCTGGTTCAAGCTCGCGGTGATCCTCGAGGGCATCCACTACCGCTACACGAAGGGCCAGACCGTCGGCGCGGGCTTCGACCGCATCGGCGAGCTGACGCCCGTCTTCATCGAGCACGGCCTGACCACCCTTCAGGAAGGCTGATCCGCCATGGACTTCGGATTCGACGCGCGCACCGAAGAGCTGCGCCAGAAGCTGCTCGCCTTCATGGACGAGCACGTCTATCCGGCGGAGGCCGTCGCCGAGGAGCAGCGCGCGCTGCTGGCCTCGCCGTGGGACACCCCCGCCGTGGTCGGTGAGTTGAAGGCCGAGGCTCGCAGGCAGGGCCTGTGGAACCTCTTCCTGCCGGACTCCGCGTACGGTGCCGGGCTCACCAACCTCCAGTACGCGCCGCTCGCCGAGATCACCGGCCGCAGCCCGCACCTGGCGCCCACCGCGCTGAACTGCGCCGCGCCGGACACCGGCAACATGGAGGTGCTCACCCAGTTCGGCGACGAGCAGCAGCGGAAGCAGTGGCTGGAGCCGCTGCTGGCCGGCGAGATCCGCTCCGCGTTCGCGATGACCGAGCCCGAGGTCGCGTCCTCCGACGCCACGAACATCACCACGCTGATCGAGCGGGACGGCGACGAGTACGTCATCACCGGCCGCAAGTGGTACATCTCCGGGGCGATGAACCCCGACTGCCGGATCTTCATCGTGATGGGCAAGACGGACCCGGGCGGCTCGGACATCCGCCGCCAGCAGTCGATGGTCCTGGTCCCGCGGGACACGCCGGGCCTGGAGGTCCGGCGTGCCATGCAGGTGTACGGCTACGAGGACCACTCGCACGGCGGGCACGCGGAGGTCGTCTTCGACCACGTGCGGGTCCCGGTGAGCAACCTGGTGGGCGA
This sequence comes from Streptomyces sp. NPDC048643, assembly GCF_040650615.1. Taxonomy (NCBI): domain Bacteria; kingdom Bacillati; phylum Actinomycetota; class Actinomycetes; order Kitasatosporales; family Streptomycetaceae; genus Streptomyces; species Streptomyces sp. NPDC048643. The sequence continues at coordinate 22,834 of NZ_JBEZHO010000035.1, forward strand.
GGAGGGCGGCGGATTCGCCATCGCGCAGGCGCGGCTCGGTCCGGGCCGCATCCACCACTGCATGCGGCTGATCGGCATGGCCGAGCGGGCCATCGAGCTGATGTGCAGGCGGGCGGTGTCCCGTACGGCGTTCGGCAAGCCGCTGGCCCAGCAGGGCGTGGTGCAGAACTGGATCGCCGACGCGCGGGTCGCCGTCGAGCAGCTGCGTCTGCTGGTCCTGAAGACCGCCTGGATGATGGACACCGTCGGCAACAAGGGGGCCCACACGGAGATCCAGGCCATCAAGATCGCCACTCCGCGCACGGTCGTCGACATCCTCGACAAGGCTGTTCAGCTGCACGGGGCGGGTGGGGTGAGTCAGGACTTCCCGTTGGCCGAGCTCTGGGCGAGTGCGCGGACGCTGAAGCTCGCCGACGGGCCGGACGAGGTCCACCAGCGTTCGCTGGCGTACCGGGAGATCAAGAAGTACGGGTGACGCGGCGGGGCGGGGGATTCTTTTCGCACCCTCCGCCCCTTCCCGACCCGTTCCCGGGGGCGCTGCCCCCGGACCCCCCGCTCCTCAATCGCCCGACGGGCTGTTTCTCGGCCCGTCCGGCGACAGCGCCTCGTTACGGACGCAGCGCGCGCAGGAGCAGGTCCGCCAGGTGGTCGGCCACCTCCTGGCGGGCGAGGGGGCCGTCCGGGCGGTACCACGTCGACAGGTGGTGGACCGAGCCGAAGTGGTAGTCGACGACGAGGTCGGCCGGGGTGGCCGTGGAGAAGACGCCCTTCTTCTGGCCCTCCTCGATCAGCGCGCGGAAGCGCTCGTGGTAGCGCCGCCGCTCGGAGCGCACCTGCTTGAGCTTCTCCGGGCCGAGGTGGTGCATGGAGCGGAAGAAGATCGAGGCGTCGTCGAGGTTGTCGATGGTGGTGACGACCACGTCGGCCGCCGCGCCCCGCAGCCGCTCCTCCACGGGCGCGTCCGAGTCCGCGAAGGCGTCCAGCCGCTCCTGCTGGAGGCGCAGCACGCGCGCGTAGACCTCGTGCAGCAGGTCGTCCTTGGAGCCGAAGTAGTGGTACAGCGCCCCCTTGGTGACGCCCGCCGCCTCGACGATCTCCTGCACGGAGGTCCTGTCGTAGCCCTGCTCGGCGAAGAGCCGGGTGGCGGCGGCCAGCAGCCGCTGCGGGACGGGCGTACCGTCACCGTCCGTCGTCCTGGGCACTGCCGCCACCTGCCTTCCGTGCGTTCACGTCGATCGCTGTCGTCCTCGGGGTGTTCCCGGGAACCTCCGCGTCCCCGGGAAGCGTCGCGCCCGGGGACCTACGGGGAGTCCTCCGTGCGGGAACGCAGTTCCCGCCGCAGGATCTTCCCACTCGCCGTCTTCGGCAGTTCGGGCAGGATCACCACCTGCCGCGGATACTTGTAGGCGGCCAGTCTCTCCTTGCACCAGGCGGCGAGCGCGTCGGGGTCCTCGGAGGCGCCCGGCCGCAGGCTGATGTAGGCCTTGACGGTCTCGCCGCGGTAGCCGTCGGGTATCCCGACGACGGCCGCCTCACGGACCGAGGGGTGGGTGTAGAGGACGTCCTCGACCTCGCGCGGCCAGACCTTGAACCCGGACGCGTTGATCATGTCCTTCTTGCGGTCGACGACGTAGAGCCAGCCGTCCGTGTCCATGAAGCCGATGTCTCCGGTGCGGAGTTCGCCGTCCGGGAACGTCTCGGCGGTGGCGTCGGGGCGCCGCCAGTAGCCGGGCACGACCTGCGGCCCGCGCACGAGGATCTCGCCCTGTTCCCCGAAGGGGACGTCCTGGCCCAGGTCGTCGACGATGCGGACGACCGAGTCGGGGCCCGGCACGCCGACGGCCAGCGTTCCCGAGACGGGGTCGACGGGCGCCTCCAGGTCGGGCGGCACGGAGGCGCAGGGCGCGGTGCACTCGGTGAGTCCGTAGCCGTTGCGGATGTACGGGCCGAAGCCGGCGCGGAACTTCTCGACGAGGGCGGGCGGCAGCGGGGCACCGCCGGAGGAGATGTTCACGAACGAGGAGAAGTGGTCCGGTGTGGCCGACGGGTGGGCGGCCAGCGCCATGAAGGCGGTGGAGGGTCCCACGGTGTAGAGCGGCCGGTGCTCCGCGAAGGCGTCGAGGACGACACCCGCCTCGAAGCGGTAGGCGAGGACGAGCGTGCCCTCGCTGTTGAGACACGCGGCGAGCTGGCAGACCATGCCGGTGATGTGGAACAGCGGCGCCATCGCGAAGTACACCGGCGCCTCGGGCAGGGCGAGCCCGGTCCGCTGCCGCTCGGCGTTGTACATGATGTTGCCGTGCGTGTTGGTGGCCCCCTTGGGGGTGCCGCTGGTGCCCGAGGTGTAGCTGATGAGGGCGATGTCGGACGGGCCGAGGTCACGGTCCTCCGGGGCGGGGTGCCCCTGCCTGGCGACGGCCACGAGGTCGTCGGCGCCCGCGTCGAGGGGCAGCCGTTCGAAGGACAGCACGCGGGTGTCGCCCCGGGTCTGGAGGTCCAGTTCGCAGGCGGTCAGGACGATCCGCACGGGCGAGTCGGCGGCCGTCTCGCGCAGGTAGGTGTCCCACGCGCGGTCGGAGCAGACCAGGGCGGTGACCTCGGCGTCGTGCAGGACGTGCCGGACCTCCCCCGACTTGTACATCGGGTTGACCGGTACGACCGTCGCGCCCGCCTTCCAGGCGCCGAGCAGGGCGAGGACGAACTGCGGGGAGTTCTGGAGCAGGACGGCCACCCGGTCGCCCCGCCCGAGGCCGCGCCCGGAGAGGTGCCCGGCGACGGAGTCGCTCAGCTCGTCGACCTCGCGGTAGCTCAGCCGCCCGTCGAAGTAGGCGAGGGCGGTGCGGTCCGGGGTGTGCGCGACGGCGTCCCGGAGGGCGTGCACCAGGGTGTCGGCGGGGTGCACCGGGGCGCGCTGGGCGTCGTTGAGCAGGGCCACCCAGGGCCGGTCGGCATAGCTGGTCACTCGGTGGTCTCCCACTTCTGCTGGAGGTGGTTCATGTTCGTCATCCAGCGGTCGGGGTCCGCGGCGCGTGCCTGGTAGTACCCGGCGACCTCGGGGTGCGGCAGGATCAGGAAGCGGTTCTCCTCGATCCCCTTCATGAGGGCGTCGGCGACGTCCTCGGGCTCGATGGCGGTCGGCCGGAGCACCAGGTCGCCCGCGCTGCCGGTGGCGGCGAGCATGTCGGTGCGCACGCCCTGCGGGCAGATCGCGTGCACGTTCACCCCGCGGTGGCGGTAGGTGAGGGAGAGCCACTCGGCGAAGGCGTACGCGCCGTGCTTGGTGACGCTGTACGGCGCGGCGCCGATCATGGTGAGGAGGCCCGCGGCGGAGACCGTGGAGACGAACCGGCCGCTGCCGCGCTCCAGCCAGTCCGGCAGGAGGGCGTGGGCGGCGCGCACATGGGCCATGACGTTGACGTCCCAGGCGAGGGCCCAGACCGCCTCGCCGGCCGCTTCGGAACCGCCCGAGCCGACCCCGGCGTTCGCGCAGTAGACGTCCACGGTGCCGTCGAGGGCGTCGCGGGCCTCCTCGATGATCAGGGACGCGTCCCCGGGGACCGCGATCCCGCCGATCTCGTCCGCGACGGCCTTCGCCTTCGCGGCGTCGAGGTCGTTGACGACGACGCGCGCCCCCTCGGCGGCGAAGCGTCGGGCCAGCGCGGCTCCGATGCCACCTCCCGCTCCGGTGACGACCACTCCCGCACTCTGCACGGCTCCCACCATCGGTCTCCTTCGACGCGACACGGCTCTGCTGCCACGTCAGACTAACCAGTCGGTATGTGACTAGGGAAGGGGCTCCGGCGCGTGCCGACGCCCGTGTGACGAGCCGCGACAGGAGAAACGGAACGGCGGTCTACGAACTTCCGCCGTGAGCCCTTAGCGTGCACGTGCCAACCTTCCGCGATCACGGAGGTCACACCATGCGCATGTCCCGACGGTCACTGCTCGCGGCCGGCACCGCCGCCGCGGCCCTGACCCCGCTGCCCGCGGCGGCGGTGCCGGCCGCCGACTCCGGCCACCGGCTCCGCACCGGTTTCGAGCGGCTCGCCGCCTCCGGGTACGCCTCGCTGCGCGGCGGCCGCGTCGGGGTGGTCACCAACCCGACCGGGGTCACCCGGGACGTCCGGCACATCGTGGACGTCATGCACGGCGACGACCGGGTGGACCTGACCGCCGTCTTCGGTCCGGAGCACGGGTTCCGGGGCACCGCGCAGGCCGGCGGATCCGAGGGCCGCTACGACGACCCGGCGACCGGACTGCCCGTCTACGACACGTACTTGAAGAGCGGGCAGCCCCTCGCCGACGTCTTCACGGCCTCCGGCGTGGACACCGTCGTGTTCGACATCCAGGACGCGGGGGCGCGCTTCTACACGTACATCTGGACGCTGTACGACTGCATGGAGGCGGCCCGGCTCGCCGGGAAGCGGTTCGTGGTGCTCGACCGGCCGAACCCGGTCACCGGCCGGGCGGCCCTCGGGCCGGTCCTGCACAAGGAGTTCGCGACCTTCGTCGGCCGGCAGCCGATCGCGCAGGCGCACGGGATGACGGTGGCGGAGCTGGCCCGGCTGTTCAACGGGGAGTTCCTCGAGAAGCCCGTCGAGCTGGACACCGTGCTGATGTCGGGCTGGCGGCGGAGCGACTTCTACGACGCCTCGGCGCTGCCCTGGGTGCCGCCGAGCCCGAACATGCCGACGGCCGACACCGCCCTGGTGTACTCCGGGACGTGTCTCTTCGAGGGGACGAACCTGTCGGAGGGGCGCGGCACGACCCGGCCCTTCGAGCTGCTGGGCGCGGAGGGCGTCGACGGGCGCTGGGCCGCGGCGGCGAACGAACTGGGGCTGCCCGGCGTGTACTTCAGAGAGGCGTACTTCGCGCCGACCTTCTCCAAGTTCGAGGGGAAGACCGTCGGGGGCGTCCAGATCCATGTGCACGACCGGGCGGCGTTCGACCCGGTCCGCACGGGGATCGCGCTCCTGGTGACCGCTCGGAAGGTGTGGAGCGGTTTCGCGTGGCGTTCCGACAACTGGATCGACAAGCTGACGGGTTCCACCCAGGTGCGCACGATGATCGACGCGGGCGCGACCACGGACGAGGTGGTGGCCGCCTGGCAGGAGGAACTCGCCGCGTTCCGCGGGACGCGCCGGGAGTACCTGCTGTACCGGTGAGCCGAGGGTCTCACCGGTGATCCGACGGCCGGGCGGCTGATCAACCGCCTTACGGATCAGGCCTTTCGACCTGCGTGGAGCCGGGGGCGGACCACGTCCGTGGTCCGCCCCCGGTCCGGTACCGCCGGGCCTACCGGCCCGGCCCGATGCTCACCGGTGTCCGGTGAACTCGACGACCTGCTGGTAGGTCGGCCGGTTCTGCCAGGTGATCCTGCCGTGCTTGATGCCGCCGAGCGCCCGCTGGACGATCGAGTCGGCGCACCACTGGTCGCCGGCCGAACACTGGTCGTCGCCGGGGTAGACGACGGCCGCGGTCTTGCCCGCCGCCTCCTTCAGCGTGTCGACCAGGGCGTCCCGGCAGGCGCTGAGGCTGCCGCCGCCGCAGTACTTCTGCGACAGACCGCCCTGCACGGACTCCCCCAGCACCGCCCGGATGTCCTTGTCGACATAGCTCCACCAGCCGTACTGGAAGGAGCTTCCGGCGTGCGAGCCGGTCGGCCCGTGCCCGGCGGACGGGGCCTCGTCGATGGGCAGGTTGTTGCCGAAGGCGGTGTAGAGGTCGTTGCCGAGCCCCGGCTGGAACTCCGCCTTGACCAGCAGCGGCCACCAGGCGTCCAGGATGCGGATCGCGTCGGCGTCGGCGTAGGTGTGCGAGCCGGCCGAGGTCTCCGTGCGTTTCGCGCCCGCCGTCAGCCAGGCGTTCAGCTTGCCCACCGCCGCGGCGGCCGTGGGGTCGGTGACCGGAGAGCTGTTGACGACCTTCAGCAGATCGGGGAGCACGTCCTCGGCCCGCAGGTCGGCGAGGGCCGCGTCGGCCATGGCCTTCACCAGCGCGGTCCTGGTCACCCCGCCCGCCTGGACCAGCTTCGAGACCCGGTCGTCCAGCAGGTCACCGCGGTGCACCGAGCCGTCACCCCAGGAGGCCGTCGTGTAGTCCTTGGCCTGTTTGTTGTTCCAGGAGATGTAGTAGTCCTGGTCCACGGAGTTGGGGTGCTGGGAGGCCGGGGTGTAGGTCGCGGTGTTGGTGGCCGGGTCCCAGCCCTGCCAGTCGTAGGCGGCCCGCGCCCACACCGGGAACTCGGCGTCGACCCCGCCGGCCCGCACCGGGTTGTCCCCGCTGTTGTAGTACGCGGTGTGCGCGGAGTCGGCGTAGAACCAGTTGAAGGTGTAGTTGATGTGCTGGGTCGCGCTCTGGAACGTCGCCGGGCTCTTCACGTAGTCCGGGTCGTTGAGCATCTGGAAACCGATGATCGAGTCGGCCTCGTGCAGGAAGGACGAGCGCAGGGTGGTGTACGCGACCTTCTTGCCGCCGACGGTCGCGCGGTACTCCACGGGGCCGTACTTGGTCCGGTAGGCCTGCATCCGGTACGAGCCGGCCGCGGTGCCGTCGGCGACGGTCGGCTTCCAGGAGTTGGTCCGCTCGACCTTGTCCATCGCCGTGCAGGTGCCGTGGTACAGGTAGTGGTAGTCGTCCTGGCACAGCTCGACGGCGTAGGTGTCGATGATGTCCTGGCCGGAGGTCGTCGCGCTCCAGGAGTAGTCCTGGCCCCGGCCCAGCTCGACGTACATGCTCAGGCCCGCGAAGGAGGCGCCGCGGGCGCTCAGGCCCGGGCCCTGTATCTCCTGGAGCATGAGCAGCTGTGGCGCGAAGTAGCCGGTCTGGGGGCCGAAGACGGCGATCGGGTGGCCGCTCGCGGTGTGGTTGCCGCTGACCACCAGGGCGTTGGACATCCCGCGCTTGGCCGAGGTGAGCGAGGTCTTCGCCGCGGTGGCGGAGGCGCCGGTCGCGCTCGCGGCCGTCGCGCTGCCGGTGCGGTCGTAGACGAGCTGCTCCTGGGTGACCGAGCCGGGATCGGGCAGGGCCTGGCCCTGCGCGCTGTCCGGCTTGCCGCCGTACGGGAAGCTCTCGCCGTTGTGCACGGTGAGGGCCGCTTCCGGGTCGTTGCGCTCGCGGAAGGACTCCCAGACCGTGGTGCCCTCGGTGACGCCGTACTTGGACTGGGCGGCGAGCAGCGAGAGGGCGTTGTTGACCTCGCCGCCGCCTCCGGAGCCGAACAGCGAACCGATGACGGAGGCCAGCGCGACCAGGTCGGTGAGCTGGAAGTGGTCGATGGTGCCGGCGTTGGTGATGGCGTCCTTGTGGCCGGTCAGGACGTACTCACCGGGGAAGTAGCGGCCGCTGTCGGAGGCGTCGATGTAGGCGTTGATGCCGTCGAGGTAGGCCTTCGCGTCGGCGAGGGCCTGGACGCCACGCGCTCCGGCGTTGCTGGTCGCGCTGTCGATCTGGGCCTGCAGGTCGGCCTCGGTGTAGGGCGCGTTGCGCCAGAACTCCTGCTCCAGGCCCTGGTTGGAGGGGGCTCCGCCGGCGAAGCCGGTCAGCTGGCCGCGTCCGACATGGCGGAAGACGTCCATGAGCCACAGCCGGTCCTGGGCGGCGGCGAACCCGGCGCCGTACTCGGTGCCGTACCGCGTGGTGCCCGTGATGTGTGGAACGCCCGTTTTCTTGTCCCGCACGATCGTCACGTCACTGCGTCCGCCGGGCTTCGTGGTCGAGGCGACCTGGCCCGGGGCGACACCGAAGGACGCGTCGTTGAAGAAGTCGTTGATCTTGGTGTCGGTGAGTGCGGGGTAGCCGGAGGCCAGGTTGCCGTACGGGGTGAGCTGGTCCTCCGCGTGGCCGGGCTGGGTGCCGAAGGCCTGGTTGAGCAGGATCTGCGCCAGGGTCGCGTTGCCGTTCTCGCCCGGCGGCAGGATGTCCGAACACCGACCGCCGCAGTAGTCGTTCGTCGCGGCCGCCGAGGTGTCGGCGACCGCCGGGGAAAGCGGCGACAAAAGACCGGCAATGAGCACGCATAGGGAAGCGGCCTTGAGGAACTTGGGGAATCTGCGGGGAGTTCTCAGTCTGTCCAGGGTGGTGCGTGGGGTGCTCGGTGGCATGTCAGCTCCTACCGACTGGGGTGGGCCGGACGTTACCGCCGGTATCCCCGGGTTTGAAGATGAACATGCTTCAGTTTTGAGGATTCATCGCGACCGTGGACGCCGCCCACAGGCGACTGACAGCAACGGGAGGCAGGCCGAGGGCGCTCGGCGGGTGGCTTATGGCAGTCATCGAAAAACGGATGGAGCCGAATCGCGTGTCGATACGTCTATTCGGCGACGTCCGTACGAGACGGCGCCGAAGTGACCGGAGTACAGGTGCAGGTGTGACGGAGGTGCAGGACGATGGCCGGTTTCCGGAGTCTGGCGAGACAGGTGCGAGATCCGCGGTGTGATCTGGCACTGCGGCGGTACTCACTGCGCAAGTGCCTGGAGAGGTTCGCCCCTTACGGGCATCGGGCGACCTGGGACCATCTGTGTTCCCGGGCCGGGTTCGGACCCGAGGACCGCTCCCCCGATCCGGTGCGGCTCGTGGCCGCACTGGAGGAGCTGGAGGAGGCCCGATCCGTCTGGCTCGCCTACGAGGTCGAGTTCGCGCAGCGTCGCAAGAAGGAGAAGCACGACGGGCTGCGCAGGCCGGGCAGTGTCGACGACTGGCACCGGCTGACCTGGGGCGGGTTCGGAGTCGCCTGGTGCGACAACCCCCGTGTCCACCCTCATGAATCCCTCGCGGAGGTGCTGCGCCGGCTGATCGCCGCGCTGGAGCGCGAGCCGGGCGCCGTCTGTCCGGTGTGCGCCGGAGGCCACCTCCTGTGGATGTACGACCTGGCCCACGAACCCTCGTCGGGCCCCGTCTGCACGAGCTGCGGCATCGTGGTGCCCCGGCCCGTCCTGACCCCGGAAGCCCTGGCCGACGCCCGGCGCGACCGACTGCTCGTGTCGGCGTGAGCCCCCCCCCCGCCGGGCCGGGCGGCCGGGACGCCGCCGGGCTGAACGGCGGGTGCGGGAACTGCGGGTGAGCCGACGGCCGCGGACCGTCCGTGGCCGGGCGCGCGGTTCCCGGCGCCGGGAGAACCGGCGTCGGCACGGTCCGAACAACCCCCTGTCCGAACAACGCCGTCGTCCACGGACCTCGGTGACCGATCGCCGGTGACGACGGTCGGCCGGGTCCGCCGCCGCGGACATCGGCCGTGCTGTCGGCCGGCCGCTGTGTCCGGCATCGGTGACGAGGCGCCCGGTATCCCCGTGACGCCGGTGTCCGGATGTCACCGGTGCCGCCGCTGTTCCGCCGCCCTGTCCACCGTCGGTCCGTGCCGTCCGGCATCATCGGACCCATGCTGCAGGTCTGTCTGAACGGAGCGCGCGGTCCGGCCGACGGTGCCGCCTTGCCGATGTACCCGGAGGCCATGGCCCGCTCCGCCGCCGAGGCGGTGGCGGCCGGCGCCCGCGACATCCATGTCCATCCCAAGACCCCGTGCGGGAAGGACACGTTGTCCCCGCGAGTGCTGGCGATGACGCTGGAGGCGATCCGGTCCCGGGTCGGTGTCACCGTCGGCGTGACCACCGGAGCCTGGGCCGAACCCGATCCGGCGGACCGGGCGGAGCGGATCCGTTCGTGGACGGCGCTGCCCGACCACGCGTCGGTCAACTGGCACGAGCCGGGCGCCGAGGAGATCGCCGCCGTCCTCCTGGACCGCGGGATCGGCGTGGAGGCGGGGATCTGGTCCGGCACGGACGGCGCCGCCCGGTTCGCCGCGTCACCGCTCGCGCCCCGGGTCCTGCGGGTGCTGGCCGAGGTGACGGACACCTCCCCGCACACGGCCGAGGCGTCGGCCCGTGAACTGCTCGCGGCGCTCGGCACGCCCGAGCGTCCCGTCCTGCTGCACGGCGAGGACGGCGGTGCCTGGCCGGTGCTGCGTCTGGCGGGACGCCTGGGGCTCGCGACCCGGATCGGCCTGGAGGACACCCTCGAACTCCCGGACGGGGAGCGGGCGGAGTCCAACGGCCTGCTCGTGGCGGAGGGGCTCCGCCAGTACGCGGTGGCCGGAGCCCGGTCGTAGTGCCGGTCGCGGTCGCGGCCAAGGGCCCGCCTCTCGCCCCCGCGCTCGGCCCCGTGACGGAGATCCCGGGAGACGGAGGGGTCCTCGGCGAGGTGGGCGGCCGACGACCGTAGCAGCCGTGAATTCGGTGGTTCCAGCCCTTTCCCCCGCGGACAGTTGGGGGCGATGAGACCCGGCTGAGCGATCCGAGGAGCCCCGATGTCGACGCTGCGCGTCACCGCCGAAGTGCTGACCGTCCACGAACACCCGAACGCCGACGCGCTCGAACTGGCCCAGGTGGGCCTGTACCGGGCCGTCGTCGCCAAGGGCGCGTTCCGCACCGGCGAGCACGCCGTCTACATCCCGGAGCAGTCCGTACTGCCCGCGGGCCTGATCGAGGAACTGGGGCTGACCGGGCGGCTCGCGGGCTCCGCCGCGGACCGGGTCAGGGCGGTCCGGCTGCGGGGCGAAGTGTCCCAGGGCATCGTGTGCCGCCCGCAGGCTCTGGCGGACGTGGACCTGGCGCACGCCGCCAGGGAGGGCACGGACTTCGCGGAGGCGCTCGGCATCGTGAAGTGGGTGCCTCCGATCCCGCCCACCATGGACGGCGACGTCGAGTCGGCGCCCGGTCTGCTGCCCTGGGTCGACATCGAGAACATCCAGCGGTACCCGGACATCTTCACCGAGGGCGAGCCGGTCGTCCTGACGGAGAAGCTGCACGGCTCGGCCTGCCTGCTCACCTATCTCGCGGACGAGGAACGCGTGCACGTCTCCTCGAAGGGCTTCGGCGCCAAGTCCCTCGCCCTGAAGGAGGATCCGCGCAACCTGTACTGGCGCGCCGTACGCGGTCACGGCGTCCCGGAGGCCGCCGCCCGGCTCGCCGAACGACTCGGCGCGCGCCGGGTCGGCATCTTCGGCGAGGTGTACGGGGCGGGCGTCCAGGACCTGACGTACGGCGCCGACGGGCGCCGCGAGGCCATCGGTTACGCCGTGTTCGACGTGTCGGCGGAGATCGACGGCGCGGTCCGCTGGCTGGACGCGGCGGAGCTGCTGACCGGCGAACTCCCCCTCGTACCAAGGCTGTACGAGGGCCCGTACGACATCGGGCGCGTCCTGGAGATCGCCTCCGGCCGGGAGACGGTGTCCGGCCGGGACCTGCACCTGCGCGAGGGGGTCGTGATCCGCCCGGCCACCGAGCGGTACAGCCCGGTGACGGGCGGCCGGGCGGTGGCGAAGGCCGTCAGCCCGGCGTACCTGACCCGCAAGGGCGGGACGGAGTACGAGTAGGCGGGGCGGACGACGGTGGGGGGCGCGTTCAGCGGCAGTCCCCCACCGGCTCCTCCCGCTGCGCGGTGCCGCCGCCCCCCGCCCGGTCCGGGGTGCTCGCCGTCTCCTGACCGCCCGGACGCTCCACCATCAGGCGCGAGCCGGTCCTGCGCTCGCCGAAGACGTCGTCGGGGTTGGAGAGCACGCAGTTCTCCAGCGAGAGGCAGCCGCAGCCGATGCAGTCGGTGAGGTGGTCGCGCAGCCGGCCGAGCTGCTTGATGCGCTCGTCGAGTTCGGAGCGCCAGGCCTCGGAGAGGCGGGCCCAGTCCTCCCGGGTCGGGGTGCGTTCCTCGGGCAGTTCGGCGAGCGCCTCGCGGATGGTGGCGAGCGGGATGCCGACGCGCTGGGCGGCCCGCACGAAGGCGACCCGGCGCAGCGCGTCACGGTGGTAGCGGCGCTGGTTTCCCGTGGTCCGGCGGCTGCTGATCAGGCCCTTCGACTCGTAGAAGTGCAGGGCGGAGACGGCGGCGCCGCTGCGGGCCGACAGCTGGCCGACGGTCAGCTCGTGGATCTTCTCAGGGATCTGGGGCACCCTTCCAACCTACCCACCGCGTCACACGTCCGGTCCGTTGACATGCGCCGCCCTCCCGAGCATGCTAAGCAGTCGCTTAGACTATGAGATGCGGGAGGCCAGGGACATGGCAGAGCCGAGGACGTTCGCGACGGTCGACGAGCTGCGCAGCGCCGTGGGCGAGCAGTTGGGATACACCGACTGGGTCGAGATCGAGCAGAAGCGGATCGACCTCTTCGCGGAGGCGACCGGCGACCACCAGTGGATCCACGTCGACCCGGAGAAGGCCGCGTCGGGTCCGTTCGGCACCACGATCGCGCACGGCTACCTCACCCTGTCGCTGCTGCCGCTCTTCGGCCCGCAGCTGATCGCGGTCGAGGGCGTGAAGATGGGCGTCAACTACGGGACGAACAAGGTCCGTTTCCCCGCTCCCGTGCCGGTCGGCTCGCGACTGCGCTCCACCGCGACGATCACCGCGGTGGACGACGTGACGGGTGGCGTCCAGGTGACCGTGGCGTTCACCGTCGAGCGCGAGGGCGGCGACAAGCCGGTCTGCGTGGCGGAGTCCGTCTCGCGCTACTACCTCTGAGACCGCGGGACCGTCCCGGCCCCGGGAGCACGGTCCGCACCCTGCGGGATTCAGGCCTGTGGGAAGCGGCCGGTCGCCGGGGCCGGAGGGACGAACTCGGGGACCCGGTGGACGCACGTCCGCCGGGTCCTACCGCTTGGCCCCGACCATGCGCAGGACCAGGTCGGCGTAGAGAGCGCCGACCTCGTCCGGTGTCCGGGGGCCGTCGACGCTGAACCAGCGCGCCACGTCGATGCACAGGGACAGCACGGCGAGCGTGGTGCCGGGGACGTCCGGGACATCGAAGTCGCCCGCGGCGACGCCGTCCTCGACGATGCCGCGGACCTCGGCGTCCACCTGGCGGCGCAGCGCGATGATCTCGGCGCGCGCGTCGGGCCCGAGGGCGTCCAGCTCGTACTGCACGACGCGCGCCGTCGTGTGCTGCCCCGCGTGCCAGCGCACGAAGGACCGTACGGCGTCGGAGAGCCGCTCGGCGGCGGTGCCCTGTCCCTCGGCCGCGGACCGCACGATGTCGAGCGCCTTGTCGTGGCCGATCCGGCTGATCCGGTGGAGCAGCTCTTCCTTCGTCTTGTAGTGGATGTAGAGCGCGGCCGGACTCATGCCGGCGCGGCCCGCGATGTCGCGGGTCGTCGTCGCGTGGTACCCGCGCTCGGCGAAGGCCTCCACGGCGGCGACGAGCAGCCGCCGTGCCGCGTCCGGGGTGACCTCGGCCCACGGCTGCGCCTCGCCGCCGGGCGTCTCCTGCGCCGTACTCATCGCTGTTCGCCCCTTCTCCACTGCCAGGGTGAACACCATACCCCCGAACCTGAGCGAGCGCTTAGTGCCTGCGTCCGTCCCGGACCTGCGGGGTCAGAGCTTCTCGAAGGGGTCGTACACCCGGCCGCCGGCGCGCTGGCCGTCCTGGCGGTCCCGGATCACCTTGGCGAGGGTGAAGGCGGACGTCACGAGGTAGAGGACGGCGATGGCCAGGAAGGCCCGCACCCAGGCGTCGGCCTGGAGCTTGAAGATGCCGAGGGCGGTGGCCGCCATGGCGACGGAGAAGGACGCCACGGCCTGCCCGTAGAAGGCGGCGGTGTTCTGCTGCTTGACCGGTGTCTCACTCATGAGAGAAGGATCGGCGGACGCGGGCGCGGCCACATCCGCCGTCGTACTCAGAGGCGTACTCAGACCCGGGCGGCGACGACCCGCCGACGGACGTCCGACGGCGGGAGCCGGGGGCGGTCAGAAGGCGGAGACTCCGGTCAGGGCGCGCCCGATGACCAGCTTCTGGATCTGGCTGGTGCCCTCATAGAGGGTCATCACGCGGGCGTCGCGCAGGAGTTTGCCCGCCGGGTACTCGTCGATGTAGCCGTAGCCGCCGAAGACCTGCAGGGCGTTGTTGGCGGCGCGCACGGCGGCCTCGGACGCGAAGAGCTTGGCCTTCGACGACTCGGTCGCGAAGGGCAGCCCGCGGTCGACGAGGTCGGCGACCCGCCAGGTCAGCAGTCGCGCCGCGTCCACGTCGACGGCGATGTCGCTGAGCAGTTCCTGGACGAGCTGGTGGTGCGCGATGGTCCTGCCGAACTGCTCCCGCTCGGTCGCGTACGTCACCGCCGCGTCCAGCGCGGCCTGGGCGATCCCGACGCAGCCGGCGGCCACCGACATGCGCCCCTTGGCCAGCGCCGACATGGCGACCGCGAACCCCTTGCCCTCGGGTGCCAGCATGGCGCTCGCGGGCACCCGTACGTCCTCGAAGGCGAGTTCGGCGGTGGCCTGGCCGCGCAGTCCGAGCTTGCCGTGGATGGTGCGGCGGGTCAGACCGGGGGTGTCGGTCGGCACCAGGAAGGCGGAGACGCCCTTGTGTCCCGGGGCGTCGGTGGAGCGCGCGAAGAGCAGCACGACATCGGCCCAGGTGCCGTTCGTGATGAACATCTTGCTGCCGTTGATGACGTAGTCGTCGCCGTCGCGCACGGCCCGGGTCGACAGCTGTCCCGCGTCGGAGCCGGTGCCCGGCTCGGTGAGACCGAAGCAGCCGACGTACTCGCCGGAGGTGAGTCCCGGCAGCCACCGCCGCTTCTGCCGCTCGTCCCCCCAGGTGGCGATCGTCTTGGCCACGAGGCCGAGCGAGACGGAGACGATGCCGCGCACGGAGGAGTCGCCGCGCCCCAGCTCCTCGGTGACCAGGCAGTACGCGAGATGGTCACCGCCGCTGCCGCCGTACTCCTCGTCGACGGTCAGGCCGAGGAAGCCGAGGTCGCCGAGTTTCTTCACGATCGAGCGGTCGACCTCCTCGGCGCGGTCCCACGCGACGACGTGCGGGGCGATCTCACGCTGCACGAAGTCCCTGGCGAGCCGCTGGACGGCGGTCTGCTCCTCGCTGAGACCAAGGTTCATGCCGAGTCACCCCACAGATAGCGGCCCTTGAAAGCCGTACATTTAAATTAGCACTGCTAGTTTCCTGACGCAGCCCTACTATGTGCGCCATGGCCCGACCGCGCAAGCCCCTCCTCAGCACCGACCGCATCGTCGAGACGGCACGGGCCCTGGTGGACGCCGAGGGCCTGGCGGCCGTCTCGACGCGCCGGCTCGCCGCGGAGCTGGGGGTCAGCGGTCCCTCGCTCTACAACCACTTCCCCACCAAGGACCAGATCCTGGAGGCGGTCGCGGACTCGGTGAGCGCCCAGGTCGACCTGTCGATGTTCGAGGACGGGCGGGACTGGCGGACGGCGCTGCACGACTGGGCCGTCTCCTACCGGACGGCCCTGCGCGACCATCCGAACATCGTGCCCGTACTCGCGCGCGGGCCCGGCCGGCGGCCCGCCGGACTCCGGCTCGCCGACGCCGTCTTCGGCGCGATGGTCGACGCCGGGTGGCCGCCCGCGCAGGCCACCTCGATCGGCGCGCTGATGCGGTACTTCATCATGGGCTCCGCGCTGGGGTCGTTCGCCGGGGGCTTCGTGGACGACGAGAGCGCGTACGACCCCGCCGACTACCCGCACCTCGGTCAGGCGCACCTCCTCGCCGACCAGCAGGACAAGATCGACGAGCGGGCCTTCGAGACCGGACTCGGGGCCCTGCTGGACGGCCTCGCGGTGCAGTACGCCCGACGGACGCCGGAGGCCTGACCGGTCGGCGTGCCGGTCCGGTGCGCCCTCGTGGCCCTGTCGGGCCGGTGCGCCCCGGCTCCGGCGTCGTGACCCCCTGATCTTTCGGCCGCCGCCGAAGTGTCCATGTCGCATGCTGGACGGCATGAAGAGGTCGAACGATCCGGTGGGGCCGGGGCTGGCGGCACTGGCCCGGCTGCTGGCGGACGAGACGCGGGCCGCGTTCCTTCTCGCGCTGCTCGACGGGCGGGCGTGGACCGCCGGTGAGCTGGCGCGGCAGGCGGGCGTCGCGCCGTCGACCGCGAGCGAACACCTCGGCAAGCTGGTCGCGGGCGGCCTGCTCACCGAGGAACGGCAGGGGCGGCACCGCTATGTGCGGCTGGCCGACGCCCGGGTCGCCCAGCTCGTCGAGGACCTCGCGGCACACGTCGGGCCGCGCCCCGCCGAAGTCCCGCGCACGCTGCGCGAGTCGAGCACCGGGTCGGCGACGGCGCGCGGCCGCACGTGCTACGACCATCTGGCGGGACGGCTCGGCATCGCCCTCACCGACGCGCTGACCGGACGCGGACTGCTGCGCCAGGACACGGGGTTCGCGCTCACCGACGCCGGTCTGCGTTGGTTCGACGGCGTGGGCATCTCCCTGGAACGCACCGGGCGAAGGCCGCTGGCCCGCGCCTGCCTCGACTGGACGGAACGCCGGCCGCACCTCGCGGGCACCGCGGGCGCGGCGCTGTGCCGGCGCGCCCTGGACGCCCGTTGGTGTGTCCGTATCGGCTCGGACCGGGCGGTCAAGGTGACCCCGGACGGCGAACGCGCCTTCGCCGAACTCCTCGGCATCGAGGCGACCGCACTCCGCTGAGCGGCGGAGATCCCCGGCGACTCCCTCCGTCCGGCCCATCGCTCGCATCCGCCGCCCGCCTCGGTCTCCCCGTCCGATATCCGCGAGCCCGACGACCGCGTCCCGCCTAGTCTCAGGAGCATGATGAACGACTCCCCCGCCGGATCGTCCGGCTCGAACCACCGCCGTGAGGGGCTGCTCGCCGCGGCCGCGGCGGTCGTCACCGTCGGGCTGTGGGCCTCCGCCTTCGTCTCGATCCGCAGCGCGGGCGCCGCGTACGCACCGGGCGCGCTGGCGCTCGGGCGGCTGCTCTCGGGGGTGCTGGTGCTCGGGGCGGTCTGCGTGGTGCGGCGCGAGGGGCTGCCGCCGCGCGGCGCCTGGCGCGGCATCGCGGTGTCCGGCGTGCTGTGGTTCGGCTTCTACATGGTGGCCCTGAACTGGGGTGAGCAGCAGGTCGACGCCGGGACGGCCGCGCTGGTGGTGAATGTCGGCCCGATCCTGATCGCGCTGCTCGGCTCCCGGCTGCTGGGGGACGCGATGCCGCCCCGGCTGCTGGCGGGCATGGCGGTGTCGTTCGCGGGCGCGGTCGCGGTGGGCCTGTCGATGTCGGGCGGCGGGGGTTCCTCGCTGCTCGGCGTCGTGCTGTGTCTGCTCGCCGCCGCCGCGTACGCGGGCGGGGTGGTCGCGCAGAAGCCGGCGCTCGGGCGGGCGAGCGCGCTCCAGGTGACGACGTACGGCTGTCTGATCGGGGCCGTGGTCTGTCTGCCGTTCGCCGGTCAGCTCGTCCACGACGCGGCCGACGCTCCCGTCTCGGCGACGCTCAACATGGTCTACCTGGGCGTCTTCCCGACCGCGCTGGCCTTCACGACCTGGGCGTACGCACTGGCCCGCACGAGCGCGAGCCGGATGGGCGCGACGACGTACGCGGTACCCGCCCTCGTGGTGCTGATGTCCTGGCTGCTGCTGGACGAGGTGCCGGGGCTGCTGACGCTGGCGGGCGGCGTGCTGTGCCTGGCGGGCGTGGCGGTGTCCCGGTCCCGGCCGCGGTCGGCGGCGACCTCGGCGACCGTGCGGGAAGGGGCCGCGGTGTCGGGGCCCGCGCCGTCCGGCGGGAAGCGGTCGGCGGAGTGCCACGCCGACGAGGCATGACGCCCCGGCGCACCACAGGTCGTTCTTCGCCCCCTCCGCCCCTTCCCGTCCCGTACCTGGGGGCTGCCGCCCCCAGACCCCCGCTTCGGCCTGGACGGCCTCGTCCTCAGACGCCGGACGGGCTGAATCCAGGCGAGGCGCCGTCTAGAAGACCACCAGGGCCCGACCGCCCTTGCCGGCGATCATGTTGTCGAAGGCCGCCGGGATGCCGTCCAGGGCGATGCGGTCGGTGACCAGGCCCGCGAGGTCGAGGCGGCCCGCGCGGACGTGCTCGGCGAGCACCGGGAGGTCACGTGCCGGGTCGGAGTTGCCGTACACGCAGCCCGCGAGGGTCCTGCCCCAGTGGAAGATCTCCAGCGCGTTGAAGGTGACCTGCTGGTCCTTGCCGCCGATACCGACGACCGTGGTGCGGCCGCCGCGCCGGGTGGACTCCCAGGCGGTGCGGATGGTGACGGCCCGGCCGACGCACTCGACGGCCACGTCGACGCCCTGCCTGCCGGTGAGGGCGCGGATCTCGCGCGCGGTGGTCTCGGAGGCGACGACGTAGTCGGTGGCGCCCGCCGCCCGCGCGAGCGCCTCCTTCTCGGGCGAGACGTCGACGGCGACGATCTTCGAGGCCCCGGCGATCCGGGCGGCCTGGAGCGCGACGAGCCCGACCCCGCCGACCCCGAACACGGCGACGGTCTCGCCCTGCCGGACCCGGGCGGAGTGGTGGACGGCGCCGTATCCGGTGAGGACGGCGCAGCCGAGCAGGGCCGCGTCGGCGAGGGGGATGCCCTCGGGCACCGGCAGCAGACAGGAGACCGGCACCACGGTCTCCTCGGCGAAAGCGGCGACGTTCAGACCGGGGTGCAGGTCGCTGCCGTCGGAGGCGCGGTGGGCGTAGACGTTCCCGGCGCCCGTGAGCGCGTCGGCGCACAGCCACACCTCGCCCAGCGAGCAGGCGTGACAACGGCCGCACGAGGGAGCCCAGTTGAGGACGACCTCGGAACCGGGCGCGACCTCGGTGACGCCCTCGCCGACGGCGACGACCGTACCGGCGCCCTCGTGGCCGAGGACGGCGGGCACCGGCACCCGCATGGTGCCGTTGGAGAGGGAGAGGTCGGAGTGGCAGACACCGGCGGCGGCCAGCCTCACCCGGACCTGACCCGGTCCGGGGTCGGGGAGCTCGATCTCGGCGATCTCCAGCGGGGCACCCACGGCGGAAAGAACTGCGGCGCGAACCACGTGAACGCTCCTAGAACTGGAGGGACTTGGTCTGGAGGTACTCGGAGAGGCCGTGGGCGCCGAGTTCGCGCCCCACGCCCGACTGCTTGTACCCCCCGAAGGGGGCCCGCGGATTGAAGCGGCCGCCGTTGATGTCGACCTGGCCGGTGTCGAGCCGGCGCGCGAAGGCGACGGCCTCGGCCTCCTCGCCCGCCCACACCGCGCCCGCGAGCCCGTACACCGTGCCGTTGGCGATGCGCAGCGCGTCCTCCTCGTCCTCGTAGCGGAGGATCGACAGGACCGGGCCGAAGATCTCCTCCTGCGCGATCGTCATCTGCGGCGTCACGTCGGCGAAGACGGTGGGGCTGACGAAGTAGCCCTGGTCGCGCGGGGATTCGGGGCCTCCCGTGACGAGCCGCGCGCCCTCGGCGACGCCCTTCTCGATGTATCCCCGCACCCGCTCCTGCTGCTTGGCGTTGACGACGGGGCCGATGCGCTCGCCGTACTTCGCGGCGGCGGCCGCCGCCAGTTCGACCGCCTCGTCGTAGCGCTCGGCGGGCACCAGCATGCGGGTCCAGGCGCTGCACGTCTGGCCGGAGTTGGACATCACGTTGGCGACACCGACGTTGACCGCCTTCGCGAGGTCGGCGCTCGGCAGGATGACGTTGGCGGACTTGCCGCCGAGTTCCAGGGCGACCCGCTTGACGGCGGCGCCCGCGGTGGCGCCGATCCGCCGGCCGACCGCCGTGGAGCCGGTGAAGGAGACCAGGTCCACGTCCGGGTGCTCGGCGAGGGCCTGTCCCGCGACCGGGCCGAGGCCGGTGACGAGGTTGAAGACGCCGGCCGGGACGCCCGCCTCGGCGACCGCCTCGGCGAAGAGCTGGGCGGTCAGCGGGGTGTCCTCGGCGGGCTTCAGCACCACCGTGCAGCCCGCGGCGAGCGCGGGGGCGACCTTGGCGACGATCTGGTGCAGCGGGTAGTTCCAGGGCGTGATCGCGCCGACGACGCCGACGGGCTCCTGGTAGACGGTCGAGTTGCCGACCTGCTCCTCGAAGGCGTACGTGGCCGCCAGGTCGGCGTAGGAACCGGCCACCATGACGGGGACGCCCGCGTGCACGGCCTGCGAGAACGCGAGCGGCGAGCCCAGCTCCGCGGTGACCGTCTCGGCGATCTCGTCCTTCCGGGCCGCCAGGACGTCCCGCAGGGCGGCCAGACGCTCGGCCCGCTCGGCCGGCGGCGTCGCGGCCCAGCCGGGGAACGCGGCGCGGGCGGCGCGCACGGCGGCGTCGACGTCCTCGACCGTGCCGGCCGGGACGTGGCCGATCACCTGCTCGTCGACCGGGTTCACGACCTCGATCGTGTCCCGTCCGGCGGCGGGGCGCCACGCCCCGTCGATGTACATGCCGTCGTGTGCCTTCATCGTGTTCCTCCCGGGCGGGGCAGCGTCGTCCGCGCCCTAAACTAGCGATGATAGTTTTGCGGCGCCAGGGGGACCCGCTGCGAGAAGGGCGGCCCGGGAGGTCAGGGCGTCGTCCGAGACCCCCGGTGTCCACGGCGTCGGCCGGTCCGGGGGAAGCGTGCCTCGGCTCTTCGCTCGTACGGATCCGGCCGTCGCGTCCTCACTCGTCCAGATCCGGCAGGCGCGCCGGTGCCGGGCAGATCCGCTCGCCGCCCCGGTCGAAGACGAAGAGATGGGCGAGGTCGACGAGGAGCGGGACCTGCATCCCGTACCGCAGGTCGATGTCGGGCGTGGTGCGCACGACGAGGTCGCCGGGGAGCCGTCCCTCGGGCGGGGTAGGGCCCGGCAGATCGGGGTCCGCGTCCCCCTCGCCGGGCGGGTCGAGGACCACGACCGGTCCGGCCCGCAGGGCACCCGCGCGCTCCCGCAGCCGGTCCAGGACGGTGCCGTCGCGGCGTCGTCTCCGGGCCCCGCGGGCCGGGCGCGGCGACTCCAGATCGGGTACGAGGGCGGGCCGCGACCCGGTGTTGAAGTGGACGAGGACCTCGTGCCCCTGGAACTCCACGTGCTCGACCAGGCCGGTGATCGCCACCTCGCCCGCCCGCGCGTCGGACGCTCTGGCGAGCCGGATGGCCTCGGAGCGCAGCCCGACGATCACCTCACGGCCCTGCTGCACCCGGAGCAACTGGTGGTCGAGGGAGAGGGGTTCGGGCAGCCGCAGGAACTGCTTGCCGAGGCTGATCGTCATCGCCCCGTCGAGCGGGGCGCGGACCACCCCGCGCAGCAGGTTGATCCGGGGGGTGCCGATGAAGGCGGCGACGAACACGTTGGCGGGCAGTCCGTAGACCGTGCGGGGGGTGCCGACCTGCTGGAGGACCCCGCCGCGCAGCACGGCGACCCGGTCGCCGAGCGACATCGCCTCGGCCTGGTCGTGCGTGACGTACACGGTGGTGGCGCCCAACTCCCTTGTGAGCCGGGCGATCTCGGCCCGCAGGTGGTTGCGGAGCTTGGCGTCGAGGTTGGACAGCGGCTCGTCCATCAGGAAGGCGGAGGGGTGCCGTGCGATGGCCCGTCCCATCGCGACCCGCTGCCGCTCGCCGCCGGAGAGCTGGCTGGGGAAGCGGTGGAGCAGGTCCTGGATGCCGAGCATGCGGGCCGTGGCGTCCACCCGGGCCCGGGGGTCCTCGCCGGGCGACTCGATGCGCAGCGGGAAACCGATGTTGTCGCGGCTCGTCATGCTCGGGTAGAGCGCGAAGTTCTGGAACACCATCGCCATGTCGCGCCCGGACGGGGCGATTTCGTTGGCGTACTCCCCGTCCAGCCGGATCTCGCCCTCGGTGACCTCTTCCAGGCCGGCGATCATCCGCAGCACGGTCGACTTGCCGCAGCCCGAGGGGCCGAGCAGGACGAGGAACTCGCCGGGCCGGATGTCCAGCGAGAGCCGCTCCACCACGCGGACGCCGCGCGTGTACGACTTGCTGACGTGGTGCAGGGAGATGGCGCGTGTCATGACAGGTGCCCCCGGGGGCGTGCAAGGCGCTGGTGCTCCGCGGTCGGTCGTCCCGCCCGAGTCGTACGGGACGTATGAGTCACGGAAGCTAACGGACCGCGCATGCCTGAGGGAAGACACCTACCGGTATCGGACGGGCGGGTTCGGTACGGGCGGAAACGGACGATCGTCTACCGGTCGGATCCGGACACCCTCGCCGCGACCACCGGATACGCGCGAACGACGCCGGGGGAACGGCCGCGTTCGGTGCGGGCCCGCTGGTCAGGTCCGGGGCAGCGGGGTCGTCCGCTGCCGCGACGGCCTCCGGGCCAGGTCCGCGCGGGGCCGCCGATCACCTCCGTATCGGCCACTCAGACCCCGCTGCGCCGGCGTGCGGGACGTCTCGGAAGCCGCGCTGCTCCCTGTTCCGGTTCGGCGCTCGCGGGTGCGCGCAGCGCGATGCCCGACGACACGAACAGCAGCGCGCCCAGCATCACGAACGGCGCCGCGACGCCCGCCGCTCCGGCGACCAGGCCCGCGGCGGCGGGTGCGGCGACCTGGCCGAGCCGGTTGCCGGTCAGCCGCAGCGCGAGCGCGGTCGAGCGGGCGCCTGCGGGGGCGGCCCGGACGACCGTGGTCATGGAGAGCGGCTGGCCCACGCCGAGGCAGAAGCCGAGGACGACGAGCAGCAGGGCCAGCCCCCACACCGGTACGGGCAGCGCGATGCCCGCGCACAGCACGCCGCCCAGCAGGCAGGTCACCGTGAGCAGCGTGGTCCGGCCGAGCAGCCGCAGCATGGGGGTCATCACCAGCCGGCATGCGACGGTCGCCGCGGCGCGCAGGCTCAGCAGGACGCCGATCACCGAGGGCGCGATGCCCCGGTGTTCGCCGACGACCGGCAGGTAGGCGGTGAGGATGTCGGTGGCGGACAGGACGGCGGCGCTGACGAAGATGCCCGCGGGGACACCCCGGGCGCGCAGGATGCGGTGCACGGGCACGCGGTCGCCGCGCGCCTCGGGGGTCGCTTCCCCCGTGCGGTGCTCGACGCGCCACAGCGCGGTGAAGGAGACGGCGGCCACCGCGCCCGCGACGAGCAGGGCGACGGCGGTGCCGTCCGACCGGTCGTGGCCGCCGATCAGCGCGCCCGCGGCGACCGGTCCGATCAGCTGGCCGAGCGAGACGCCGATGGTGAAGTGCCCGAAGTCGCGGTCCTGTTCGTGCGGGGCGGACCGGCGGGCGACGATCGACTGCCCGCCGATGACGAAGCAGAGGTGGCCGAGGCCCATCACGCCGCTCCAGGCGGCCATCGCCGTCAGGCCGTCCGCGGTGCCGCTCAGGGCGCAGCCGGCGACGATGAGGACGACGCCGGCGGACAGCAGCGGTGCGCACCGCCCGTGGTCGGTACGGCGTCCGAGGGGAACGGCCGCGAACAGCGGGAGCAGCGCGAAGGCGCCCGCGATGACGCCGATCGCCCGCTCGTCGGCGCCGAGCGCGAGGGCCCGGTAGGAGACGGCGGGCCGCGCCATCGACACCGCGCCCTGGGTGAAGGCGAAGGCGATGACGAGACGGAGCAGCCAGCCGCGGTTCCCGCCGGGCCTCATGGTGTCGTCCTTCCGGTCCTCGCGGGAGCACGCGCGGGAGGCCGTCGTGTGCGGTGGGTCAGATGGTGCCGAAGAGGATTCCGGCGCCGAGCACCACCAGTGAGACGAGCGCCGCCCACTTGACCACGAAGCGGGTGTGGTCGCCGAACTCGACCTTGGCCATGCCGACCAGGACGTACACGGCGGGCACGAGCGGGCTCGACATGTGCAGGGGCTGTCCGACGATCGAGGCGCGGGCGATCTCCAGGGTGGTGACGCCGTGGGCGTGGCCGGCCTCGGCGAGCACCGGGAGGATGCCGAAGTAGAAGCCGTCGTTGGACATGAAGTACGTGAGCGGGATGCTCAGGACGCCGGTGACGAGGGCCATGTGCGGGCCCATGCCGTCGGGGATGTTGTCGACCAGCCAGGACGCCATGTGGTCGACCATGCCGGTGCCCTGGAGGACTCCGGTGAAGACGGCGGCGGCGAAGACCATGCCGGAGACGTTGAGGACGTTCTCGGCGTGGGCGCCGATGCGGGCCTTCTGGTCGGGCATGTGGGGGAAGTTGACGGTCAGGGCGAGGGCCGCGCCGAGCAGGAACAGGACCGGGATCGGCAGCCACTCCATGATCATGGCGGTGAGCAGGACGACCGTGAGCAGCGCGTTGAACCAGTAGAGCCGGGGCCGCAGGGTGGCGCGGTGGGGGTCCAGTCCCGGGAAGTCGTCGTCGTCCTCGTCCCGGTGCTCGGCGTCCCCGCCGGGCCGCGTGTCCGTATCCCCCTCGCCCGCACCCGCCTTGTCGGGGCCGAGGGCCGAACCACCGCCGCGTAGGGCTCCCTTGCCCGCTCCGGGGCGGCCCTTCGCCGCGTCCGGCACGGTGTCCGAGCCACCCGTTCCGACGAGCACCGTCTCGGTGTGGCCCTCCCGGGGCTCCAGCACCTCGTCCAGCGTCAATACGCCGAGCCGCTTGCGCTCGCGGCGGCCGAGGACGTACGCGAGCACGAGGACGCCCAGGAGTCCGGTGGCGAGGGCGGGGATCATCGGGACGAAGATGTCGCTCGCGTCGACCTTGAGCGCGGTCGCGGCGCGGGCGGTCGGGCCGCCCCAGGGCAGCGTGTTCATCACGCCGTTGGCCATGGCGGCGACGCCGGTCAGCACGACGAGGCTCATCTTCAGCCGCTTGTAGAGCGGGTACATCGCCGAGACGGTGATCATGAAGGTGGTCGAGCCGTCGCCGTCCAGGGACACGATGGCGGCGAGGAGCGCGGTGCCGATGACGATCCGCAGGGGGTCCGCCCGGCAGAACCTGAGGATCCCCCGGACGATCGGGTCGAAGAGGCCGACGTCGATCATCACGCCGAAGTAGACGATCGCGAACATCAGCATCGCCGCGGTCGGCGCGAGGTCGGTGACGCCGTCGAGGACGTAGTCGCCGAGGTGGGCGCCCTTACCGACGAGGACACAGAAGAGTGCCGGGATCAGCACGAGCGCCGCGATCGGCGACATCTTCTTCAGCATGATCAGGACCAGGAAGGTCGCGATCATGCCGAAGCCGAGGATGGTCAGCATGGAATGGACACCTAACGTTCGCCCTTGAACTCCCACCAGGGCCGGCGGTCCGACGACGTTAGGTCGCGCCCGAAAGCGTTAACAAGATGTTGACACGCGAGCAATAAGCGCAGAACTCCAGGTCACAGCGATGCACAGGCCGCGAGTTCGACGGGGACGCCGTTGAGTACCGCCGTGCCGGACAGCGGGTCGAGCAGCGAGCCGTCGAGGAGCTGGTTGACGTTGACGCCCGGGTCGAGGGCCGCGTGGCTCATCCGGGTGCCGGGCCGGTCGTGGCCCCAGCCGTGCGGAAGGCTCACGACACCGCGCCGTACCGTGTCGGTGATCTCCGCCGGGGCGGTCACCTCTCCCCCGGCGCCCTTGACGCGTACGGCGGCGCCGTCGGCCAGTCCGAGCCGGGCGGCGTCGTCCGGGTGGATGTGCAGTGTGCAGCGGTTCGAACCACCGGTCAGGGCGGGCACGTTGTGCATCCAGCTGTTGTTGGAGCGCAGATGGCGGCGGCCGACGAGCACGACGGCGGCCGGGCGTTCGCGGAGCGCCGCGCGCAGGCGCGGCAGGTCGGCGGCGATCGGCTCGGGCAGCAGCTCGATCCTTCCGCTGCGCGTCTTCAGCCGCTGCGGCACCCGGGGCGCGAGCGGTCCGAGGTCGATGCCGTGCGGGTGCGCGAGCAGCCTGTCCAGGGTCAGACCGTCCTCGCGGGCGCCGAAGCCGTCGCCGTACGGGCCGAGGCGGAGCATCATGTCGAGCCGGCGTTCCGGGCCGTTCTCGCCGGTGAGCGCGGCGGCGAGTTCGCCCGGGTCGCGGCCGTGCACCGGGGAGGCGGCGTCGCCGACCGCCTTGCCGAGGGTGCTGTCGATGACCATCGTGTCGACGGCGGACGGGTCGGCGCCGTGCATCCCACTGGCGGCGAGGACGAGCCGGGCGAGGATCTCGGTCTCCGCCATGCGGCCCTCCTCCAGCGGGACGGCGGGCCGGTTGTAGCGGACCTGGTTGCGGACCGCGAGGGTGTTGAACGCGAAGTCGTGGTGCGCGCCCTGGGAGGGCGGGGGCGGCGGCAGGACGACGTGGGCGTGGCGCGAGGTCTCGTTCAGGTAGGGGTCGACGCTGACCATGAAGTCCAGGGAGCCGAGCGCCTTGTCGAGCCGGAGGCCGTCGGGCGCGGACAGGACGGGGTTGGCGGCGAC
Source organism: Streptomyces sp. NPDC048643 (assembly GCF_040650615.1). NCBI lineage: Bacteria > Bacillati > Actinomycetota > Actinomycetes > Kitasatosporales > Streptomycetaceae > Streptomyces > Streptomyces sp. NPDC048643. The sequence continues at coordinate 48,899 of NZ_JBEZHO010000035.1, forward strand.
GGCGATGACGGCCCGGACCGGACTGCCCTCCGGCGTCGCGGTGTCGATCTCCTCCGCGAGGGAGGCCAGCGGGAGTTCGCCCTTCGCCTCCGGGTGCCGGCTCACCCGGCTGTGCCAGCGGCCGAGCGCGAAGCCGTGACCGGGACCCGCCGGCCGCGGTGCCCGGTCGGTGGCGGCCAGCGGGAAGAGGGCGCCGCCGGGCCGGTCGAGGTTGCCGGTGAGGATGTTGAGCACGTCCACGAGCCAGCTGGCGAGGGTGCCGTGCGGGACGGTGCAGCTGCCGATCCGGCCGTAGACGGCGGCGGTGGGCGCGGCGGCCAGCTCGCGCGCCAGTTCACGGATGGTGCCGGCGTCCACGTCGCAGGCAGCGCTCGCCGCTTCGGGGGTGAAGTCCCGCAGCGCGTCCGGGAGTTCGTCGGCCCCCTGGACGTGCGGGGCGAGTGCGCCGAGGTCGACGAGCTTCTCCTCGAAGAGGACGTACGCCATCGCCGCGAGGAGGATCGCGTCGGTGCCGGGGCGGATGGCCACGTGGCGGTCGGCGAGCTTGGCCGTTCGGGTCCGGCGCGGGTCGATGACGGTGAGCGTGCCGCCGCGGGCCCGCAGTGCCCGGAGCCGGCCGGGGAAGTCGGGGGCGGTGCACAGACTCCCGTTGGACTCCAGCGGGTTGGCGCCGATGAGGAGCAGATGGTCGGTGTGGTCCAGGTCCGGGACGGGGATCGCGTTGGCGTCGCCGTACAGCAGGCCGCTCGACACGTGCTTGGGCATCTGGTCGACGGTGGAGGCGGTGAACACGCTGCGGGTGCGCAGCGCTCCGAGCAGGACCGGCGGATAGAGGGCGCCGGCCATGGTGTGCACGTTCGGGTTGCCGAGGACGACACCGACCGCGTCCGGCCCGTACCGCTCGATCACGGGGCGCAGCCCGGCGGCGACCGCGTCGAAGGCCTCCTCCCAGGTGGCCTCGCGCAGCTCGCCGTCCTCGCGGACGAGAGGGGTGCGCAGCCGGTCGGGGTCGCCGTCGGCCGCTCCGAAGGAGGCGCCCTTCGGGCAGATGAACCCCTTGCTGAACACGTCGTCGCGGTCGCCGCGGGCGCCGGTGACCCGGGTGCCCTCGATCGTCAGCGTGAGCCCGCAGGTGGCCTCGCAGAGGGGGCAGACGCGTACGGCGGTACGGGTGTCGGGGGTACTGCCGGCGGTGCGGGACACGGGTCCTCCCGGAGGGCGGTGACGTCGATGGCACGCGGACACCGCCGAGCATACCGACCGGTACGCACGGTGGGGAGGGACGGTCCGGATCAGTCGAGAACGCGGCCCAGGTAGGCGCGCAGCAGTTCGCGCGTCTCCGCGATGATCCCCTCGTCGCCCTCGGGCGCGACCCGGAACGCCAGGTGCACCAGGCTGTCGGCGCTCTCCACGGCCACCAGGAAGCAGCGGCGGAGCTTCTCGTCCGGGGTGCGGCCGAGGAAGCCGGAGAGCAGGTCGGTCAGGCGGTCGGCGACCCGGGTGTTGGGCTCGGCGTGGGAGGCGCCGACGGGGATCTGGTTGCCGAAGTCGACGAGGGAGAAGCCCGGGGCGGTGCGCTTCATGGCCAGGTACTCGTCCAGTACGGCGTCCATCGCGGCCCGCCATCCCTGTCCGTCCGACTCCTCCAGGCGCCGGGTGACGCGCTCGGTGTAGAGCTCCAGGTTGCGCTGGGCGAGGGCGTCGGCCATCGCGCGCTTGTTGCCGAAGAAACGGTAGACGGAGCCGATGGGCACGCCGGCCCGCTGGGCCACGGCGCGGGTGCTCAGGTCGTCGTAGCCCACCTCGTCGAGGAGGTCGGCGCAGGCGTCGAGGATCCGGGTCAGTCGTTCTGCGCTGCGCCGCTGTACGGGCGCTCTGCGCAGCGAGGTCGCATGGGGCACGGTCTTCATGATGCCTTTCCGCCGGGGTCCGGTGAACCTCCCTCTTCACTACGTGCCTCGGTGCCCTGGCCACTCATTCACGCGTACGGGCTCACCGGCGGGGACGAGGAGCCCGTACCGGACGCGGCCCCGTCCGGTGCCGGACCGGCCGGATCCCGCGTCGAGCCGGCCACATCCGGTGTCGAGCCGGCCGTCGACGCCGTGACGTCGGCGGTGCTCTCGACGGGCTCGCCGTGGACGGCCCACACGGTGCCGTCGTCCGCGTACAGCCGCGCGGTGACGTGGTGGGTGCCGTGCGGCACCAACCGGCCGGCCAAGTGGTACTCGGTGGTGCGCAGCCGGGCGACGGTGCGGCCGTCGACGTAGAGACGCACGACGCCTCGTCCGGCGACCGGCGCGGTGCCCGCGCCTCTCGGCGAGAAGCGGAAGTGGTGGAGGGTCAGGCGCACGTCCCAGCTGTCGGCGGAGTCCGGCTGGATCTCGATCCCGACCTCTGGCGCACCCTTCTCGTCCACGTCACGGTAGGGCCGTCCCTCCTCGTCCGCCTCGTCGAGCAACGTGCCCACGGGGGAGGCAGACACTCCGTCCTCCCGCCCGTGCGCATCACCGGTGCCGCAACCCGCGGGTCCGCCGAACAGGGCGCAGACCGCGAGCGCGGCGAGCAGTCCACGCGTCCACCGCATGACGGGGAGCGTAGAACAAGGCACCGACAGCCGGATCCCCCTGAAGTCGGGTTCTCGGCTCCGCGGGCAGGTCCTGGGGACTACGTCCGGCGAAGGTGCGCGGTGCGGCCGGTCCGGGGGGCGCGCCGGTGGCCGATCCCGTTCGGTGCCCGGGGCCGCCCCCTTGCGCGGGCGCGAACCGAATCCTACGGTGATGCATAGGAATCAGGCGCGAGGGAGCGATCATGAGCGGGGACGCGAGGAAGACGGCCGAGGGGCTGACCTACCTCTCCGGATTCGGCAACGAACACAGCTCGGAGGCGGTCCCGGGGGCGCTGCCGCACGGCCGCAACTCGCCGCAGCGCGCACCCCTCGGGCTGTACGCGGAGCAGCTCAGCGGCACCGCGTTCACCGAGCCGAGGACGTCGAACCGGCGCTCGTGGCTGTACCGGATCCGTCCGTCGGCCGCGCACCCCGCGTTCACCCGCACCGGCAACGGCGCGCTGCGTACGGCGCCCTTCACCGAGGAGGTGCCCGACCCGAACCGGCTGCGCTGGAACCCGCTGCCGGAGCCGCCGGCGGGGACGGACTTCCTCGCGGGCCTGTGGACCCTCGGCGGCAACGGCGACGCGGCCCAGCGCTCCGGCGTCGCGGTGCACCTGTATCACGCCAATTCCTCGATGGAGCGGGTGTTCAGCGACGCCGACGGCGAGCTGCTCATCGTCCCCGAGCGGGGCGGTCTGCTGCTGCGCACCGAGTTCGGGCTGCTGCAGGTGGAGCCTGGCCACGTCGCGCTGATCCCCCGCGGGGTGCGCTTCCGGGTGGAGCTGCTGGACGCCGACGGCGCGGGCGGACCGGCCGCCGGCGCCCGGGGCTACGTGTGCGAGAACTACGGGGCGCCGTTCCGGCTGCCCGACCTCGGCCCGATCGGCGCCAACGGCCTGGCCAACGCCCGCGACTTCCTCGCCCCGGTCGCCGCCTACGAGGACGTCGAGGGCCCGGTCGAGGTGGTGAACAAGTTCTGCGGCAACCTGTGGACGGCGACGTACGACCACTCGCCGCTCGACGTGGTCGCCTGGCACGGCAACCACCTGCCGTACGTCTACGACCTGCGCCGTTTCAACGTGATCGGCTCCATCAGCTACGACCACCCGGACCCCTCGATCTTCACGGTGCTGACCTCGCCGTCCGACACGCCGGGCCTCGCGGGCGTCGACTTCGTGGTGTTCGCGCCGCGCTGGCTGGTGGGCGAGGACACGTTCCGGCCGCCGTACTTCCACCGGAACGTGATGAGCGAGTACATGGGGCTCATCGAGGGCGCGTACGACGCGAAGGCGGAGGGCTTCGTGCCGGGCGGCGGTTCGCTGCACAACATGATGTCGGCGCACGGCCCCGACCAGGAGACCTTCGAGCGGGCGAGCGCGGCCGAGCTGAGGCCGCAGAGGATCGACGACGGGCTGGCGTTCATGTTCGAGACGCGCTGGCCGGTGACCGCGACGGCCCAGGCGGCCCGGGCCGAACACCTCCAGCGGGGGTACGACGACGTGTGGCAGGGCCTCCAGCGGCACTTCCGCGCGGGCGACTGAGGTCCACCGGCCGTTGCCTTCCCCGCCCGCGACCGGTACGGATACCCTCGTGACCTCCTTCGCTCCGGACTCGATCGTCCTGAACCGCAAGCTGCCGCTCTGGTATCAGGTGTCGCAGTCCCTGCGCGCCTCGATACTCGGCCGCGCCCCCCAGGACCCCCTCCGCCTGCCCACCGAGGAGCAGTTGGCGGGCCACTACGGGGTGAGTGTGCTGACCATGCGGCAGGCGCTCAAGGAGCTGGAGGACGAGGGACTCATCACCCGGCACCGCAGGCGGGGCACGTTCATCGAGCCGAGCGCTCAGCGCGGCGCGCCCGTGCGGCTGCTCGGCTCGGTGGACGCGATCGTGGCCCAGCAGTCGGGTATGTCGACCGAGCTGCTGGACGAGGGGAAGGGGCCCGTCCCGGGTGAACTGGTCGAGTTCTTCCCGGACGTGGACGAGGTGGCGACGTACCACCGGCTGCGCGGGGACGAGGAGACCGGCGAGCCGACGAACCACGCGCGCAACTACCTCAGGACGGACCTGGCCGACCGCATCGACCGGGAGGACCTGATCCGCTGGCCGATGACGAAGGTGCTGCGCGACGTGCTCGGCGTCGCCATCAGCAGGATCACCGACACCGTCGAGGCCCGGCTCGCGGACCCCGAGACTGCCCGGCTGCTCCAGGTCCCGCTGCTCAGCCCGATCCTGCGCTACACCGGCGTCACCTACGGCCAGGACGGGCGCGCGCTGGACGTGGCCGTCATCCACTACCGGGGCGACCGCTTCTCGTTCACGGTCACCCTCGACGCCCACTGAGCATGCGGGACGAGGGCGCCGCGCGACGCCCACGTCGTACGATGCCGAGCGTGACGCACGACGCCGCTCCGCTGCTCGCGGACCTCATGCCGTGGTCCGTCGCACCGCCGAGGCTGGGCCGGGGGTGGCCGACGGCGCCCGACGCGGCATCCCTGAAGGCGCGGTGGGACGCCCTCCTGAAGGCCCAAGGACCGGACCGCGAGGCGCTGTTCGGGCCGACGCGCTCGCGCACGACCCACTCGGCGGTGACCCAGCTGCCGGGCCAGGCGAGCGGGACGGGCCGACTGGTCCGCGCCGTCGGCCCCTGCCCGGAGCCGGTCCGGGTGCTGACCGCGCCCTTCGACGAGCAGTGGCTGATCCCGGACCACCGGCTGATCGACGCGGCGCGCCCCGAGTTGTGGCGGGTGGCGGACGAGGGACAGGTCTTCGCCGTCGAGCAGACGGTGGTGCCGGAGTCGCCCGGACCGGCCCTGCTTGCCGCCTCCGTGCTGCCGCTGGCCACCGGTCGCGGCGGCCGGGTGCGCCCTCTGTACCGGCGTCCCGGGGGCGTCGAACCGAACCTGGCACCAGGCCTGTTGGAGCACCTCGGCACACGGCTCGGCCACTCCCCCGCCCCGCGGGACGTGCTCGCCTGGACGGTCGCGGTCGCACGGCCCGGCCGGGAGGGCTGCCTGGTCCCGCTCACCGCCGATCCCGAACTGTGGACTCACGGCGTCGAGTTGGGCCGGCGGATGCTGTGGCTCATGTGCCGCGACGGCGAGCGCCCCAAACTCCCCGGCGGCCGGCGCCCGTACGTCCGCGCTCCCCTCACCGACCTCCCCCACGCCGACACGGACCGCCCCGGAGGGCCGCTCCTCCTCGACCCGCGCTACGACCGCGACGAGGAGGCCCTGCTTCTCGGCGAGGGCAGGATCTCCCCCGTGCCGCCCGAGGCCTGGGACTTCGAGGTGGGCGGGGTCCGCGTGCTGGAGCAGTGGTTCACGGCCAGGACCGGAGCGTCCGAGCCGGGCACTCTGGAGGCGATCGGCCCCACCGCCTGGCCGCAGAGCTGGACGTCCGAACTCCTCGAACTCGTCACGGTGCTCGCCCTGCTCGCCGACCTGCGCCCCCGGCAGGCGGAGCTGCGTCTCCACTCCCCGATCACCCGGACCGAGCTCAACGCGGCGGGCGTCCTGCCGCCCCCGGCCACGGCCCGCCGCCCCGCCTCCGTCCTGGACCACCACGAGGAGGGCCCGGAGGGGCAGTTCGCGCTGCTCTAGGGGCATGCCGACCCGGCTCTGCATCACGGCGATCCGCCGGGCACGCCGACGGATCGCCCCCTCATGCCTTCGGCTCGAAGGCGTCAAGCACCCGGCCCAGCGCCCGCTCGAACACCGCCTCCAGGTCGATCGGACCGGCGTCCTCCATGAAGGCGGCGGCCATCCGCGGGTAGGCGCCGGACGCCACCTGGCCGCCCAGATAGGCGATCCGGGCGGCGGTCTCCTGCTCTTCGGTCCAGGGCAGCGCGCGGGTCCGCTCGACGGTGGCCAGCTCGTTGCCGACGTACGTCGTGACCACCCCGTTGAGCATCGCGACCAGCTCCATCTTGGTGCCGTACGGCGCGTCGAGCGGGTCGAGGCACACCAGGCAGTGCTCCAGATACCGCAGGGCGTTGGGACTGAATCCGTAGACGGGGGACATCAGCCGAGGCAGCCAGGGATGACGGTGCATGAGGGCGCGAGTCTGGTGGGCGACCCGCAGCATGTCGGCGCGCCAGTCACCGGAGGGCTCCTGGATGGCGTGCTCGCCGCTGACGGCGTCGACCATCAGCTCGTGGAGATCCTCCTTGCGCGGCACGTAGTTGTAGAGCGACATGGTGCCGCAGCCCAGCTCGGCCGCCACATGCCGCATCGAGACCGCGTCCAGCCCCTCGGCGTCCGCGATCCGCACGGCGGCGGCCGCGACGTCGGCCCGACGGAACGCGGGCCGCGGACCCCGGCCCGTTCGCTCGGGTCGGGCCCAGATCACTTCGGGTACGGCGTTGCGCCCTGCCATTGGTCGATCACCTCGTGACCATCCTAGTTACGTACACCGTACGTAGTGCGCTATGGTCACCTCATGGCTACTACGTACGGCGTACTTAGTGAAGGTCTGGTCAAGCGGTTCGGAGATGTCCACGCCCTGCGCGGGCTGGACCTGGCGGTGCCTCAGGGCACGGTCTGCGGGGTGCTCGGACCGAACGGCGCGGGCAAGACCACGGCCGTCCGGCTGCTCGCCACGCTGCTTCGCCCCGACTCCGGGTCCGCGCGCGTCGCCGGGCACGACGTGGTCCGGGAGGCCGCGGCGGTCCGCCGGAGCATCGGCGTGACGGGGCAGTACGCGTCGGTGGACGGCGACCTCACCGGGCGGCAGAACCTACGGCTGTTCGCCCGGTTGCACCGGATACGGGACGCCGGCGCCCGGGCCGCCGAGCTCCTCGACCGTCTCGGACTCACGGAGGCCGCCGACCGTGCGGCCGCGACCTATTCGGGCGGGATGCGGCGGCGACTCGACCTCGCCGCGAGCCTGGTCCGCCGGCCCGCCGTGCTGTTCCTCGACGAACCCACCACCGGGCTCGACCCGATGAGCCGCACCCGCGTCTGGGAGACCGTGCGCGCCCTCAAAGAGGAGGGCACGACGGTTCTGCTGACCACGCAGTATCTGGAGGAGGCCGACCAACTGGCCGACGACATCGCGTTGGTGGACCGGGGCAGGGTCGCGCACACCGGCTCGCCCGCCGGACTCAAGGCACTGATCGGCGCGTACGCGGAGGTCGTGGTCGCCCGCCCCGAGGCACTGTCCGCGGCGGCCGCCGTCCTGGACCGGATGACCGGAAGCGAACCCGTCCTGGACGCCGTACGCGGGACGGTGGGGGTCGTCGCCACCGATCCGGCCCTGACCCTTCCCGGCCTGGTGCGTGAACTGGACGCGGCAGGCGTGCCGTTGCTCGACGCGCGTCTGCGGCAACCGACACTCGACGACGTCTTCCTCCGGCTGACCGGCGACCCCGCCGACGACAAGGAGCGTGCGGCATGAGCGGACTGGCCTACGACGGCGGCGCGATGCTGGGCCGCCAACTGCGCAGGGTACGCAACAGCCCGGGACTCACGGTCCTCACCCAGACCATGCCGATCACGATGCTGCTGTTCTTCGGCTACGTCTTCGGCAGCGCGCTCGCGATGCCCGGACCGCAGTACCGGTCGTTCCTCGTTCCGGGACTGCTGGTGGCGACTGCCGCCAACGGCGTGATGACCGGGATGTTCCAGGCGGCGCAGGACACACACCGCGGGGTGACGGACCGCTTCCGCACGTTGCCGATGAGCCGGGCGGCCGTGCCTCTCGGGCAGGCCGTCGCGGATCTGCTCGTGACGGCCGTCGGCACGGTGCCGTTCCTGCTCGTCGGGCTCGCGGTGGGCTGGCGCGTGGAGGGCTCGGCCCTCCACGCGGTCGCTGCGGTCCTCCTGCTGCTGCTCTTCCGGTTCGCGGCGACCTGGACGGGCATCTTCCTCGGCCTGCTGACCCGGAGCGAGGAGGCGGCCGGCCAGCTCGGCAGCGTGACGTTCATGCTGCCACTGCTGTCCAACGCGTACATCCCGACGGGCAATCTGCCGGGCGCTCTGCGCGCAGTCGCCGAGTGGAACCCGATCAGTGCGGTGACGGCGGCCCTGCGCGAGCTGTTCGGAAACAGCCGGGTGCCCTCCGGCTCCGCGTGGCCGGTGGCCCATCCGATCGCCGGGGCGCTGGTCTGGTGCGGGGTGCTGCTCGCCGTGTTCCTCCCGCTCGCCGTCCGGCGGTACGCGGCCGGGGAGCGGTGAGAACACGGGCCGGCGCCGCTCCGAGGGGCCGGCCCGTCAACACCGGCGCATGACAAAGGTGTTCCCGAGGAGTCATGATCCACCGCATGCAGTCACAGCCTCTGCCCCTCGAAGGCATCACCGTCGTCGCCGTCGAACAAGCGGTCGCGGCTCCTTTCGCGACGCGTCAGCTCGCCGATCTCGGGGCCCGCGTCATCAAGGTCGAACGGACCGACGGCGGGGACTTCGCCCGCGGATACGACTCCGCGGCCTCGGGTCTGGCCTCGCACTTCGTGTGGTGCAACCGGGGCAAGGAGTCCCTCGCCGTCGACCTGAAGGACCCGCGCGGGCTCGATGTCGTCCGCCGGCTCGTCGCCGACGCGGACGTGTTCGTGCAGAACCTCGCCCAGGGGGCGGCCGCCAGGCTCGGCCTGGACGCGGCGACCCTGTGTGCCGAGCACCCGCGGCTGGTCGCCGTGGACATCTCGGGCTACGGGCCGTCCGGACCGTACGCCGGCAAACGCGCGTACGACATGCTCGTGCAGTGCGAGGCGGGGCTCGTGTCCGTGACCGGGACGCCCGAGCAGCCGGTGAAGGCGGGCATCCCGGCGGCCGACATCGCGGCGGCCATGTACGCGTTCTCCGGTGTCCTCGCGGCGCTGGTGCGGCGCGGCACGACCGGGCGGGGCGGACCGGTGGAGGTGTCGATGCTGGACGCGCTGGCGGAGTGGATGGGCCATCCGCTGCACCACGCGATGCACGGCGGCACCCCGCCGGAGCGCACGGGCCTCGCGCACTCCGTCATCGTTCCCTACGACGTCTATTCGACGGCGGACGGCGGACGGGTGCTGTTGTCGGTGCAGAACGACCGGGAGTGGCGTCGGCTCGCCCAACAGGTCCTGGGAACACCCGAGTTGGCGGACGATCCGGGGTACGCGACGAACCCCGCGCGGGTGGCGAACCGGGAGCGGGTGGACATGCTGGTGACGAAGGCGCTGGGCGCGCTGGGCGCCGACGAGGCGGTGGCCCGTCTGGACGCGGCGGGCATCGCGTGCGCGCGCCTGCGGGACGTGCGGGAGGTGGCGGAGCATCCGCAGCTGGCGGCCAGGAACCGGTGGCGGGACGTGGACTCGCCGGCCGGGCCGCTGCGGGCGCTGCTGCCTCCGATCACGCTGCCGGGCGGGGAGGAGGCGCGCATGGGGGCCGTCCCGCGGCTGGGTGAACACACGGGCGTGGTGTTGCGGGGGCTGGGCATGACGGAGTCGGACGTCGCCGAGTTGCGGCGGGACGGGGTGGTGCGCTGACCGTGCGGCTCAGGGCGTGGGTGACCCGCGCTCCGGCCGTGGTGGCCACCGGGCGCCGCTGCCTGCCGTGGGGATGACGGACGCGGAAGGGCAGCGCTGCGCGGGTCGGTGGGTCACCGGAGCGCGGGTCGGGGAACGCCGGTGCCGACGGCCGCTCAGTGGCCGCCGAACAGCGAGCGACGCAGCCGCCTGAGCGGCGCGAACAGCGAGACCCGCCGCACGCGTGCGCTCCTGGAGCCGCTGTCGTGCGCGGTGTCACGCGCCGTGAGCTCACGCATCAGTGACGTCGCCTCGACCGTCTCGCGTTGCGGTATGGCGGGTCCGCCCAGCACCGCGAGATGGCGGTCGAGACGCGAACTGGTCGCGCTGCTCCCGCACGTGATCGCAGGGACACGTGCCCTGCTGCGCACTGTTATCTGTTCCATGTCACTCCCCACCCGTACGAGTCCACCCGGCCCGGGCAGGCTAACCCTATCGCTCCCTCGTGGCACTCGTGTATCGCGGTCACAGGATTCACCATCTCTGTAAGGGGGTTGACGGTTACTCTCCGAATCCAAGCGTTTCCAGGGCGAGTTGGACAACCGGCTGGGTAGTGGGCTGCGCTGACCCTCCGTGAGGTTCGACGGTCACAGCGAGTGACGTCGCGTCCGGGTTCAGTCCGTCGGCGATCAGGGGCGTGTCGCCGTCGAAGAGACCGAGAGAGCGCGGTTTCCCTTCGGGGCGCATGAGCCACAGCTGGTGGACGCGCCCTCCGGAGGGGGTGCCGAGTCCGCTCAGTGTCACGACGGCGCGCCGCTCCGCGGCGGAGGCGACGACGCCGATCCCTCTCCCGCGCGCGTCCCGTTCACCGGTCGCCCGGGCGTCCGGTGCGGCGAGAACGTGGGCGATCTCACGTGCCTGGGCGCGCTCCCGGTCGAGGCTCTCCTGTGTCCGGGTCGCCTGTACGGCGAACAGGGAGGCGACGACGAGGGCCGCGGCGGCCGTGGCCGTGGCGAGGGGGGCGAGCAGCGGGCGGAAGCGGGGGGAGCGTGCCCGGGTGGGCGGTTCGACGGTCCGTACGTGTGCGGTCCGGCCGCGGGGAGCCGGCTCCTGCGGGGTCGTGCGCACGGCGTACAGCACCCGTTCGCGCAGCGCGGCCGGCGGGGCCGCCGCCGTGGACCAGGCGAGCCGCACGGCGTCCTCGGTCAGCGCCCGGACCTCCTCGGCGCAGCGCTCGCAGCTCCCGAGGTGGCGTTCGAAGCGGCGTCGCTCGTCGGGTTCCAGCGCGTCGAGGGCGTAGGGGGCGGCGAGGGAGTGCAGGTCGCGGCCCAGCAGTTTGTCGAGGACGCTCACGCGGCACCTCCCAGGCAGTTGCGCAGGCGGGTCAGGCCGTCGCGCATGCGGGTCTTGACGGTGCCGAGGGGCAGCGAGAGCCGTTCGGCGACCTCCCGGTACGTGTAGCCGTCGTAGTAGGCGAGGGTGACGGACTGGCGTTGCAGGGTGGTGAGCCGGTCGAGGCAGCGGCGGACCCACTCGCGTTCGAGTCCCGCCTCGACCTCCTCGGCGACCTGGTCGAAGGCGGGATGGTGGTGGCGCCGGCCCTCGCGCTGCTCGCGCTCGGTGGCCGCGCGGGCGCTGCGCACCCGGTCGACCGCCCGGCGGTGCGCGAGGGTCAGGATCCAGGACAGGGCGGTGCCGCGCCCGGGGTCGAACCGCGCGGCGGAGCGCCAGAGTTCGAGCAGCACCTCCTGCGACACCTCCTCCGACTGCGCGGGATCCCGCACCACGCGACGCACCAGCCCGAACACCGGCCCGGAGACCAGTGCGTACAGATCCTCGAACGCCCTCTGGTCGCCTCCGGCCACCCGTATCAGCAGCTCGTCAGCCTCCACGCGTCCCCCTCTCCGGACGTGCACGGTCCGCCCCCTCCCCTACCTGTTCGCAGCGAACGTCTCTCCGGATGGGTTACGGATCAGGGAGGCGAAAACGCGAGTCCGGCGCCGAGCAGTTCGACGTCCGCCGCGAAACAGGCCGTCGCAAACGCGTTTGAGATTCGACCAATCCGCCCCCACCACCGCTCCGAATGGGCTGCGTCAGGCAAGTTGGACATGAGGACGGACGGCATGACACCTATCTCCAGGAGCGGCGGGGGACGCAGGACTCTCGCGACCCTCGTATGCGGTGCGCTGGCCGCCGGGGCGCTCGCAGCCGCCGGCGTGACCGCGCTGCAACCGGGGGCGGCCTCCGCCTCCAGCCACCGGGAGGCCCCGCTGATCTCGGGCACTCCCCAGTACGACAACACCGACGTGTACGCGTTCGTGAGCCCGGACAAGCCCGACACGACGACCATCGTGGCGAACTGGATCCCCTTCGAGGAACCCGCGGGCGGGCCGAACTTCTATACGTTCGCCGACGACGCCCAGTACGACCTGCACATCGACAACAACGGTGACGCGCAGGGCGAGTTGATCTACCGCTACACCTTCAGGACGCACCGCAAGAACGGTGACACGTTCCTGTACAACACGGGTCCGGTCACCAGCCTCGACGACCCCGACCTGAACATCACGCAGACGTACGACATCGACCTGCTGCGGCTGCACGACCAGAAGCTGGTGTCGCGGACCAAGGTCGCGGACGACGTGCCGGTCGCGCCGTCGAACGTCGGCAAGGCGTCGATGCCGGACTACGCGAAGCTGCGCGGGCAGGCCGTGCACAAGCTGGCGGGCGGCTCCACGACGTTCGCCGGCCAGGCGGACGACCCGTTCTTCCTGGACCTGCGCGTCTTCGACCTGCTGTACGGCGGGAACCTGACCGAGGTCGGGCGGGACACGCTCAAGGGCTACAACGTCAACTCCATAGCCCTGCAGGTGCCGAACGACATGATCCGCGAGTCGGCGGGACAGCCGGTCGTCGGCATCTGGTCCACCACGCAGCGCAGGGACGCCCGCGGCAGCTACCGTCAGGTGTCCCGGCTCGGCATGCCGCTGGTGAACGAGGTCGTCAACCCCCAGAAGGACAAGGACAAGTTCAACGCGTCCGCGCCCTGGAACGACGCCCAGTTCCTGAAGAACGTGACCAACCCCGAGCTGCCGAAGCTCATCGAGGGCATCTACAAGATCAAGGCACCGGCCGAGCCGCGCAACGACCTGGTCGACGTGTTCCTGAAGGGCGTGAAGGGCCTCAACCAGCCTCCCCACGTGCGCCCGGCGGAGGAACTGCGCCTCAACACCTCGGTCAAGCCGGCCATGCATCCCAAGCGGCTCGGTGTGCTCGACGGCGACAACGCGGGCTTCCCCAACGGACGTCGGCTCACCGACGACGTGATCGACGCCTCGCTCCAGGTCGTCGAGGGTGAACTGGTCGGTTCGAAGAACGACTTGGGCGACGCGGTCGACAAGAACGACAAGAAGTTCGAGAAGTACTTCCCGTACGTGGCCGAGCCCACCTCCGGTTCGCGCGGCGCCCTCGCCAAGGGCACCACCGACGGAACCGACGTGCGCAGCCAGCTGGGCGACGCGCTGCAGCCCGCCGGAGCCTCCGGCGGCGGGACCGACACCGTGCTCGTCGCGGGCTCCGCGGCGGCGGGGGCCGCCGGAATCCTGCTCATCGGCACCGGCCTGCGCTGGTGGCGCCGCCGGTACGACCGGGCCTACTGACCCGGCCTCCCGACCGGCGCGGCCCGCACGGACCAACCCCCCACGGTGCGGGCCGCGCCTCCCCCTTCCCGTCTGCAGCAACGACACGTTCCATCAAGGACTTTGAGGAGAGGGCATGTCCCCGGGTACGAACGACAACGCGACGCCCGACGCCGACAGGGCCGCGCCCGAGGCGAGCACCGTGGGGGCCGCGCCGGCCGGGAACAGTGCCTCCCGCAGCCGTCTGCGGTCGGCCCGACTGGGTTTCTGCGCCGCCGCGTTGGCCGTCGCCATGACGGCGGGCGCGGTGGTTGTCGGCGCCCTGCGGGACGGCGGCGCGACGCCGGCCGTCGCCGCGGCGGCGGCGGCCGGGGTGTCACCGCAGTTGCTGGCGAGCGGCGATCTCGACGCGAGCATCACCTCGCTCCAGGCCCATCTCCGCTCCCAGCCGGCCGACTTCGGCGGCTGGGCCACACTCGGTCTCGCCTACGTGGAACAGGCCCGCACCAAGGGCGACCCCTCCCGCTATCCGCAGGCGCAGGAGGCGTTGGACCGTTCCCTGAAGCTGCGCCCCCACTACGACCCGGCGCTCGCCGGACGGGCCGCGCTCGCGGCCGCCCGGCACGACTTCACCGGCGCACTGAAGTACGCGGACCTCGCCCTCGGGCAGAACCCGTACAGCGAGCGCGCCCTCTGTTCCCGGATCGACGCGCTCGTCGAACTCGGCCGCTACGCCGAGGCGTCGAAGGCCGCCGACCTCGCCGACTCCAGGCGCCCGGGCGTCCCCGTATTCACGCGGTACGCGTACGTCCACGAGTTGCGCGGCGACGTGTCGGCCGCCCGACGAGTGCTGAAGCAGGCGCTCGCCACGGCAACGAGCCGTGGCGACATCGCGTACGTGGCGAGCGCGCTGGGCCAACTCGCCTGGAACCAGGGCGACTACGACTCGGCCCTCTCCTTCTACGCGCGGGCGCTCGCGGCCGACGACAGCTATCTGCCCGCCCTGGAGGGCCGGGCCCGCGCCCAGGCCGCGCGCGGAGACCGCGCGGCGGCGATCACGGGCATGGAGCAGGTGGTCCAGCGCTATCCGCTGCCGCAGCCCCTCGTCGAGCTGGGCGAGCTGTACGCGGCACGCGGCAGGGCCGGGGACGCGCGGAAGGCCCGCGACCAGTACGCGCTGGTGAACGCCTGGGTCTCCCTCGCCCGCGCGAACGGCGTCGACGCCGACCTCGACACCGCGCTGGCCGCCGCCGACCACGGCGACCACCGGGCGGCGCTGAAGGCGGCCCGCGACGAGTGGGCGCGTCGGCACACCGTGCACACCGCGGACGCGCTCGCCTGGGCCCTGCACGTCTCGGGCCGCGACAAGGAGGCCCTGCCCCACGCCCGGGAGGCCACGGCGACGGGCTACCGCAACGCGTCCTTCCTCTATCACCGCGGTGTCATCGAACGGGCCACCGGACACACGAAGGCGGCCCGCGCCTCGCTGAAGGCGGCACTGAAGCTGAACCCGGGCTTCTCCCCGCTGGGCGCCCGCGCGGCCCGCGCAGCGCTGAAGGCGGCACGGTGAGGGCCCGTCGGCTGCTCGCCACGTGCGGAGCGGCCCTGACCGCCGCCTGCGCGCTCGTCCTGATCCCGGCCGGACAGGCGGGCGCGCATCCACTGGGCAACTTCACCGTCAACCGGTTCGACGGACTCGTCGTCGCCCCGGGGGAGTTGCGCGTCGACCACGTCGAGGACCTCGCGGAGATCCCCGCGACCCAGGCGAAGCCGGACATCGCGAGGCTCGGCATCACGGAGTGGGCCCGGCAACGGTGCGAGGGCGCCGCGCGCGGGAGCAGGGTCACCGTCGACGGCCACGAGGTCGCGCTCACCCCGGGCGCGAGCCACGCGCGCACACGGCCGGGACAGGCGGGGCTGAACACCCTGCGCGTGGAGTGCCGGTCGACGGCACCGCTCCCCGGGGGCGAGGACGCCGGCTTCTCGCTCGGCTTCCACAGCGCGGGCGCCGACCGCGGGCCGGGCTGGCGGGAGATCACCGCCCGGGGCGACCGGATGACGCTCACCGCGTCGGACGTACCGCGCTCGTCGGTGTCGGCGGAGCTGACCACGTATCCGAAGGCGCTGCTGTCCTCCCCGGCCGACACCGCCACCGCCTCCCTGCGGATCCGCCCGGGTGGCCCCGCTCTCGTCGAGGGCCGCCGGAACGCGCCCGCCGCCTCCGTGCTGCCGCGCGGCGCCGACCGCTGGACCGAGGCCCTGAACAACCTGGTGGCCCGGCACGATCTCACCTTCGGCTTCGCCGCGCTGGCCCTGGTCATCGCCGTCGGCCTGGGCGCGATGCACGCCCTCGCGCCGGGTCACGGCAAGACCCTGATGGCCGCGACCGCGGCGGCGCGCGGCGGCCGGGCCCGGCTGAAGGACGTGCTGCCGCTGGCCGCGTCGGTGACGGTCACGCACACCCTCGGGGTCGTCGCGCTCGGCCTGCTCGTCACCGCGGGTTCGGCCGCGGCTCCGTCCGTGATCGCCTGGCTGGGCGTGTCGAGCGGCGTCCTGGTCACCCTGGCGGGCGTCACGCTCCTGCGCAGGGCCTGGCCCCACCGGTCGCCGGGGCCCGGCCGAGCCCACCGCCACACGGACGAACACGCCCACCCGCACCCGCACGGCGGGGATCACCCCCACGGGCACGACCACGCCGCCGGCCAGGAGCACCCGGACGGTCACGACCACGTCCACGAGCCCGGGTCCGGCCATCCACACGACCACGACCACGACCAGGCTCACGGACCGGCCCCCGTCCCCTCCCGCACCCGTCGGCACGATCGGGGACCCCTCGTCCTGGACACGGACACCGGCGCCCCGGACCGGCTCGCCGCCGACCGTCCCGAGCGCCCCCTGGTCCTGGCACACGCCGCGGCCCCCCGGGCCCACGCCCCGGTCACGACCGCACCACACCACCACCACCCGCACCCGCACCCGCAGGACGCGAGCCCCGACCACGCCCGCCACCACGATCACGAGCACCACCACCCGTCCGCCCCAGCCCCCCGATCCCGCGTCCGCCGTTCCCTCGACCGGCCCTCCCCCGCCCTCGAACACACCCACGGGGGCTTCACGCACACCCACGAGATCGCCCCGACCCTGCGGGGAACGATCCTGCTCGGGTTCGCCGGCGGGCTCGTGCCGAGTCCGTCGGCGGTGGTCGTGCTCGTGGGGGCCGCGGCTCTCGGACAGGCCTGGTTCGGCCTCCTGCTCGTCCTCGCGTACGGCGTCGGACTGGCCCTGACCCTGACGGCGGCGGGCTTCGCCGTCGTCCGGCTCGGAGGCGGGATGAACCGGGCGCTGGCGAGGCGTCCGCGCTGGGCCGAGGGACGGGTCGTACGGGTCGTCCGCCGGACCGCACCCCTGGGGTCGGCGGCGGTCGTCGTGGTCCTCGGGGCCGGATTGGTGCTCAAGGGGGCGGCATCCGTACTCGGTTGAGCTACTTTTGGGGAGATATCGCGCGGCTGCGAAGGGGGGACGCACGTGTCCGAAGATCCGGGCAGTGAACGTGTGATCGCGGGTCGCTACCGCCTGATCTCGCCCCTGGGCGAGGGCGGAATGGGAACGGTGTGGCGCGCCCGCGACGAGGTGCTGCAGCGCGAGGTGGCCGTCAAGGAGGTCCGCGCGCCGGCCGGACTCACCGGGGCCGAGATCGAGCGGATGTACGCCCGCCTGGAACGGGAGGCGTGGGCGGCCGCCCGTATCTCCCACCACAACGTCGTCACGGTGTACGACGTGGCCACCCAGGACGGCCGGCCCTGGATCGTGATGGAGCTGGTCCGGGGCATCGCGCTCTCCGATCTGCTGGACGCCGAGGGGCCGTTGGCGCCGCGACGGGTCGCCGGTATCGGCGCCGAGGTGCTGTCCGCGCTGCGGGCCGCGCACGCGGCGGGAGTGCTGCACCGCGACGTGAAGCCGGCCAACGTCCTGATGTCGAACGACGGTCGGGTCGTGCTGACGGACTTCGGCATCGCCACCGTCGAGGGCAGTTCCGCGCTGACCATGACGGGCGAGGTCATCGGATCGCCCGAATTCCTCTCCCCGGAGCGGGCGTTGGGGCGGACGCCGGGACCTGGGTCGGACCTCTGGTCGCTCGGCGTGCTGCTGTACGCGGCGGTCGAGGGCAACTCGCCCTTCCGGCAGAACACTCCGCTGAGCACCCTGCGGGCCATCGTCGACGAGCCGCTGCCGGTGCCCCGCCGGGCGGGTCCGCTCACCCCCGTGATCGAGGGACTGCTGGCCAAGGATCCGGCCGCGCGGACGAGCGCCGCCGCGGCCGAGCAGGAACTGCGGGCGGTCGCCGAGGGCGGCAGGACACCCACGCGGGCCGTCGGCCCGCTGCCGCCCTCCGACACGCCCACGATCGGCGCGTTCCACCAGCCGCCGCCGGACCCGCCGACCCCCTCGGGAGGATTCGGTCCGCCTCCGGTGACGGCGTCCTCGACGGCCCCGATCCCGGAGCCGAACCGTCGTCGCCCGGCGGCCTTCGTCCTCATCGCCGGTGTGGCCGCACTGGCGCTCGCCGTCGGCGGACTGACGTACGCGCTGATCGACCACGGCGACGGGAACGGCGGAACCGGCGGTACCGACGGACAGGGCACCGCCGACGGGGGCGCCGGCGGCAACAGCGGCGCCTCGGACGGCGGGACGCGCCACAGCGGGAGCGGCGCCACCAGCCCCACCGGCAGCGGGAGTTCCTCCGCGAGCGCGCCCACGGGCGGAGGCGCGACGACCGCCCGGCCCGCCCAGTCGGTGCGGGTGACGGTGTCGGGCCGGCACACCGACTACAGGGGAGCGTGTCCACCACCCGGCACCCAGGCGCCCTCGTTCACGGCGACCTTCACGGTGGGGCGGGTACCGGTGGACGTCGAGTACCGGTGGGTCACAGAGACCGGCGAGGTGACCGACAAGAGCTGGAAGACGCTCTCGTTCCCCGCGGGCGGCGGCAGGACCCGGCAGACGACGGTGGTGGCGACGACCTACGACACGAGCGGGGAGTTCGCCAACAGGATCAGCGTGGAGGTCCGGAGCCCGGTCCGTACGACGTCCGACGCGGTGCCGTTCACGATCACGTGTGCGACGGAGACCCCGACCGACGGGGCCTCCGCTTCCGCATCACCTTAGGAACGCCCGAGAGTTCAGACCGCTCCGTTGAGGACGGGGAGGTAGCCGCCGGACTGTCCGGCCGCGGTCGGGTGGTAGGACTCGCCGATGTCCAGCCAGTTCAGGCTGTGCAGCCAGACGCTGCTGGAGCAGATCTCGTGGCCCGTGAAGGTGCCCCGGACGTCACCGAAGGTGAATCCGTAGGCGGCGGCGCGGGCCGCGATCGCGCTGTCCAGGTAGTCGGCCGCGCCGTTGATGGCGGACCGTTCGGTCTCCGAGAGTCCGGTCAGGCAACTGCCGTTGAGCTTGTAGAAGCGGGGATAGCCGAGGACGACGACGTGGGCTGACGGTGCCTTCGCGCGGATCGCCGAGTACACCGAGTTGAGGTTGCCGGGGAGCGTGGAGTCGACGTAGGCCTTCGCGGTGGCGATCCGCGAGAGGCAGGAGCTCTCGGACTGCAGGACGCAGGTCGTCATGACGTCCGAGAAGCCCGCGTCGTTGCCGCCGATGCTGATGGAGACGAGGCCGGTCGAGGAGGTGAGGGGGCCGAGCTGGTTCGCCGTGACGTCACCCGTTCGAGCGCCCGAGCAAGCCTTGAAGTCGAACGACGAGGGTGAATGCGCGGTCTTCCAGAGATAGGGGAACGACTTCGTGCTGCGCTTGCAGTCGCCGCTCTCGCTGGTGTAGCTCCCCGCGCCGACTCCCGACGAATAGGAGTCACCAAGGGCCACATAGCCGGTGGCGGCGGCTGTTCGTGCCTGCGCCGTGGCCGCCCCGGTGAGGGTGACGCCGACGGCGAGGAGGAGTGAGGTCACGTATGCCGTAATTCGGGAACGTCTCATGGAACCTCCCTTTAGCAGGATCTCTGCCACAACTTTGGTACCAGCTACGCGCATTGACAGGAAGTGTCCATGCCAAAACTTCTGTGCCACTGCGTCAGGAGACCCGCGAACGCGCCCCCTTTGCGCCTTGACGGCCCCGGACGCGCTGCGCCACATTGAAGTCCGGCATCCGGCGCTTCAGGGGGCAAAGTCGCCCATGCAGACCTTACGGATCAAGACATCGTCATCCGACACCGCGAAGGGGCCGCGGCAGCGTCCGGGGAGGGACCTGCTGCCGTTGCTCGCGGGCGGCGCGACCACGGTGGGGGCCGTGGGCGCGTTTCTCGCGCTCGCCGACGCGAACTCACCGCTGCGCGGGCCGTTCACGCTCTTCTTCCTGCTCGCCGCGCCGTCGGTCGCGATCGGGGCCGCGCTGCGCGGACTCGACCCGTTCGGCCGCGTCCTCACGTCCGTCGCCGGCGCCGTCGTCCTGGACATGCTGGTGGCGCAGGGCATGCTCGCCGTGCACCGCTGGTCGGTGCCCGGCGGCATCGTCGCCGTGACGGCGCTCAGTTCACTGATTCTGCTGCTCACACTGGTGCGCCGACGGCGCACCCAAGGACCCTCAAACGGATGGGGAAAATCCGTTCGAGGTGCAAGGTAACGGTCAAACCAACAAAAAGGTGAGGCCTCGTTCCAGGTCTTGCCATACAGACGCATTCGTCAATACCGTCGTACATCTCACCCGCATCGGTCCATCATCAGCGGCTCCAGGGGAGGGCTCAGGACCGCGATGGAAGCCGGCGCGGGGCGCGGTTGGGGGGTGCCGTTCTCGGTGACCAGACGTATGCCGAGTCGGGCCGCGCAGCCTGCTCCTCACTTCGGAGCGGGCACGTTTTGCCAGCTCACCCGGCATGGACGGAGATCCATTCCGGCATGCCGTCAGTGAGTAACCCCCCTTTCGAACCGGACAAAGAGACGGACCGCCCAGGGGCGGGCGGTCCACCGGACGAGAGGGACCAGACTCATGAGCTCAGTCCTGCGCCCAGCCATCTCGGGCGACGATCCGTTAGTGGCCGCGATCTACCGGCCGATCTCCTCTCACCTGGCCATCGCGCCACCGGTGAGTGTCGTGATTCCCGCCATGAATGAGGCGGAGAATCTCCCGTACGTCTTCAAGACGCTGCCGTCCTGGATCCACGAAGTGGTCCTCGTGGACGGCAACTCCACCGACAACACCGTCGAGGTCGCCCGTGAGCTGTGGCCGGACGTCAAGGTCGTCAAGCAGCTCGGCAGGGGCAAGGGCGACGCGCTGATCACCGGGTTCGCGGCGTGCACCGGCGACATCATCGTCATGGTCGACGCGGACGGCTCGGCCGACGGCCACGAGATCGTCTCGTACGTCTCCGCGCTGGTGTCCGGGGCGGACTTCGCCAAGGGCTCGCGGTTCGCCAACGGCGGCGGCACGTCCGACATGACGCCGATCCGCAAGCTCGGCAACCGTGTGCTCTGCGCGACCGTCAACGCCAAGTTCGGCGCCCGCTACACCGATCTCTGCTACGGCTACAACGCGTTCTGGCGGCACTGCCTCGACAAGATCGAGCTCGACTGCACCGGCTTCGAGGTCGAGACCCTGATGAACATCCGGGTCGTCAAGGCGGGCCTCAAGGTGCAGGAGATACCCAGCCACGAGTACCTCCGCATCCACGGAGCGAGCAATCTGCGCGCCGTGCGGGACGGGATCCGGGTGCTCAAGGTGATTCTCAAGGAGCGGTCCAACCGGCGCGCGCTGCGCCGGACGCCGCACGCCCACCAGCTCGACTCCGGCCGGGGAGAGGTGTCTTGAGCACGCGGGACATCTCCGTGGTGATCTGCGTGTACACCGAGGACCGCTGGGAGGACATCCTCGCGGCGGTCTCCTCGGTGCGCGCGCAGTCCCTGACCGCCCTGGAGACGCTGCTGGTCGTCGACCACAACTCCGTTCTGCTGGAGCGGCTGGCCCGGGAGTACAAGGAGACCGACGGGGTGCGGGTGCTCGCCAACGCGGGCCCCCGCGGTCTGTCCGCCGGCCGCAACACCGGGATCGCCGCCTCGCACGGCTCCGTCATCGCCTTCCTCGACGACGACGCCGTCGCCGAACGGGACTGGCTGCGGCACTTCGCCGAGGGCTACGCCGACCCGCGGGTGATGGCCGTCGGCGGCCGTACGATGCCCGTCTGGGCGTCGGGCCGCCGGCCGGCCTGGTTCCCCGAGGAGTTCGACTGGGTGGTGGGCTGCACGTACAAGGGCCTGCCGCCGGGCCGGGTCCGGGTCCGCAACGTCCTCGGCGGCAACGCCTCCTTCCGCCGTACGGCGTTCGACGCGGCGGGCGGCTTCGCCACCGGGATCGGCCGCGACGGCGACAGGCGTCCGCTGGGCTGCGAGGAGACGGAGCTGTGCATCCGGCTCACCCGTGCCCGGCCGGACTCCGTCCTGCTGATCGACGACCGCGCGGTCATCCACCACCGGGTGCCCGCGACCCGCGAGCGGTTCGGCTACTTCCGCACCCGGGCCTACGCCGAAGGCCTCTCCAAGGCCCTGGTCGCCCGAAGTGTGGGCGCCGGAAAAGGACTTGAGTCGGAGCGCCGCTACACCACCCGGGTCCTGCCCGTCGGGGTGCTGCGCGGACTGCGGGACGCGGCCCTGGCCCGTCCCGGCGGCGCGGGCCGCGCGGGAGCCATCGTCGCCGGGGTACTGACGGCGGCCGGCGGGTATGTCGCGGGAAGCGTCCGGGCCCGCCGGAGCGGCGCCGTGTTCTCGGTCGCCCCCGTCGCGGCGGTCGAGGGGGTCCCGGACGACGAGGGAGCGGCGGCATGAGCGGACCGGTACCGATCCTGATGTACCACTCGGTCGCGCGGACGCCGAACGACGCGACCCGGGCGCTGTCCGTCGCGCCCGAGGCGTTCGCCGAGCAGATGGCGCTGCTCGACGACCGCGGGTTCACCCCCGTCGGCACCGCCCGGCTGGCGGCGGCCTGGCGCTCGGGCGTACCGCTGCCCGCGCACCCCGTCCTGATCACCTTCGACGACGGCTACGAGGGCGTGCACCGGCACGCCCTGCCCGCCCTCGCCAAGCACGGCTTCGCGTCCACCCTCTTCGTGTCCACGGGGTGGATCAGGGGCGCGTACGACACCGGGGGCGGCCTCGACACCATGCTCGACTGGGACCAGGTGCGCGCACTCGCCGGGGAACAGACGGAGATCGGCGGCCACAGCCACACCCATCCGCAGCTCGACCAGATCACGGACGACGCGCTCCGGTTCGAGCTGCTGCGCTGCCGGGAGATCATCGCCGGCGAACTGGGCGCGTACCCGGACTCGTTCGCGTACCCGTACGGCTACTCCAGCGCAGGGGTGCGCCGTTCGGTGCGTGCGGCGGGGTTCGCCCAGTCGCTCGCCGTCGGCAACGGCCTTGCCCGCCGCCGGCAGGGCCCATACGCCCTGCAACGCGTCACCGTGCGCCGTACGACCGGTATCGAGGAGTTCGAGCGGCTGGTCGAGGGCCGTTCGATCGCCCGCACCTTCGCCCGGGACCGGGCCCTCACCAAGGGGTACGCCATGGTCCGAAGAGCACGACAGGTCCGCCGGAAGGCCATCCGTTCCCGTGTCTGACACGACCACCACAGCCCAGTCCTCGACCACCGCGCCCGAGGCACCCGAGCAGCGGCCGGGCCGCCGCCTGCGTCTGCCCGGCACCGGCCGCACGGGCGGCGGAGGCGGCAGCCCGCTGTTCCGCAACGCCTACGCCCTGATGCTCAACACCGGGATCTCCGCGGTGCTGGGCCTCGGGTACTGGCTGATCGCCGCCCGTTACTACACCGAGTCGGCGGTCGGCCAGGGCTCCGCCGCCATCGCCGCGATGAAACTCCTCGCGGGCATCACCGCGGTGACACTGACCGGCGCCCTCGCCCGCTTCATCCCCGTCGCGGGACGCGCGACCGGCCGGCTCATCTTCCGCACGTACGCGGGCAGTTCGGTGGTCGTGGCGTTCGCCGCCGGGATCTTCCTGCTCACGCTCAACCTGTGGGGCCCCTCGTACCGCTTCCTGCACGGTCCGCTCCACGGCACGTTCTTCGTGCTGGCGGTGGTCGCCTGGTCGGTGCTGACGCTGCAGGACGGGGTGCTGACGGGGCTGCGCAGCGCGCTGTGGGTACCGGTGGGCAACACCGTGTTCTCCGCGGTGAAGCTGGCGCTGCTGATCGGCCTCGCGGCCGCGATCCCCACCTCGGGCGTGTTCGTCTCCTGGGTCGCGGCGATCGCCCTGTCGGTGGTGCCGCTCGGGATCCTGGTGTTCCGCCGGCTGGTGCCGAGGCACGTGAAGGCGACGGAGACCCGAACCAAGCCGCCTTCCCTGAGGGAGATCGGCCGGTTCCTCGCCGGTGACTACACCGGGTCGCTGTTCTCGCTCGCCGTGGTCTATCTCGTGCCGGTGATCGTGGCCTCGCAGGTCAGTTCCACCGACAACGCGTACTTCTACATCACCACGACCATAGGCGGCACGGTCAACCTGCTCGCCATCAACATGGGCGCCTCGCTGACGGTGGAGGGGTCGCACGATCCGGCGCGGCTCGCCGCCAACACCCGCGCCGCGCTCAGGCGCATGGCCCGGATCATGCTGCCGGTGTGCGGACTGCTGTTCCTCGGCGCGCCGTACATCCTGCACGTCTTCGGCGCCGGGTACGCGCACGCGGCGACGCCGCTGCTGCGCTGGTTCGCCGTCGGCGCGCTGCTGCGGGTGGTCATGGAGACCTACTTCGCCGTGCTGCGCGCGCAGAGCCGCACCTCTGGACTCGCCTATCTCCAGGGCCTGTTGTGCCTTCTGGTCCTCGGCCTCACGGTGATCCTGCTGCCCCGCATGGGCCTGACCGGCGCGGGCGTCGCGGAGATCTCGAGCCTCGCGGTGATCGTGACGATCGCCGCACCGAAGCTGTTCAGGATCGTGCGGACCGCGCCGCCCGCCGAGCCTCCGGCGGACACGGCGCCGGACGGAGACCTCGCCGACCTCGGTGCGCGCGACGCCGCCGCCTCGCGCGAGCCGAAGCGGGGCCCGGCCTGGGCGCTCGACTCGGACACCCTGGCCCTGGGCCTGCACATCGACCTCGACCACCTGGATCGCCGGCCGGACGTACGCCCCGGGCCGGGCACGCCGCCGACCGGCACCGCAGCGGTGCGCACCGGGACGGGCGCCGAGCGCCGCCCCGCCTGGGCGCAGCGGCAGCCGTCCGTGGGGCTGCCCGTGGAGGCGCGCGAGCCCGGTTCGGAG
The DNA here is from genome assembly GCF_040650615.1 of Streptomyces sp. NPDC048643. Taxonomy (NCBI): domain Bacteria; kingdom Bacillati; phylum Actinomycetota; class Actinomycetes; order Kitasatosporales; family Streptomycetaceae; genus Streptomyces; species Streptomyces sp. NPDC048643. Next base: position 73,847 of record NZ_JBEZHO010000035.1, read on the forward strand.
GCCTCGTTGGGCCCGGTGGAGGTGCCGGAGGTCGACGCCCCGTTCGAGGCGGAGGGACCCGACGGTGCCGTGTCCGGGGTGCGGGCCGCTCCGGCGGAGGGCGCGTCGGCCGCGGAACCGGTCCCGTCGGACGGGACGGGGGAGGACCGGAAGCCCCCGGACGGCCCTCCCCTGTCCTGGCGCGAGCGCGTCCTGCGTCCGTCGAGGCCCGGTGTCGTCCTCGGTTTCCTGCTCATCTCGGCGCTGCTTCTCTACTGGGTCCCCGCGTTCGGCCTCGACGACGACTCGCTCACGGACATGGGCGGCCTGGGCCTGATCTCGGTGCTCCCGCTGCCGACGCTGATCGGCGCCGCCCTGCTGGTCACGGTCTTCAGCTCGCTGCTGTGGATGAGACGCGAGCACCGGGGTCTGCTGCTGGTCACTCTGCTCGCCACCGTGGTGTCGCTGCACGCGCTCCCGGCGGTCATCGAGACCGAGCCGCGGTTCGCGACCGCCTGGCAGCATCTCGGCTTCCTCGACTACATCGACCGGACCGGGTCCGCCGTGCCGGACCTGGACGCCCGCTGGAGCTGGCCGGGCTTCTTCGCGGTGGCCGCGTTCGTCGCTAAGGCGTGCGGGGTCTCCGATCTGTCCGAGGTCATCCGCTGGTGGCCGATGACCATCCAACTCCTCTATCTGGCGCCGATGTTCCTGTTGGTCCGGTCGATGCGGGCGAGCTGGCGCGCCAAGTGGACGGGCATCTGGTTCTTCACGCTGTGCGGCTGGGTGGGCCAGGACTACTTCTCGCCGCAGGGCTTCACCTACCTGCTGTACCTGGTGTTCGTGGCGATCCTGCTCGTGTGGTTCCGGGCGCCGCGTGTGCTGTGGACGAAGCGGCGGCCGGGCGAGGCGGAGGTCGAGCCGGCGGACCGGCGGCAGCAGGCCGTGCTCCTGATGGTCCTGATCGGGCTGTTCGCGGCCACCGTGCCGGCGCACCAGCTGACCCCGTTCGTGATGCTGGGCGTTCTCGCGGTCCTCGTCCTCGTCGGCCGCTCCGAACTGCGCGGTCTGCCCATCCTGTTCGCCGTGCTGGTCGCCGCCTGGGTCGGCTTCATGGCCGAGCCGTACTGGTCGGGCCACTTCGACGACCTGTTCGGGGGTGTCGGGGGCGTCGGCAGCAACGTGTCGACGTCGGTCTCCGGCCGTATCCAGGGCGGCAGTTCGACGCACAAGCTGGTGCTGTACACACGGGTGCTGCTCGCCGGCGGCATGATGGCCTTCGCCTGCTGGGGCTGGTGGCGGCGGCGCGAGCACCGGTACCGCGAACGGTCGCTGCTCGTCCTGACCTTCGTCCCGTTCCTCGGCTTCGGCATGCAGTCGTACGGCGGCGAGATGGCGCTGCGCGTCTTCATGTTCGCCGTGCCGGGTGCCGCCCTGCTCGCCGGACTGGCGTTGTTCCCGCGTACCGGCGTCACCGCGAAGGAGCGGGAGAAGGACCGGCTGAGTCTCGCCCCGGTCGCCGCGCTGATGGCGGGTCTGCTCCTCATGGGCGGCTTCCTGGTGGCCCGTTGGGGCAACGAGTCCTTCGAGCGGATCCGGCCGGGCGAGGTCACGGCCATGGACTACGTGTACGCGCACGACGATCCGACGGCCCGGCTGCTGTGGCTGAGCAACGACACGGTCGACAACGTGACGCCCGCGATGCCGTGGGGCGCCAGGGACATGGAGAAGGTGCAGTACGTCCCCACGCTCGCGCCCGCCGACCCGGTGCTGGTGTCCGGGCTCGTGAAGGCGCTCAAGGACGCGGGCCCGAACTCGTATCTGATGATCAACCGCAGCCAGGTGGTCTACCTCCAGTTGGACGTGGGTTATTCGGCGACGTGGGAGTCGCGGCTGATCACCAACCTCGACGAGCGGCCGGAACTGAGGAAGGTCCTGGTCAACGACGACGTCACGATGTACGCGCTGCGTGAGCGGCCGGAGGGCGCGGTCCCGCGGGCCGAACCGGGGCCGATCGGGCCGCAGGTCACGTGGACGCCGTGGTCGGTCGTCGGCGGTCTCGCCGCGATCGCGCTCATCGTGCTGCTGACGGCGCGGGAGGTCGTGCGGGTGGCGGTGCGGCCCGGGGTGCGGCAACTGCGCTGGGTCCAGAGCAGCTTCTGGTTCTCCCTGCCGCTGCTGGCGGTCCTGCTGGCCTCACTGGTGCAGCGGTTCCTGACGATGAAGTAGGAGCGCGGGAGCGGTGCGTGCGGGTGACGTGGCCCGGTCGGTACGCCGGCCGGGCCGCGTCCTCATGTCCCTGGGCCGTCGGCCGGCCCGGTCAGCGGCTGAGCCACTTCACCGCGTACGCGCCCAGTTGGAACCGCTTCCCGTCGACCTTCGCGCTGATCGACCGGTCCCGCGTGTTGACGACGAGGACGGTCCGGTCGGTGGCGAGGACCCGCACGTTCGGCACGTCGTCGGCGGCGACGGACACCTTCTCGTAGACCGTGCCCGGCGGGAACGCCTTGCCGAAGCGGGAGATCAGGTCGTACATGGGCAGGTCCCCGCCGCCGTCGGCGGTGTCGGTCGGGGTCCACAGGCAGCCGGGGCAGTCGGCGCCCTTCTCCTTCTCCGGGTTCCAGTAGAAGCCCGAGGAGGCGCCGCCCCGCACCATCGCCATCATGCCGCTGGCCTGGACCGCGACGCGTCGGGTCTCGGACCAGCCCTTGCGCTCGTCCTTGGAGTCGGCCGGTTCGACGTAGTACTCGGCCCACCACAGCGGCAGTCCGTGCGTCTGCCCGCGCAGCCATCTGCTGACGGCCGTGAACTTGTCGGTGGCCGCGAACTCGTCGGGGAGCGTCTCGTCGTCGTTGGTGTAGCTGGAGCCGTCGACCACGACGAAGTCGGCGCCCGCCTTGTGCTCGTTCCAGTAGGTGAAGGCGTCGAGGACCCGCTGGTCCATGGCGCCCCAGGTTCCCTTCACCGTCGTGGACGCGTCCTGCGTCTGGCGTGGGTCGAAGCTGTCCATGACCAGGTAGGGGCCGCCCACCATGATGTCCTTGTCCACCTTCTTCAGCGCCTGGTAGACCAGGTTGTAGAGCTTGGTGTAGCCCTCGTAGTCCCAGCGGCCCTCGCCGTCGTTCCAGAAGCCCTTGAACTCGTTCCAGACGATGAAGTGGCGTACGTCGGGGTAGCGCCGGGCGACCGTCGCGGCGAGGGCGGCGAAGTCCGCGAAGTGCGAGGGCTCCGGTGCCGTCTCCAGCGAGGCCTGGCTCCAGTTCGTCCGGTCCGCCCCGGGCTTGCCGCCCTTCATCCAGTCCGGGGAGCAGCACAGGGTCACGACCGGGGTGCCGCCGGACCTGCGGACGAAGTCGATGCGGCTGTCCATCTCGGAGAAGTCGTAACGCCCCTTGGACGGTTCGGGGTTGCCCGCTCCCCACCCCATGATGTGCTGGTTCTGCGGCAGCGACACCTCGTCACGGCCCAGCAGTCCCTCGACCCGCTCGGTGGCCGCGTCGTCGCCCTCGTCGGCGCTGTACTGGGTGTGGGTGAACCCCCAGCCCACGTCGGGACGAGGCGTCTGGGGCGGGGTGACCGGAGTGCCGTGCACCTTGTCCCCGTCGCGGGTGGTGCCCAAGGTGCTCCCGCCGTCCCCCGGCAGGGTGTTGAGCAGCGTCACGACCAGGGCGAGTACGGCCGCGCCCACGCCGAGCAGCGCGGTCAGGCGCCACCGTCGTTCCCCCGAATTCCACCCATGACGTCCCATCATGGGCAACAGTAACGGGGGGAATCGGGCGCGCGACAGGTCTGTCGTCGTACAGCCCTGTAACAGGATGGAAGGGATACACCGGAAGAGCTGGACCCACGCGACACACGCGACGCACTGCGGAAACCGGGTGCATGGGACGCCCGCGTGACGGATCATGGCGGCATGTCTGCGAACCCACACGACGCTCTGCCGATCAGGCTCAACGTCGACGACAGCGACTCGCCGTCGGATGTCGTCGACGCGCTGTTCCTCGGTCGCTTCGCGACGGGCGAGCAGCCGCACTCGCACGCCGCGAACATCGACCGTGTACGGTCCGGGGCCACCCTGCTCCCGCCCGGCGCCCGGGTGCTGCGCTCCGCGCGGGACGACGACCGCAGCGCGACCCTCGCCGAGGGCGACGGCTGGACCCTCCTGGTGTCGCGCTGGAACAGGGGCGCGGACGTCACCGTGACCGCGACCAGTGTCGAGCTGGCCGAGAAGGTGCTGAGCCAGGCGACGGACGGTGCGGCGGACGAACCGGAGCCGCAGCCGGAGAACGTGACGATGGGCTTCTGGTACGTGTCGCCGCGCCGGGGCCCGCACCGCACGACCCGGCAGATCTCCGCCGGCACGTGGGAGGAGGTCCGCGCCAACTACACGGCGCCGGTCGCGGACGCGATGGACGGCCTGATGAAGACGACCCCCGAGGACATCGCGGGCCGGCTGCTGCTCCTGCACGGTCCGCCCGGCACCGGCAAGACGTCAGCCCTGCGCACGCTGGCCCGTTCCTGGCGCGACTGGTGCCAGGTGGACTGTGTGCTGGACCCCGAGCGGCTCTTCTCGGACGTCGGCTATCTGATGGACATCGCGATCGGCGAGGAGGACGGCACGGGCAAGGGACGCTGGCGGCTGCTCCTGCTGGAGGACTGCGACGAGCTGATCCGCGGCGAGGCGAAGCACACCGCGGGCCAGGCCCTGTCCCGGCTGCTCAACCTCACCGACGGACTGCTCGGCCAGGGCCGCAACGTCCTGGTGGGCGTCACGACGAACGAGGACCTGGAGCGTCTCCACCCCGCCGTCGTCCGCCCCGGCCGCTGTCTCGCCCGTATCGAGGTCGGACCGCTGACCCGCCGGGAGTCGGTCGGCTGGCTGGGCACCGAGGAGGGCGTCCCGCGGGAGGGCGCGACCCTCGCCGAGCTGTACGCGCTGCGCCGCGGCACGACACCGACATCGGTCCCGGACCAGCGTGAGGGCGCGGACGCGGGGCTGTACCTGTAGGCGCGGAGGTTCCGGCGCTCAGAGCGCTCCGCATGCTCCGGGTGCTCCGGGTGCTCCGGGTGCTCCGGGTGCTCTAGGAGTTCCCCTCGAACGCCGCGCGCAGGGCGTCCCGTACGGCGGCGAGCGCGGCGGCCTCGGTCAGTCCGAGGCGGTGCGCCCGGTCGGCGTAGGCCTGCGCGGCCGACGCCGCCTCGCGCGCCGCGGCGTCCCCGGCGGCGGCCACGAACGTTCCGTTGCGGCCGCGTGTCTCGATCACCCCGTCCGACTCGAGGGCCCGGTAGGCCTTGGCGACGGTGTTGGCCGCGAGGCCGAGCGACTCGGCCAGCCCCCGCACCGTGGGCAGCTTGTGGCCGACCGGCAGCGCGCCGGACCTGGCCTGCTCGGAAATCTGGGCGCGCACCTGCTCGTACGGCGCGGCCCCCTCTGCGATGTGGATCTTCAGGGTCACCCGGCGATTGTCCCGCACCCGGGGAAAATGAGAGGCATCCGCACGCGGCCTCCCCGTAGCGTGCGCTGCCATGACACTGATCATCCGTGAGGTGCGTCGTGGGGACCCGGTGGACGCCGCGAGCTTCGCGCGTATCCGTCACGAGGCTCTCCCCTTCATGCTCTTCACCCCGCAGTCCATCGCCTACGACGTCGAGCACGCCCATCCCGACGCGCACTACCGGCCGTTGCTGGCCCTGGAGGACGGCGAGCCGGTCGGCACCGCGCAGGTGGGCATCGTGTACGACAGCCCCGAGCCGGGCCAGGCCTACGTCAACGTGTACGTGCACCCGGAGCGGACGGGCCGCGGTGCGGGCTCGCTGCTGGTGCGGTCCGCGGAGGAGCGGCTCGCCGCCCTGGGCGCGACCCGGCTGTTCGCCTGGGTGCTGGACGCGCCCGCGAACCGCGCCTTCGCGGAGAAGCGCGGCTATCGCTCGGCCCGCTCCGCGCACTTCCTCCGCCTCGACCTGGCGAACGGCACGCTGCCGCCGCTCCAGTCCCCGCCCCCCGGCGTCGAGTTGCGCACGGGGGCGGACTTCGCGGACGACCCGCGGCCTTTGTTCGCCCTGGACGCGGAGACCCTCCTCGACGAACCCAGCGACGTCGAACGGGAGTTCACGGACTACGAGGCCTGGCTGGAGGAGACCTGGCGTCATCCGCTCCTCGACCACGAGCTGACGTCCGTCGCCCTGGTGGACGGCCGGCCGGCAGCCTTCAGCGCGGCCCGCACCGACGGCGGCACCCGCTACGGCACCGTGATGACGGGCACCGCCCGTGCGTTCCGGGGCCGCGGTCTCGCCAAGCTCGCCAAGAACCACTCACTGCACCGCGCCCGCGCGGCCGGTTACCGGGAGGCGTTCACCGGCAACGATGCGGACAACGGGCCGATGCTCGCGATCAACAAGTGGTTCGGCTACGACGTGTGCGCCACGGAGGTGAAGTATGTCCACGAACTCGGCGGAAACGCCTGACACGGTGGAGATCGTGCTCGTCAAGGCGGGCCGTACGAAGATCAGTTACCCGGCGGAGCTGCTCGCCGACGACGGGACGCGGGTCGTGGTGCGCGCCCCGTGGGCGGGCGACACGGCCCGGGACTTCGGCTTCGTACGGTTCGAGCGGGGCGATGTCTTCACCGAGTACTACTGGCGGGACCGGTGGTACGCGGTGAAGGAGGTCCGGGACGCGGCGGGCGTGCGGAAGGGCTGGTACTGCGACGTCACGCGGCCCGCTGCCGTCTCCGCGGGGCGGCTGGTGGTCGAGGATCTCGATCTGGACCTGTGGCGCTCGGCCGACGGCACTGCGGTCCTACGGCTGGACGAGGACGAGTTCGCGGAGAGCGGTCTGGCGGCCACGGACCCGGCGGCGGCCGCCGCCGCGGAGAAGGCCCTGGACGACCTCGAACGCCTGGCCCGCGAGGGCGGTTTCGAAGCGCTGCTGGAGTAGCCGGGTTCAGCCGGCACCGGCCGCCTCTCGGGGGTGCCGGTGCCGACGGTTCCTGGGGCCGGCCCGGTGGCGTCCGGGATCCACGACCCGGGCTCAGAAGGTGGCCACCACGGCGAACCTCTCGTCGTCGACCTCGTGCCCCCACAGCCGCGCGTCGCCCGACAGCGGCTCCACGCGCAGCTCGGCTCCCTCGCCCGCCTCGGCGACCAGCGGCCGGAGCAGGGCGCTCAGCCGGTCGGCGGACAGACCGACCGGGTGCACGGTCCCCCAGACGCCCTCGACGAGGACGAGCCGGCCGCCGGGCCGCAGGAGCCCCCGCCAGTACCGCAGCACGCGCTCGGGGGCGGGCAGGGTCCAGAGCACATGGCGGCAGAAGAGGACGTCGTACCGCTGCTCGCCGACGGGGGGTGCCGCCGCGTCACCGACGAGGAACGCCGCGTCACGGCCGGCCAGCTTGGCTCTGGCGAGGTCGATCATGCGGGGCGAGAGATCGACCCCGGTGACCCGGTGTCCCTCCTCGGCCGCGAGGAGGGACAGGCTGCCCGTGCCGCAGCCGACGTCGAGCAGGTCTCCCGGCCGGCCCGGCAGCCAGGTCCGCAGCCGGGCCGCCCAGGCCTCGCGGACCGCCGGGTCGCGCAGGCCGTGGTCGGGCTCCTCGTCGAACGTGGCGGACTCCGCGTCCCAGTCGACGCCCGCCCCTGGATTCGTCACGCCGTCGTTCACCATGCGTCCCATCGTGTCAGCCGCCACTGACAATCCGGGGGCCCGCCGCGGTGGCCGGACCGGGGCAGGACGTGACCGGCGCCACAGACAGATCGCCACCGATGAGGAACTCTCCCCCGAAAGGTCTACCTCCGTACACCATCGGGATCCGGTAGACGCGAGGAGGCAGCCATGCGCCGTGCGACCGTGCAGAAGCCCCTGAGGAAGTCGGACTCCCGCCGCGTACGGGACGAGGCCGAGGAACGTCCGGCCGCGCGCCCGGAGATCCGCAAGGACATCGCGCGCACCTGGTGGCCGGACGGCTGAGCCGCCCCGCGGGACCGGCGCGGCCTCGGTCAGCCGAGGCGCTTGCGGTAGTGGACGCGGTCGTAGGGCCCGTCCACGCGCCGCTCGACGACCTCGTAGCCGAGCTTCGGGTAGATCTTCTGGTTCTCCCACATCATCGCGTTCGTGTAGAGCCTGACCTCGTCCAGTCCGAGGGCACGCGCGTGTGCGTCGACGAACCGCAGCAGCCGTCCCCCGACGCCCCGGCCGTGGGCGTCCGGCCGCACGGCGACGATGTCGAGGTACAGGTGGTCGGGCCGCTCCTCGACGACCACGAGCCCGGTCACCGGCTCCCCCGTGACGTACACCCGGCCGGCCGCGACGTTGGCCGCGTGGTCCGCCTTCATGGGCGCGGGCACGACCCCGATGCGCTCCACGTAGGGCTCGAAGGCGGCGTCGATCACGGCCCGCACGACAGGCACGTCACCGACGGCGGCACACCGCACCCCGAACTCCGCAAGCCGCTCTCCGGGCTCTCCGAACCCGCCTGACTCCCCGGGCATCTCCGTCATACCCGCACGCTACCCACAGGCCGCCGGTCCCGCGGCACGCCGATGCCCCGACCGGCCTCGCCCCTCCTTCCTGAGCCCCCCGTTAGCCCCGCCTTAACAGCGCCATAAGGATCCCCATCACCCGTCTCCAGCAGGCGATTTCACGGATTCCTGGGGCTAGTTTCTGATCACCCCCACGGGATCCCGCACGAACGGCGTGCGGGGCTCGCCCCACGCATCAGGATCGTTCGAGGAGTTCCCTCATGTCTGCACGCCGCAAGGCCGCCGCTGTCGCCGCCGTCGGCATCGCCCCGCTCGCGCTGTCCGCGCTGGCCGCCGCGCCCGCGTCGGCGCACGGCACGATGGGGGACCCGGTGAGCCGGGTGTCCCAGTGTTACGCGGAGGGTCCGGAGAGCCCGAAGTCGGCGGCCTGCAAGGCGGCGGTCGCCGCGGGCGGCGCGCAGGCGCTCTACGACTGGAACGGCATCCGCATCGGCGACGCGAACGGACAGCACCAGGCCCTGATCCCGGACGGCAAGCTCTGCAGCGCCGGCAGCGAGGAGTTCAAGGGGCTCGACCTCGCGCGCGCCGACTGGCCGGCGACCAGCGTGAGCAGCGGCGCGTACACCTTCAGGTACCGGGTGACGGCTCAGCACAAGGGCACGTTCAAGGTCTACATCACGAAGTCCGGCTACGACGCGTCCAAGTCGCTCGCCTGGGCCGACCTCGACCTCACGCACCCCGTCGCGACGGTCACCGACCCGACCGCCTCGAACGGCTTCTACAGCTTCTCCGGCAGCCTCCCGGAGCGTTCCGGCAAGCAGCTCCTGTACGCCGTCTGGCAGCGTTCGGACAGCCCGGAGGCCTTCTACTCCTGCTCTGACGTGGCGTTCGGCGGCAGCGGGGGCACTGACGAGGGGGACGGCGCGGGGGGTGGCACCACTCCGGCGCCGAGCGCCTCCGCGCCCTCGGACGAGCAGATCGCGGACGGCAGCGACAAGTCGACGGTGGAGCACCACGGTCACGGCGACGACGACGCCGGCACGTCGGCCGAGCCGACCGCGAGCGCGAAGGCGGCCGGCGTCGCCGACGACACGGAGGCGACCACGGACGCCGCGGCGAACCGGCCGGAGGCCGCCGGTTCCTCCGCGAACCTCGCCGAGACCGGCGGCGATTCCACCACCGCGTACATCGCGGTCGGCGGTGCCGCCGTCCTGGCGCTCGGCGCCGCGACGCTGTTCGCGTCGGTGCGGCGCCGGGCCACCCCGGGCGGCCGGCACGGCCGCTAGGGCGCTGGACTCCGGGGGCCGACCGGCGGCTCAGGCCGGTCGGCCCCCGGCGGTGTGCTCAGCTGAACACGGACGCGCAGGTGGTGGCGGAGGCGTGGGCGGGGTCGAGGGCGTTCGCCACCTCGTGGTAGGCGATGCGGTCGACGATCCCGATGGCCACGTGCTCGGAGAGGTCGAGGCCGCACAGGTTCTGCAGCAGGACGTTGTGGACGTCGGATCCGCTCAGGAACTGCGAGTTGTACGGCGTGACCACCTCGTCGTACTTGGTGGCGATGACCGTGTAGTGCACGCCGGGGACGGTGTCGCCACCCGCGTTGAGCTTGGTCAGGAACGCGGAACCGGCGACCTGGTCGGCGAGTCCCGGAGTCGCCGACGACAGCAGGTCCGCGGCACCGGGGAAGTACGGGAGCAGGTTGGCCAGGCCGCTCAGGGTCGTGCCGTGGTTGTCGGGGGCGATGCCGACGAGGGCGTTCACCTTGGCGGCTCCGCCGAGGAACTTGAGGTAGTAGCGGGGCATCATGCCGCCCTGCGAGTGGCCCACCAGGTCGGCCTTGGCGGCGCCGGTCGCGGCGAGCACCTTGTCGACGAAGACCTGGAGCTGCGCGGCCGACTTGTCGATGGGGCCGAGGCCGTTGAAGAGGGGGACGCCGGGGAGCTGGCCGTAGTCGAGGGAGAAGACGCAGTACCCGCGGCTGGTCAGGTAGGGCGCGAGCGCCAGCCAGTTGTCGACGGAGTTCCCGAACGTGCCGTGGACGAGGACGACGGGGCGGGGATGTGCGGCGGACGGCTTGCAGGAGTAGTTGTTCCAGCCACTGCTGGGGGCGGAGTCGGCCTGGGCCGTGGCGGCGGGGACGACCGCGACGGCGGCGGCCAGGAGCAGGGCGGCCAGGGGTCTGAGCACTCGGTTCCAGGGCAGCATCGTGTGATCTCCTTGCGGCTCAAGGGAGTTGCGACGGCGTACGCCCTGTGATCCGGATCACGAGGATGCTGTTCACTCGTCAAGTTACGAGCGAGTAGCACGCGTGTGAAGTTACGCGTCAGTAAAAACTTTCAGTGGTAACCGATCGGGGCTGTCACGGTCCTTCGAACCGTCACCAGGCGGGCCTGATGGGACCGTAGGGCGCGATGCGCAGCAGACGCGTATACAACGCGCGCATGTCACCCTCACCGAGCAGTTCGCCCCACGTCCGCACGGCGTCCGCCGCCGCCTCTTCGGCCGCACGGGTGCACGCCCGCCCCCGCTCGGTCAGCAGGATCAGCCGGGCGCGGGCGTCCTCGGGGTGCGGCCGGCGCTCGACGTACCCCTTGCGGACGAGCTCGTCGACGAGCTGGCTCGCGGCCTGCTTGGTGACCCCGAGGTGCGTGGCGAGGTCGGTGACCGTCGCCCCGTCCGCCGAGAGCCGCGCGAAGGCGAACCCGTGAGCGGGCCGCACGTCCTCGAATCCGCGGGCGACGACACCCTCGTTGATACGGCGGGTCAGCTCGCCGGCGGTGGCGAGCAGGGCGGCGGACAGGGCCATGGCCTCGGAGTTCTGCACGCTGGCATTGAAACACCCTTGACGAATCAGTCAAGCAGCTTGACTATAGGGCCACGACATATGGTCAAGCAGCTTGACCATATGTCGTGCCCGCCCGACCGTACGGACCGGGCCGGACTCGCCCGGTCCCGCGCGCCGCACGGACCCGGCACCGATCCCGATCCCCACCGATCCGACCCAGGAGGCACCCCGTGCCCGTCGTCCGTTCTTCCGAAGCCGTCGTCCACGAGATCCACGGCGGCCGGTTCGTCTCGTACGCCGCTCCGCGCAGCGGGAGCAAGGAGCTGTGCGCCTGGCGCACGGAGCTCCCCGCGGGGCTCCGCGCCCCCGTGCACACCGTCGACCGCGAGGAGATCTTCCACCTCCTCACCGGCGACCTGCTGATCACGCTCGACGGCAGGACCGAACAGGTCACCGCGGGCGACACCGTGATCGTCAACCCGGGCACCGCGCTCGGCATCGAGAACGCCTCCGGGCAGCCGGCGACCGCCTGGGTCACCACCTCCGTCGGCCTGCGGGCGGAACTGGCCGACGGCTCGGTCCTCACTCCGCCCTGGGCCAACTAGGTCCCGACGCGCGGCCGTTCGTCACTCTTCAGGGTTCACCACCCAGGACGTCACGCGGCCAGCGTCCCCGGTCCGATCACATGCGGGCCGAACTTCGCCCGCGCCCGGTCCGCGACCTCCTCGATACGGCGGACCTTCTCGTCCACCGGGTCGAAGGTGAGCTGACGGGAGGCCTGCTCGGCGGGCGTGAGTCCCTCCGCGCGCAGCGCGATCGCGCGGACCCGGGCACGCTGGAGGCCGAGCGCCTCGTACATGCGGTACGCGGTGTCGGTCAGGGTCGAGGAGTGCGCCGTCGGCTCGCCGAGGGTGCGGCTGCGTGTGGTCGCGGAGCGGTCGGCGTAGCGCACGGTGAGGGTCAGGGTGCGGCAGACCTTCTCCAGGGCGCGCAGCCGTGCGCCGAGTTCCTCGGCTGTGGAGAGCAGCGCCCGGCGATGTCGGCCGGGGTCCAACTCGTCCCGCTGGAAGGGCCGTTCGGTGGCGAGGGAGCGGGAGGTGGCGTTCGGCACGACCCGGCCGCGGTCGACTCCGGAGGCCTTCTCGTGCAGTTCGCGGCCCGCCCGGGCGCCGGTGAGGCGCTGAAGTGTGGACAGGGGCGCGGCCGCGACCTTGCCGAGGGTGTCCAGACCGTACTCGCACAGGGTGCGGGCGGTGGCGCCGCCGACGCCGGGCAGCGCGGTGACGGGCCGCTCGGCGAGGAACTCCGTGACGGCGTCGGGGTCCGCGAGCACCACCCGGGGCGTTCCGGGGGCGGCGTCGCGCAGCGCCATCCGCGCGAGCATCGGTCCGGGACCGGCGCCGATCACGCAGTCGACGCCGTGCAGGGCGAGGGCCCGGACCCGGATCAGCGAGGCGAACTCGGCGGGGCCACGGCCGAAGTACCGCTCGGCACCCCGCACGTCGAGCAGCGCGCCGTCGGGCGGCAGCGCCTCGATGACGGGTGTGAACTCCTCCAGTAATCCGAGGAGTCGGGGCAAGGCGGCCTCGCGCATCGGAGGCAGCTGGAAACGTACGCAGAGGATGGTCATCCCGCACTCCCCGGACTCTGGTGCCACAACTTCTTTCCTCCCGCGGGCCCTTCGCCCGCGGGGCGCAGATCGGCCCAGGGGTGCATCTCGTACCCCGTGGACATCCGGATCGTCCGGCTCCCGGCCGGACCTCCGTCGCCGGATGCGCCGGACGTTCCCGACTGCCGGGACTCCGTCGGCTCCTCCCGCCCGCCCGGCGCCCTCGGCGCGGGCTCGGCCAGCCGCGCGGCCACCACGTCGAGGCCGCCCTCGGCGCGCAGTTCGGCCAGTTCGGCGAGGTTCCAGGCGGCGGCGCCCACCACGCTGAGACTGCGCGGGCCGCGGCGCTGCACCACGCCCCGGACGAGCAGCAGCCAGGAGTGGAAGACGGTGTGGGCGCAGGCGTCGTGGGAGTCGTCGAAGAAGGCGAGGTCGACCAGGCCCGTCCCGTCGTCCAGCGTGCTGAAGATGACCCGTTTGCCGGAGCGGATCGGCGGGGTCTGGGTGGCCGCCTTGACACCGGCCACCAGGACCGTCTCGCCGTGCCGCGCCGAACGCAGCCGGCGTGCCGTGACCACGCCCAACTCGCCCAGGAAGGAGCGGTGGTCGTCCATCAGGTTGCGGGAGGCGTCCATCGAGAGCACACCCAGTTCGGCGCTCAGCCGTTCCGCCGAGGACAGGTCGGGCAGCCCGGCCGGGGCGGTGTTCCGTCCGCCGGACAGCGGGAGCTGGCCGCCGCGCACCCCCCGGGAGCCGCGGTGCAGTTCGGTCAGGTGCAGTTGCAGGTCGCGGCGGTTGGCGCCGAACGCGTCCAGCGCGCCGACCTGCGCGAGCCGCTGGGCGAGCGGCCGGCTCGGCCGGGCCCGTTCCCAGAAGTCGAGCAGCGAGGCGTACGGCCGGCCGGCCGCGATCCGCGCGCCCTCGGCCTCGCTGATGCCGTGCACGTCGGACAGTGCCAGCCGGACACCCCAGCGGCCGGCGCCGCCGGAACCCGGGCCGGAGTCTGAGTCCGAGCCGGAACCGACCGGGTCCGGGCCGACGCCGACACCGACGCCGGAGTCCGAACCGGAGTCCGAGGCCGACTCACCAGATTCAGACACCAGTTCGATACGGTGGGCGACCGCCGACCGGTTCACGTCCAACGGCAGGATCGGCACCCCGCGCCGCCGCGCGTCCGCCAGCAGCAGCCGCTTCGGGTACATCCCGGGGTCGTGCGTGAGCAACCCGGCGTAGAAGGCGGCCGGGTGATGGGCCTTCAGCCACGCCGACTGGTACGTCGGGACGGCGAACGCGACCGCGTGCGCCTTGCAGAAGCCGTACGAGCCGAAGGCCTCGATGATCTCCCAGGTCCGCGTGACGGTCTCGGCGTCGTACCCCTTCGCGGTCGCGTGCTGGGCGAACCAGAACCGGATCCGCCCCTGCGACTCTGGGTCGGAGAGCCCCCGGCGCACCCGGTCCGCCTCGTCGCGTCCGCAGCCGGTCATGATGTCGACGATGTCGATGATCTGCTCGTGGAAGACGACGACTCCGTACGTCTCCTTCAGCGGTCCCTCCAGGTCCTTGTGCGGATAGCGGATCGGCGCCCTGCCGTGCCGCGCCTCGATGAACGGCCGCACCATGTCGGCGGCGACCGGCCCCGGGCGGAAGAGCGAGATGTCGACGACGAGGTCGTGGAAGGTCGCGGGCTGCAGGCGTCCGACCAGGTCCCGCTGGCCCGGCGACTCGATCTGGAAGCACCCCAGGGTCTCGGTGGACTGGACGAGCCGGTACGTCGCCGGGTCGCCCGGCGGCGCCGCGTCGATGTCCGGCCGGTCCCCCGTCGCCCGCTCCACCTCGGCCACCGCGTGCGCCATCGCGGACTGCATCCGCACGCCCAGCACGTCGAGCTTGAGCAGCCCGAGGTCCTCGACGTCCTCCTTGTCGAACTGCGACATCGGCAGGCCCTCGCCGCTGGTCGGCATGACCGGCGTACGGGCGAGCAGCGAGGCGTCGGAGAGGAGCACCCCGCACGGGTGCATGGCGATGCCTCGCGGAAGGGCGTCGAGGGACTCGACCAGGTCCCACAGCCTGCCGTACCGGTCCTTCTCCCCTGCCAGCTCGCGCAGTTCGGGGAGTTCGGCCATGGCCGCGCGGGCGTCGCGGGCCCGGATGTGCGGGAAGGCCTTGGCGATCCGGTCGATCTCGGCCGGGTCCAGCGAGAGGGCGGCGCCCACGTCACGGACGGCGTGCCGGACCCGGTAGGTCTCGGGCATGGAGACGGTCGCGACCCGCTCGGTACCGAACCGGCCGATGATCGCGCGGTACACCTCCAGCCGGCGCGCGGACTCCACGTCGATGTCGATGTCGGGCAGCACCGGGCGGCGCTTGGACAGGAAGCGCTCCATGAGCAGTCCGTGCTCGACGGGATCGGCGTGCGCGATGCCGAGGAGGTGGTTGACCAGGGAGCCGGCCCCGGACCCGCGCGCGGCGACCCGGATGCCCATCTCCCGTACGTCGTCCACGACCTGAGCGACCGTCAGGAAGTAGGAGGCGAAGTTGTGGTGGGCGATGATGTCCAGCTCGTGGTGCATCCGCTCCCAGTAGTCCCGCCGGCCCGCGTAGCCGCGCAGCACCATGCCGGCCGCCGCCCGGGAGGCCAGGACGCGCTGGGCGGTGCGGCGGTCCGCGCCGACGAGACGCGGTTCCGGGAAGTGGACGCTGCCGATGCCGAGGTCGTCCTCGGGGTCGACACGGCAGGCGGCGGCGGTGTCCGCCGTCTGTTCGAGCAGCCGGTGCGCGGTGTCCCGGCGGAAACCGGCCGCCTCGACGATCCGTTCGGCGGCGCCCAGCATGGCGGCCCCGTCCTTGAGCCAGGCCTCGCCGGAGTCCAGCTCGCGCCGGGGGTCGACGGGGACGAGCCGACGGGCGGCGTCCAGCACGTCGGCGACCGGCCCGAGGCCGGGGTCGGCGTAGCGGACGGCGTTGCTGAGCACGGGACGCACCCGCTGTTCGGCGGCGAGGCCGACCGTGCGGGCGGCGAGGCGCAGGGAGCCGGGGCCGGTGCCCTGGCGGCCGTGCCAGACGGCTTCCAGGCGCAGGGCGTCGCCGTAGATCTCCCGCCAGGGCACGAGCAGTTCGGCCGCGCGGTCCGGGCGGCCCGCGGTGAGTGCGCGGCCGACGTCGGAGGAGGGACCGAGCAGCACGGTCAGGCCGTCACCGTGGTTGTCCGGCCAGGGCAGCAGCGGAGGGCCGCTCCGCTCGGCGTCGGCATGCGTCGCCGTAACGATCCTGCAGAGGTCGGCCCAGCCGGCCGCGCCGTCCCGGGCGAGAAAGGTCACGCGGGCCGCCGACTCGTCGATGAAGGCGCCTCCGCGCACCGGGGTGCGCCTCCGCTCCTTCCGCACGGACTCCCCGACCGCCAGGTCCACGCCGAACAGCGGACGGACGCCCGCCTTCGCGCAGGCCTTGGCGAACCGGACGGAGCCCGCGAGGCCGTCCCGGTCGGTGAGGGCGAGGGCGTCCATGCCCCGCTCGGAGGCACGCTCGGCGAGCCGCTCCGGGTGCGAGGCCCCGTACCGCAGGGAGAATCCGGAGGAGGTGTGCAGATGCGTGAATCCCGGCACGCGCACCTCCCGACCTCTGGGCCCCGAAGGGCTTTCGAACACTAGTTCCCAACTACCTCGTCTCCACCATAGACCAATTTTCGAACTCTTGTGCGACATCCGTTCGGACCCTCCCCACCTGCGCAAACACCGACCGGCTCGGACCGTGGGGGCATGACGCAGACAGCCGGCGACACCGCCCCGCGCCCGTCCTTCCTGGCCGAGGCGAAGGACGCCGTCACCCCCCGGGCCACGCTGCTCGTCATCGGCGTGATCGCGCTCCAGCTGCTCTTCATCGCCTCCTACGTGGGCGCGCTCCACGACCCGAAGCCGAGGGACGTGCCGTTCGGGGTGGTCGCCCCGCAGGCGGTGGCCGAGCGGACGGTGACCCGGCTGGAGGGGATCAAGGGTGAGCCGCTGGACCCGAGGACGGTCCCCGACGCGGCCGCCGCGCGCGAGCAGATCCTGAACCGGGAGATCGACGGCGCCCTGATCATCGATCCCCGGAGCTCCAAGGACACGCTGCTGGTCGCCTCCGGCGGCGGCACGGTCCTCGCCACCACCCTGGAGAAACTGGTCACCACCCTGGAGGCGACCGAACAGCGCACGGTGCGGACCGTCGACGTGGCCCGGGCCTCCACCCAGGACTTCGACGGCCTCTCGTCCTTCTATCTGGTCGTCGGCTGGTGCGTGGGCGGCTATCTCTGCGCCTCGATCCTCGCGATCAGCGCGGGCGCCCGGCCCGCCAACCTGCGGCGCGCGATGATCCGACTCCTCGTGATGGCCCTCGTCGCGATCGTCGGCGGTCTCGGCGGCGCGGTGATCGTGGGCCCGGTCCTCGGGGCCCTGCCGGGGCCCGTCTGCGCCTTCTGGGGGCTCGGCGCCCTGATCACCTTCGCGGTGGGCGCCGCCACCCTCGGCCTGCAGGGCCTGTTCGGGGTCGTCGGCATCGGTCTGGCGATCCTGCTGGTGGTGATCGCGGGCAACCCGAGCGCGGGCGGCGCCTTCCCGCTGCCGATGCTGCCGCCCTTCTGGAAGGCGATCGGCCCGGCTCTGCCGCCGGGGGCGGGCACCTGGTCGGCCCGTTCGATCGCGTACTTCAAGGGCAACGACATGACCGGCGCCCTGCTGGTGCTCTCGGCGTGGGCGGTCATCGGCAGCGCGGTCACGCTGCTCGCCGCCGTGTTCCGCGCCGGGCCACGTACCGCCGCCCCGGCCGGGACCACCGCTCCGAAACCCTCGTAGCCGCACACCCCGACGACGCCGGGAACACCGGGAGCCCCGCTCCCGCGCGGGTGCGCGGGAGCGGGGCTCCGTCGGACCGGGGAGGCCGTCAGCCGATCTGGGCACCGAAGGCGGAGAGCGCCTCGGTGACCGGCTGGAAGAAGGTCTCGCCGCCCGCGGTGCAGTCGCCGCTGCCGCCGGAGGTGAGACCGATCGCGGAGTCGCCGTCGAAGAGCGAACCGCCGCTGTCACCGGGCTCGGCGCAGACGTCGGTCTGGATGAGCCCGTTGACGACGTCGCCGTTGCCGTAGTTCACGGTGGCGTCCAGGCCGGTGACCGTGCCGCTGTGCACCTGGGTCGTCGAGCCGCTGCGGGTCACCTTCTCGCCGACGGTCGCCTCGGCGGCCTTGGCGATGGGCTGCGAGGAACCGTTGTAGAGGTCGACCTCGCTCGGGTGCTCCGTGCTGCCGGTGTACTTGACCAGACCGAAGTCGTTGTCCGGGAAGCTGGACTGCTCGTTCGTGCCGATCTCGTTGCCGCTGGAGTCCGACCAGGTGGAGATGGCCTCGGTGCAGTGCCCGGCCGTGATGAAGTACGGCTGGCCGCCCTTGACCACGTTGAAGCCGAGCGAGCAGCGGCCGCCGGAACCGCTGATGGCGTCACCACCGGCGATGAAGGGCTGGAACTCCCCCTTCGTCCGCTGGACTTCCACCGTGCCGCCGAGCCCGTCGGTGACCTTGGTGAGCTTGGCCCACTCGGCCTTGGAGACCGTGCGGTCCGCGGTGACGACGACCTTGTTGCTCGCCGGGTCGGTCGCCCAGGACGTGCCGGGGATGGTCGCGTCCTTCTTGAGCGTCGTACGGGCGCCCTTCAGCTCGGCGAGGGAGTTCTCGACGATTCTGGCCTTGGCGCCGGCCGCCGTGACCGCGTCGGCCGCGCTCGCGTCGAGCACGTTGACGACGAGGTGCTTCGACGTCGCGTCGTAGTACGTTCCCGCCGCGTCGGCGCCCAGGTCCTCGCCCAGGGTCGAGGCGAGCTTTCCGGCCGCGAGGGCGGAGAGGGTGTGCGGCGTCGAGGTCGTGGGGGCCTCGCTCGCGTTCGCAGTCTGGAAGGTGACGCCGGCGGTGACCAGTGCGGCGATGCCCGCGCCCGTCATGACGGCACGGCGCCGGGATATGCGTCGGTGCTTCAACTCACGTCCTCCTGTGGGGGGTCGGACCGGGAGGTTGTGGGGACCTCCAGGACCGGAAGGCGTACGGACATGAACCCGCGGAACGACAGAAATGCTCGTCTCGACGCGTCCATGCCAGTTGTTCCCGGCCCACTATTCCGAGACGCACAGGGGACACACAAGGTCGACTTCAGGACGCGCGTACGACAACCGCCGTACCCCACCTACGCCCTGGCCGCCCATGGTCAAGGCCTGTTGATTCCCCCTGCAAACACTGCCTGCGGATCGCGAAGACGCAGCCTGTGAGGACTAGTCCTGTCTTGTTTTCGACCCCTCGGGAGGCTCGTTCGATGACGGGGCGACCGGCTCCCGCACTCCCGCGGACTGTTCGGGCACGGCCGACCACGGTGCCGTGGAGGCCTGTTGCGGCGCGGTCGGCGCTCCGGACTCGCCCACCTGCCGGGGTTCGTCCGGCCTCGACGACCGCGCGGACTGCTGGGGCGCGGACTGCTCTGCCCGGACCTGCTGTTGGGGAGGAGCGCCCTGCTGAGCCCGCTCCAGGAAGCGGAGCAGCTCGACGGGGAAGGGCAGCACGAGGGTGGAGTTCTTCTCGGCGGCGACGGCCACCACGGTCTGGAGCAGCCTGAGTTGGAGGGCGGCCGGCTGCTCCGACATCACCTCGGCGGCCTGCGCGAGCTTCTTCGAGGCCTGCAACTCGGCGTCGGCGTTGATGACACGAGCCCGCCGTTCACGGTCGGCCTCGGCCTGCCGGGCCATCGAGCGCTTCATCGTCTCGGGCAGGGACACGTCCTTGATCTCGACGCGGTCGATCTGCACGCCCCAGCCGATCGCCGGGCTGTCGATCATCAACTCGAGCCC